>CAZXJB010000054.1:0-17571 GCA_964640965.1 uncultured Actinomycetes bacterium | reverse complement strand
CGCGCGTGAGCCGGGCCCCGGCGCCGATGTGTGACGGCGGCCGGAACCCGGTACCCTGGTGGCGAGGGCATCACAAGGCTTGCGTTCCATGCGGTTCCCTCCCGGCGCCAGCCGGTAGCCCGACGGGCAGCTCCGAGGCCCCGACGGCGAAGGAAGGAGGGATCGCATTGGCAACAGGCACCGTCAAGTGGTTCAGCCCCGACAAGGGCTTCGGTTTCATCACGCCTGACGACGGCAGCGCGGACGTGTTCGTTCACTTCAGCGCGATCGCGGGCGAGGGCTATCGCAACCTCGACGAGGGGCAGAAGGTGACCTACGAGGTCACCCAGGGCCAGAAGGGCCCCCAGGCCGCGGACGTCCGTCCCGCCTAAGGGCTCACGCTGAACCGATGGAAGGAAGGGGAGGTCCTGACGGACCTCCCCTTCCCGCGCTCGGGATCGGCGCTACGAGACCGTCAGGTCGTTGAACATCCCCATCCGGAAGTGCCCCTTCAGGTTGCAGATCAGCGCGTAGTGCCCGGGGTCGAGCGAGACGGTCAGGCTGGTCGAAGCGCCCGGCTCGATGTCCTCGGCCTCATCGACGACCGTGTAGGCCTCCTCGTCGACCTCGTCCCCGTTGAGCTTGAGATCGGCCGCGGCGGTGTCCGTTGCGAGGATCACGAACTCGTGCTTCTTCACGCCCTCGTTCGTGATCCGGAACGTGACGGTCCCGGCGGGGACGTCCGTGGCGCTCAGGTTCATGTACATGTGCTGGACGTCGGTCTCGCCGAGCGCGACGTCCACGGCGGTGCCCTCGGCCGGCGCGCTCGAGGTCGCGGGGGCGGTCGCGCCCGTGGGCTCGCCCGTCTCGCCGCTGGAAGATGACCCCGAGCTCGACCCGCAGGCGGCGAGGACCGTCGCCGCGAACGCCGCCGCTGCCACGATCCCGATCCAGCCTGTCCTCCGTGTCATACGTACTCCTCCTTCCTGCCGTCGTTCTCCGGTTGTCCGTTCTCCGGTCCTCTTCTCCGGCTCCTCCGTGCGCTCGCCCGTCCCCGATCCTGCGGTCACGGGCCGCCGGCGCGAGCGAGCGGACGGGCCCCGGATCGTCGGAGGCGCACCAGGAGCCAGAGCACCGCCGCGTACGTGAGCCACACCCCGAGGAACGGGACGAGGATGAGCTTCGCCCGCGCCCACGGCGCCTGGAGACCGACCGGCTCCGGCCGGTACACGATCACCGGCCGCAGCACGTCGACGGTGAGCGACGCGTCCGACGGCGCGTACCGATCCGTGCCCCAGAAGCTCACGGTGGCCGTGAGGGTCCCGGTCTGCGCGGGGGCGAACCGGATCGTCGCCCGCCCCCGCTCGTCGGTCGTGCCCTCACCGACGATCTCGTTCTTCGTCGTTCCCATGAACGCGACGGGCACGACCAGGCGCAACAGCGCGCCCGCGACGGGGGAGCCTTGGGCGTCGGTGAGCGTCGCATGGACGACCACCGGATCGCCGTCGACGGTGGTGGTGTCGGCCCGGACCGTGAGCGCCGTGGGCGTCGCCTCGCCCGCCGCCGCCGGGGCGGCGAGGGTCGTGAGCCCGAGGGCGACCGCGAGCGTGCCGACCGCGAGGAGGCGCCTCATGCGGACCCCTCCCCGACGCGCGGACCGGCTGCGGACGGCGATGCGGGGGTGGCGGCCGTGAGGGTCGGCACGGGCTCGGGGGTCCCCAGATGCCGGGCGGCCTCCATCTCCCAGCCCTCGCGGATCTCCCATGCGGAGATCACCGGGAAGACCCGCGCGAGCACGATGAACACGAGCGCGAACCCCGCGAACCCCGCGGCGGTGATCGAGTACTCCACCCAGGTGGGGTGGTAGGAGCCCCACTCGTAGGGCATGAGCGGCAGGGCCATCGACGGGACGACGATCACGAGTCGCTTCAACCACATCCCCACGTTGACGAGCGCGGCGGCGATCACGATCCCCGTGATCGTGCGCGTGCGCCGGATCGAGAGCAGCAGGATCGGCACGACCGTGCCACCGAGCGCGAAGAGCCAGAACGGCACCGCGTAGCGTCCGACGAGCAGCTCGGTCAGCAGGCGGTCGTCGCCGACCCGCATCTTGTAGCCGACCGTCGCGTACTCGGAAAGGGTGAAGTACACGTACAGGAGCCCGAGGGCGAGCAGGAGTTGGCCGAGGTACCGGAAATGGCGCTCGGTGATGTACTCCTCGAGGTGGTAGACGCGCCGGAAGATCGCCATGACGACGATGATCCCGGCGATGCCCGAGAAGATCGCACCCACCACGAAGTAGGGGCCGAAGATCGTCGAGTTCCATCCCTCGCGTAGGGTCATGCCGAAGATCCAGGAGACGACCGTGTGCACGGACACGGCGACGGGCACGATCACGACGGCCATGATCCCGATCGCACGCGCCAGGAGCCGCTGCTGCTCGGGCGCCCCCGTCCACCGCAGGGCGAGGGCCGAGTACAGCCGCCGGCGGATCCGACCCCCGACCCCGGCGTCGCGGAGGGTGGCGACGTCGGGGATGAGGGGGAGGAACAGGTACAGCAGGCTCCCGGTGATGTAGGTGCTGATGGACAGGACGTCCCACAGGATCGGGGAGCGCAGGTGGCCACGGAGGATCACGTTCTGGAGGCGGTCCGGCCGCCCCATGTCGATCACGACCATGCTCGCCCCCACGACGAGCGCGACCACGGTGATCATCTCGGCCAGGCGGGTGACTGGACGCCGCCACTCGGCGCGGGTCAGCCGCAGGATCGCCGAGACGAGGGTGCCCGCGTGGCTGATGCCGATGAAGAAGACGAAGTTCGTGATGTAGAAGCCCCAGCTCACGCGGTCGTTGAGACCGGTGACGGCGAGGCCGTGGGCGATCTGCCACCCCCAGGCGAACCCACCCCAGAGGACCACGGCGGCCAGCGCGGCGACGAGCAGCCGACCTCGGGGTCCCCAAGCTCCCGGCCGCACGGGCGCTTCCGCCCGCTCGAGCAGACGGCCGAGGTGCCCGTCGGTCTCGATCAGCTCGGCCTCGGCGCGCGTCTCGGCGCTCATGTCGGCGCTCATATCGGCAGCACCACCTTCGACTGCTGGCCGTGCCCCGGCAGGTACCACACGCGGGGGCGCGTCCCGAGCTCCTCCTTCAGCCGGAAGGCGTCGCGGCTGCTGAGCAGCCACGAGAGCTGGGCGGTCTCGAGCCCGTTCGTCGCGATATCCCGGACGAGGTCGCCGAACCAGATCGCGTTCATGGGGCACGCGGTCACGCAGGCGGGGAGCTTCCCGACCTCGGCGTCGTGGGCGCAGAACATGCACTTCTCGACGGTCCCCTTCCGGTGCGGCACCGGGAACTCCGGGGTGTAGCGGGCGAGGGTCGCGCCGGGTGGGTTCTCCGGCTCGCCCCAGTTGAACGAGCGAGCCCCGTAGGGACACGCGGCCATGCAGATCCGGCACCCGATGCAGACGTCGTGGTCGATCAGCACCGTCCCGTTCTCGTTGCGGAAGGTCGCGCCGACGGGACAGACGTTCAGGCAGGGCGCGTTCTCGCACTGCATGCAGGGGCGGGGTACGTGGATCGTCTCTCCGTACTCGTCCTGCACCTCGAAGACCTGGATCCACTCCTGGTCGCCGGTGAAGTGCGTGGTCTGGCACGCCTTCGTGCACTCCTTGCAGCCGTCACAGCGGGCGAGGTCGATCACCATCGCCCACTGCGGGACGTCGGCGGCGTGCGCGTCGTGGGGCTCGTCGGCGGCCGCCCTCGCCTTGGCACCGACGGTGACCGCCGCCGCTGCCGCCGCCGCGCCCCCGAGGAAGGCCCGTCGGCTCAGCGCCCCGCGCGCCCCCGTCCTTCGATCCGCGCGTTCGCTCATGTCCGCACCCTAGGACGGTGCAGGTGCGGCCCCTAGGGGCGGGGGTCCCGCGGTCTCGCTGGAGGGCTTGGCAGGCCGCCCCTCGACCTTCGGCTAGGTCCCTGGCCGGTCGGTCCCGGGCCGGTCGGGGTGGTCGGCTTCCGCCTCGTCGGCCCGTGCGAGACCGTGCCGGTGGGCGAAGGCGACGACCTGCGCCCGGTTCTGGAGGTGGAGCTTGTCGAGGATGTTGCCGATGTGGAACTTCACGGTGGCCTCGCTGACCGAGAGCTCCTGCGCGATCTGACGGTTCGTTCGCCCGTCCGCGACCAGCCGCAGGACCTCGAGCTCCCGGCTCGTGAGCGCCGCCTCGTCCCCCTGTCGCCCCCCGGAGGCGAGGTAGCGGATGATCTTGCCCGCGAGGCCGCGGGAGAGCGGCGTCTCTCCCCGCTCCAGGGCCTCGAGCAGCTCGAAGAAGTCCTCCGAGGGCATGCTCTTCACCAGGTACCCGTGCGCGCCGCTGCGGATCGCCTCGAACAGGTCCTCGTCGGCCTCCGACACGGTGAGCATCACGACCTTGATCTCGGGGAGCTCGGCCTTGATGAGTCGCGTGGCCTCCAGGCCGCCCACCCCCGGCATCGTGAGGTCCATGAGCACGACGTCGGGTCGGAGCTCTCGCGCGAGCGTCACGGCCTCGCTCCCGTCCGCCGCTTCGCCCACGACCTCGACGCCGCGCGCCCGGAGCAGGCTCACGAGCCCGGCCCGGAACAGCGCGTGGTCGTCGGCGAGGAGCACCCGCATCGCTCAGCGCTCCGGCGCGAGGGGGATCGTCGCGATCACGGTGGTCCCCGCACCGGGCGCCGAACGCACCTCGAGCGTGCCGCCGAGCGATCGCGCCCGTTCGCGCATCGTCTTCAGGCCGAACCGCCCCGACCTCGCGGCCGCCGAAGGGTCGAACCCCGCGCCGTCGTCGCGGACCACGATCTCGAGGACGCCGTCGCGCTCGGACAGCGACACCGACGCGCGTGCCGCGTGCGCGTGACGGCGGACGTTCGAGAGCGCCTCCTGCACGATCCTGAGCGCCTGGTAGCGGGTCGGCCCAGGCAGCGAGGCGCCGGCGTCCGGCGCGATCTCAAGCTCGACCCGCAGGCCGCTCTGGATCTCGAGCTCGGCCGCGTAGCGCTCGATCGCCTGGGGGAGGGGACGATCGCTCTCGGCCGAGGTCCGAAGCCCGAGGATCGCCTCACGCACCTGCGCGCTCAGGTCGCGGGCGGCGGACTCGAGCTCGGTCAGCTCGGCGGACGCCTCGGCGGGACGACCGCCGCCGACGAGCTCCCGCGCTGCCTGGACCTTCGCCGTGAGGAAGCCGAGGAGCTGGCCGAGGTCGTCGTGGAGGTCGCGCGCGATGCGCTCGCGCTCCTCGATCGTCGCCAGCCGCTGGGCCTCCTCGAGGCGCTCGGCGTTCTGGATCGCGGCGGCCGCGGCCACCGCGTACATGTCGAGCAGCAGGGCGTCCTCGGGGGTGAACGGCGGGCCGTCGCGGCGCTCGACGGTGAGGGTCTGCTCGCCGCCTCTCGGCCGGCCGACCCGTGAGACCAGCGTCCGAGACCCGCTTGCCGCCGACCAGGGCGGCGCGTCGAGGGCGACCGAACCGCGTCCCTCGCCCGGCGGGTCGGCAACGGCGGTGGTCGACCGCTCTCCGACACCCCCGCCGGCGCGATCGTGAAGGAGGAGCACCGCTCGGTCGGCCGAGACGACGGCCCGTGCTCCGCGGACGATCGTCTCGAGCAGGCGGGGCGTCGCCGGGTCCGCGGTCACCGCGAGGGATGCGGCGTGGAGTCGCTCGAGACGCTCCGCGCGCCGGGCGAGCTCGTTCCGCAGCGCCTCGAACCGGCCGAAGATCCAGATCGAGAACGGCACGGCCGAGAGCGAGAGCACGGCCGTCGCGACGATGTGCTCGCCCACCTCGGTGAGCAGCTCGTCGGCCTCGATGATCAGCAGGATCGCCTCGATGCAGACGATGAACAGGGTCGGCAGGAGGACCGCGAGGATCCGGAGGGTGCGAAGCCCGGGGGGAGCGCTCGCGAACCGCGCGTACGCGACGAGCCCCACCGTTCCGGCGGCGGTGAGCCCGGCCGTGGCGATGTAGGGGAGCACCGAACCTCGAGGGCCGGCCGCCCGTGCCAGGACGAAGCTCCCCGCTGCGAGGATGAGCCACAGCGCCACGCCGATCAGGCGCAGGCGCCCGTGCTCGGTCAGCTGAGGCCGGGGTATCCCCCCCTGGGCCGTCCTTCGGGAGGTGGAGTCGCTCCTTGGTCCCACCGATCCCATCGTCCCGCGCTGCGAGGCTCCCTGGGGCTCACGCCGGTCCGTTCGATCCCCCGCCAGGTTCGGGGCCGGCCGCCTCCGGCTCAGGTCCCGCCGGCAGCCCGAGGGCGGCCGGCTCCGCGGGGGCGATCGGCGGGCCGGCCTCGATGAGCCCGGCCGCGCGGTCCGCCTGCCGCTTCGCGCGCGCGAGGCGACGATCCTCCCTCGCGGCCGCCTTCTTGGCCTTCACGTCGCGGCGGCGCCGCTTCCCCATGCTGTCCGGCATGACCCTCACCCCCGTCCTCCACAGCCGGCACGCGCCGCCCGTCCCTCCAGCCTACTACCCCCTCACCCCGCCACGCCCCCACCGTCCACCGCGAGCACCGCACCGGTGATGAACGATGCCTCGTCGCTCGCGAGGAACAGCGCCGCCGCGGCCACCTCCTCCGGGTCGCCCATGCGTCCGAGCGGCCGCCGCGAGGCCTCGGCGACGTAGTCCTCCCACCGCATGCCGCGGCGCTCGGCGTCGCGGTGCTCCATCGGCGTGACGGTGTCCCCGGGGCAGATGCAGTTCACGCGGATGCCGTGGCGACCGTGGTCGAGCGCCATCGCCTTCGTCATCAGGACCACGCCGCCCTTGGCGGCGCAGTAGGCGACGGCGCGCTCGCCGCCGACGAGCCCCCAGCCGGAGCTGTTGTTCACGATCGCGCCGCCGCCCTGCGCGATCATCACGGGGACGGCCGCCCGGCACATCAGGTACGTGCCCTTCAGGTTCACGTCGATCTGGAGGTCCCACTCCTCCTCGGTGCACTCCGTGACGTCGCCGGCGACGTACACCCCGGCGTTGTTGAAGAGGACGTCGAGGCGTCCGAACGCGGCGAGGGTCTCCTCGACCGAGCGGCGACAGTCCTCGGCGGAGGTGACGTCGGCGCGGACGAACCGCGCCCGGTTGCCCTCGCCCTCGATCTCGCGCACCACGGCGTGGCCGCGCTCCTCGTCCCGACCGGTGAGCACCACGGCGGCGCCCTCGCGCGCGAACCGCACGGCGCTCGCGCGCCCGATCCCCGAGGTCCCGCCCGTGATGAGCGCGACCTTCCCCGCGAGCCGACCCGGACCGTCCATGGCGTTCCCCCTCCCTCTCACGGGCTCCCTCACCGGCCCTCGAGGCAGCGTCGACAGAGGCATCCCTCGAGGCGGAGCGCCGCCAGGCGCGTTCGCTGCTCGGGGGTGAGCTCGACCGCGTCGCACCAGCAGGACGACGTGTCCGCGCCGCAGCGGAAGGGGGCGCCGCAGCGGGCGCAGCGGACGGGCCTCCAGGCGGGATCCTCCGGGACCGGCGAGGGCGGGCGCTCCCGACGCATGCCGGCTGCAGCCTACGCCAGCACGGGCGTGCGTGCGTGAGCGGATCGACTTCGTGCGAGATGAGGGCTACGTTCACCGTGTGGCCACGGCGGAGGAGATCGGGTCCCGCGGGACCGTGAACGTGCACGAGGCGAAGACGCACCTCTCGCGCTTGCTCGAGCGCGTCCAGCGAGGCGAGGAGATCGTGATCGCTCGGGCCGGAAAGCCGGTGGCTCGGCTCGTGCCGGTCGAGCCGGTGGAGCGACGCCGCCCGATCGGGAGGTACCGGGGCCAGATCTGGATGTCCGAGGACTTCGACGAGCCGCTCCCCTGGCAGACGTTCCCCGGCGGCTTCCCGCCCTCGTGAGCCCCGTGCTCGACTCCCACGCGTTCCTGAGCCTCCCCACGCGGTGCCGGGTATCCTCGGCGCCCGTGGACACGCCGGCCATCCGCGCGCTCGCGGCCACCGGGGTCGCGTTCGAGCTCGTGCGGACCGAGCGGCCGAGCAGCGCCGAGGAGAGCGCGGCGCTGCAGGGCATCGCGCTCGAGCAGCTGCTCCGGACGATCGTCGTGCGGCGCGGCGCGGACGACTACGTCTTCGTCCTCGTGCCCGGGGGTCGGCAGATCGACTGGCCGAAGCTCCGAGCCCACCTCGGCGTGAGCCGGCTCGCGCTCCCGGACCCGGAGGAGGCGAGGGCGGCGACCGGCTACGAGCGCGGGGCCATCACGCCGTTCGGCTCGAGCTCGCCCTGGCCGGTGATCGCCGACGCGTCGATCCTCACGCTGGAGCGCGTGGCGATCGGCGCTGGCGCGAGAGGGGTGAACGCGCACCTCCATCCCGCGGATCTCGTGCGGGTCACGCGGGCGGAGGTCGCCGACGTGACCAGGCCCGCCTGAGCCTCACGCCCGGAGGAGGGCCAGCGCGCGGCCGAGCTCGCGGATCGAGCCCTCGGTGATCGGCGAGACCACGCAGATCACCTCGTCCGCGCCGGCCTCCGCGAAGGCGCGCAGCCCGGCGGCGATCGCCTCGGGCGGGCCCTCCAGCGGCGGGCAGTCGGGCGGGATCGGGCGCTCGCCCGCCGAACGGTCGAGCACGACGAGCGCGCAGGCGCTCCGGGCGATCCCGGCGGGGTCCCGCCCCGCGCGCTCGGCGGCGGCGGTGACCTTCGCGCTCTCGGCGGCGAACCCCTCGGGGGTGTTGCCGAAGAGGTCGAACCAGGCGTTCCAGGCCTGGACGTGGGGCACGGCGATCTCGAGCATGCGCGGCCCGCTCGAGCCGAGCATGATCGGCGGTGTGCGCCGCGGGCGGGGGAGCAGGACGACGTCCTCGACGCGGTGGTACCGGCCGCGGGAGGTGACCCGCTCGCCGGCGAGGAGCCGCCGCAGGATGTCGAAGGCCTCGGCGAAGCGCTCGACGCGGTGGTCGTAGGGGAACCCGAAGGCCTCGAACTCCACGCGGTTCCATCCCGCGCCGATGCCGAGCACGAGGCGCCCGCCGCTCACCTCGTCCACCGTGGCCGCCATCTTCGCGAGCATCGCCGGGGCGTGGAAGGCGGCGCTCGCGACGAGGGGGCCGAGGGCGACGCGCTCGGTCACGGCGGCGAGGGCGGCGAGCATCGTCCAGGCCTCCCAGGGCCCGCGCTCGGGGCGCCCGTCGCCCCGGTACAGGAGGTGGTCGCCCATCCAGATCGAGTCGAAGCCGACCCCCTCGGCGGCGCGGGCCATCGCGAGGTACTCGGGCCAGCGCACGTCGCGCTCGACCTCGGGGAGCTGCACGCCGACGCGCAGGGGTCGCATCAGGCGCGGAGTCTAGCCGCCTACAGGTGCCGCTCGATCGCGAGGATCCCCGCCCGGTAGGCCTGGAACGCGCCCTCGCGGTCGCCGCGGGCCTCGAGCACGTCGCCGAGGGCCCGGTAGCTCGCGGCGAGGTCGGCGGCCTGCTCGGCCCGCTCGTACAGGGAGATCGCCTCGCGGATGTGCTTCTCCGCGCGCGCGGGGTCGCGCAGGGCGAGGGTCACGCCGAGCTCCCGATGGGCCCACGCGACGACGGATACGTCCTTCTCGCCCGCGATCCGGATCGTCCGCTCGAGCAGCGCGACCGCCCGCTCGAGGTTGCCCTGCACACGTTCCACGCGCGCGAGCTCGTTCAGCGCTCGGACGAGGTCCTTCTCGTTGGCGGTCTCCTCGAACACGCGCACCGCCCGCTCGAGATGCTCGCGCGCCTCCGCCAGCCGGCCGCTGCGGGAGGCGACGTACCCGCGCGCGAGGTGGGTGCCCCCGAGCTCGGCCTGGAGCGAGAGCTGGCGGTAGGCGTCCTCGGCGCGCTGGAGGGAGCGCTCGGCCTCCTCGATCCGCCCCTGGACGAGGTACAGGTGCGCGGTGTTCATGTGCATCTGCGCGATCCGGACGGGGTCGGTCAGGCGCGGCGCCAGGAGCTCGAGCTCGGCGGCGGACTCCGCCGCCCGCCGGTACAGCCCGGCGTCGAGGTAGGCGTCGACGAGCGAGGCGTGGATCCGGGCCAGCGCGTTCGGGTCCGGGGGCCCGTCGTGCTCGAGCTCGGCGAGGAGGCTCTCGAGCCGGTGGATCGCGTACGGGCCGTCCCCGAGCGCGAGGAAGCATCTCGCGATGCCGGCGACCGCGTCGGCCCGGAGGGCCGCGGGCTCCCCCTCGAGGAGCTCCAGGGCGCGGCGGTAGCGCTCGAGGGCCGCGGTCGGGTCCCCGGCCCGCTCCCGGGCGAGCGCGCGACCCTCCTCCGCCCTGGCCTGCAGGCGCAGGAGGTCGAAGCGGCGGGCCTCCCAAGCGATGCGCGCGAACAGGCGCTCGGCCTGCTCGAGCCTCCCGTCGGAGACGGCGAGGCGGGCCTGGAGCAGCTCGGTCTCCAGGCGCGCGACGAGGTCGGGGGGTCTCCCGGTGGCGAGCTGCTCTGCGGTGACGCCGAGCTTCTCGGCGAAGAACGCGAGCGCCTTCGGGGAGGGGTTCCGGCGCCCCGACTCGATCGTGCTCACGTAGGCGTGCGTGTACCGCGGGGAGCCGAGCTCGCGTTGGGTCATCCCGCGCGCGAGGCGCAGCTCGCGGATCCGCCTGCCGATCACCGACCCACCTCCGGACCGCCCGGGGGAAGCGACATGCGACGTGCGGTACGGGCGTGGGCCGGTGGCCTCGCGCCCGCCTGCTCCGCTCACTGTAGCACCCGAGCCACGGCCTCGTAGCACGTCGTTTGTCTCCGAGAGAAGTATCGGGTTACGTTGCCGAGACTGAAGTCCTTCAGCCGAGGGAAGGAGGTGCCATGGCGCTGCTGCGCAAGGTCCGGTACCTCCTGGTGCCCGTGGCCACGCTCGTCGCGACGGTGCTCGCCGGCGCGGCGAACTGGCCGAAGCACTAGGGGGCGGCGCCGGGGGGCTCCGGGGGGCCCCTCCGGGCCCGCGGCGCGGTAGCCTTCCCCGGATGTGCCCGCAGGTCTCCTCCGACCGGGATCTCCGCCGCGCGTTCGCCGACGCCCGGCCGATCTCTGCCTGGCTGGACGATCCCGCCCGCCCGGACCCGCTCGACCCTCTCCGGGGGGACCTGCGCGCCGACCTCCTCGTGGTGGGCGCCGGGTTCACCGGCCTGTGGGCGGCCGTCGAGGCGAAGGAGCGCGACCCGGGCCGCGAGGTCGTCGTCCTCGAGGGCGGTCGGGTCGGCTGGGGCGCGAGCGGGCGCAACGGCGGGTTCGTCGCGGCCTCGCTCACGCACGGGCTCGAGAACGGGATCCGCCGGTTCCCCGACGAGATCGCCGAGCTCGAGCGTCAGGGCCTGGAGACCTTCGACGGGCTGGTCGCGGCGGTGGAGCGGTACGGGATCCGCGCCGATCTCGAGCTCGGGCCCGTCGTGCTCCTCGCGAGGCGCCCCCACGAGGCCGCGTGGTTCGAGGAGGCGGCGAGCGCGCACCGCGGGTTCGGCTACGAGGCGGAGGTGCTCGGGGAGGCCGAGACCCAGGCCCTCCTGCGCTCGCCCGTCTACCTCGCGGGGCTGCGGGTGGGCGGGAAGGGACACGCCCTGGTGAACCCCGCGCGCTTGGCCTGGGGGCTACGCGATGCTGCCCTCGGGCTCGGCGTGCGGATCTTCGAGCGCTCGCCGGTGGTCGCGCTCGAGCGCGAGGGCGCGGGGGTCCTCGCCCGCACGCAGGAGGGCGCGGTCCGGGCCGAGCGCGCGATCCTCGCGACGAACGGCTTCCCACCGCTCCTCCGGCGGATCAGGGCCTCCGTCGTCCCCGTCTACGACCACGTCCTCATGACCGAGCCGCTGTCCTCGGAGCAGCGCGCGGCGATCGGCTGGGCGGGCCGCGAGGGCCTCTCGGACGCCGCCAACCGCTTCCACTACTTCCGGCTGTCGGCCGACGACCGCGTCCTCTGGGGCGGCTACGACGCCACCTACCACTTCGGCGGGCGGACCTCACGCCGGCTCGAGCTCGACGACGCCGTCCACACCCGGCTCGCGCGGCACTTCTTCGAGACCTTCCCGCAGCTCGAGGGGATCCGCTTCACCCATCGGTGGGGCGGGATCATCGACACCTGCAGCCGCTACTCCGTGTTCTTCGGCACGGCCCTCGGCGGCCGGGTCGCCTACGCCGTCGGCTACACCGGCCTCGGCGTGGGGGCGACGCGGTTCGGGGCTCGGACGGCCCTCGACCTCGTCGACGGGCTCGAGACCGAGCGCACGGCCCTGCGGTTCGTGCGCAGCAAGCCCGTGCCGTTCCCCCCGGAGCCGCTGCGGTACCTCGGCATCCGCCAGACGGTGCGCGCCTACGACCGGCTCGACCGCACGGGGCGCCGAGGGGCGTGGCTCGCCCTGCTCGACCGGCTCGGCCTCGGGTTCCAGAGCTGACCCGGGCCGGGACGTTCCCGCGGCGGTCACGACGAGCTCGCACGGCCGTCACGCGGCCGTCACGCGGCCGGCGTAGGCTGAGGTCGATGGACGGGCGAGCCTTCACGCTGGCGCTCATCGCGCACGACGGCAAGAAGGACGACCTGCTGCGCTTCGGCCGGGATCACCTCGAGCTGCTGCGGGGCCTGCGGCTCGTCGCGACGGCGACGACCGGGTCGCTCCTCGCCTCGGAGCTCGGCCTGGAGGTCGAGCGCGTCGCGAGCGGGCCCCAGGGGGGCGACCTCCAGATCGGGGCGGGGATCGTGACCGGCGAGATCGGGGCCGTGATCTTCTTCCGCGACCCCCTCACCGCCCATCCGCACGAGCCGGACATCCAGGCCGTGCTGAAGGTCTGCGACGTGCACGATGTGCCGCTCGCGACGAACCGGGCCTCCGCGGAGCTCCTGCTCGCCGGGATCGCCGAGCTCACCCGGCCGCGATGAGGGCGACCCCGAGCAGGGCGGCCGCGACCCCCGCCCGCTGCGGCGCGGTCATGCGCTCGCGCAGGACGACGCGGGCGAGCACCACCGTGGTCACGGGGTAGAGCGAGCCGAGGACGCCGTTCAGCGCGAGCAGCCCGCCGGCGTCGGCCGCCATCGCGAAGGCGAGGTTCGCGCCGTTGTCCAGCACCCCGGTGAGCGCGATCCGGGGGGCGTCCCGTCCCCCGAGCGAGAGCGCGGGTCGGCGGACGGCGGCGACGAGGGCGAGCGTGCAGAGCGCCCCCGTGCGGACCGCGAGCGTCGCCCAGGGGGGGTCGGCGCGACCGGCGCCGTCGAGGGCCACGGTCAGCATGCCGATGGCGAGGGCGGCGAGGAGGGCGAGCCCGAGACCCCGGGTGGAGCGCCCGCCGTCCGCATCCGGCGCCCGGGCGGCGGCGACGATGCCCGCGATCGCCACCAGGACGCCGGCGAGCTGGAGCGGGCCCGGGCGCTCGCCCCGCACGAAGAGCCCCCACGCGACCGGGACCGCCCCCGAGAGCGCGGCGGTGGGGGCGACGAGCCCCATCGTGCCCACCGCGCGCCCCCGGTACAGCGCGCCGAGGCCGATCACCCCGGCCACCCCGCCGGCTAGCCCGGCCGCCAGGCTCTCCCGTGAGGGTGGTCCGGCGCCACGCAGCAGCACGACCGCGCCGACGAAGACGAAGCCGGCGAGCTGGGAGACGAGCAGCACGGTCGCGAGGGGGCGGCGCTTGGCCGAGGTGCCGCCGAGGAAGTCGGCGGCCCCCCACGCGAGCCCCGACGCGAGCGCGAGCAGGATCGGCGGCATCGCGGTGCAGGCTACCCGACCTCGCGCGCCGGGCCCGCGGGTGCCATCATGGAGCACGGGGGTGGGCGATGCGGACGCGGGAGGAGCTCACCGGCCACCCGACCGAGCTCTGGCACGCGCTGCCGGACGGTCGGGTCCAGTGCGACGCATGCCCGCGCGCGTGCCGCCTCCACGAGGGGCAGCGCGGGTTCTGCTTCGTCCGCGCCTGCGTGGACGGGCGGATCGTGCTCACGACCTACGGGCGCTCGAGCGGGTTCTGCGTCGACCCGATCGAGAAGAAGCCGCTCAACCACTTCCTGCCGGGGACGCCGGTCCTCTCGTTCGGCACCGCCGGGTGCAACCTCGGGTGCCGGTTCTGCCAGAACTGGGACATCTCCAAGTCGCGCGAGGTCGACACCCTCGCGGCCTGGGCCTCGCCCGAGCAGATCGCCGAGACCGCCGAGCGGCTGGGGTGCCCGAGCGTCGCCTTCACCTACAACGACCCGGTGATCTTCCTCGAGTACGCGGTGGACGTGGCCGCGGCCTGCCGCGCCCGGGGGATCGCCTCGGTGGCGGTCACGGCGGGCTACGCCACCGCGCCCGCGCGCGAGCGCCTGTTCGGGGCGATGGACGCCGCGAACGTCGACCTCAAGGGCTTCACCGAGGACTTCTACCGCGAGGTCTGCCTCGGCGAGCTCGCCCCGGTGCTCGAGACGATCGAGTGGCTGGTGCGCGAGACCGACGTGTGGGTCGAGCTCACGAACCTGCTGATCCCCGGGCTGAACGACTCCGACGAGGAGATCGACGCGATGACCCGGTGGGTGGTCGAGCACCTCGGGCCCGACGTGCCGATGCACTTCACCGCGTTCCACCCCGACTACAAGATGCTCGACCGACCGCCGACCCCGCCCTCGACGCTCCGCCGCGCCCGAGCGATCGCGATGCGCAACGGGGTCCGCTACGCCTACACCGGGAACGTCTTCGACCCCGAGGGGCAGAGCACCTGGTGCCCCTCCTGCGGCGCCCTCGTGATCGAGCGCAGCGGGTACGAGCTCGGCCGGTGGAACCTCGATGAGGAGGGACGGTGCCGCTCCTGCGGGACCCGGATCCCGGGCGTCTTCCGCGGCGCCCCCGGGCGGTGGGGCTCGAGACGCCTGCCGGTGCGGATCGGAGCGGACCGATGAGGGCGCCGGGGGCGGTCGGGGAGCGGCGGCCCGCGGTGGCCGGGGCGTTCTACCCGGCGGACCCCGGCGAGCTCGCCGCGGCGGTGGATGCGCTCCTCGAGCAGGCGACGCCGCCGCCCGTCCCCGGCCCGCCGGTCGCGCTCGTCGTGCCGCACGCCGGCTACGCGTACTCCGGGCCGGTCGCCGCCACCGCCTACGCGCTGCTGCGGGGTCCGGTCGTCCCCCGGGTGGCGCTGTTCGGCCCGGCGCACTTCGCGCCGCTGCGGGGCGCGGCGGTCTCCACGGCCAAGGCCTGGCGGACGCCCCTCGGGACGGTGCCCCTCGACGAGGAGCTCCGCGGGCTCGTCCTCGCGGCGGGGACCACGGCGGACGAGGTGCCCCACCTGCCCGAGCACTCGCTCGAGGTCCAGCTGCCGTTCCTCCAGCGCCTGCTCGGCGAGGAGCTGCGGATCTGCCCGGTCGTCGTCGGCGTCTCGCGTCCCGCGCAGACGGCGGCGCTCATGGCGGCGGTGCTGCCGCACGCGCTCGTCGTGGTGAGCACCGATCTCAGCCACTACCACGACGACGCCACGGCCAAGCGCCTGGACCGGCGGACGGCCGAGACGGTCCTCGCGCGCGATCCGGAGGGGATCGGGCTCGAGGACGCCTGCGGCGTCTTCGCGCTGCGGGGGATCGTCGAGCTCGCCCGCCGCGAGGACCTCGCCGTGCACCTGCTCGACCTGCGGACCTCCGCCGACACGGCGGGGGACCCCTGGCGGGTCGTGGGCTACGGCGCGTTCGCCCTCACGCGCGCGTGAGCCCGGTCAGGCGGCGCGGCCGAGCTCGAGCGCGATCGCGGCGATCTGGGCCGGGCCGACGCCGCAGCAGCCGCCGATCAGCCGGGCGCCGGCCTCGCGCCAGCGGACGGGCTGCAGCGGCGGCCGGGCGTCCTGGCGCGGGGGGTCGACCCACGCGCGGCGGACGCCGTCCCAGAACGCGCCGCGGTTCGGGTAGACGACCACCGGCCGGTCGGTCTCCTCGGCGGCGATCCGGATCAGCCCCTCGAGGTGGAGCGGCGAGGTGCAGTTCACGCCGATCGCGACGACGTGCGGCGAGGCCGCGACGGTGCGCACCGCCGTGGCGAAGGGGGTCCCGTCGCAGATCTCGGCGGCGTTGCGGCAGCTGAAGCTCACCCACGCGGGGACGGGCGGGACCCGCTCGAAGGCCCGCTCCAGGGCGCGCACGAGGGCGCGGGCCTCGACGATCGAGGGGATGGTCTCGCAGGCCAGCAGGTCCGGCTCGGCCGAGGCGAGCGCGAGCAGCCGGGGCAGGTGGAACTCGACGAGCTCCTCCTCGTCCCGGTCGTAGTCCCCGGTGAACTCGGCGCCGTTCCCGAGCACGGCGCCGTAGGGACCGACGGAGGCGGCGACGAGCGGGAAGGGGCGGCCCGGGCGCTCGGCCGCGTGCCACCAGGTGGCCCGGGCCTCCTGCGCGAGCTCCACGCTGCGGCGCAGCAGCCCTTCCGCGGTGGCGCGGTCGAAGCCGCGGGCGGCGAAGCCCTCGACGCTCGCCTGGAAGCTCGCCGAGATCGCGACGTCGGCCCCGGCCTCGAAGTAGGCGGTGTGGACCTCGCGGATCAGGTCGGGGTCCTCGAGCAGGACCTTCGCCGACCACAGCGGGTCGCGCAGGTCCGCCCCGCGGGCCTCGAGCTCGGTCCCGAGGCCGCCGTCGAGCACGACGACCCCGTACCGCTCGAGGATCGACGCGATCGGGTCCGCTCCCACCCGTCCAGGGTACCCTCGGGGTGTGAACGTCTACGACCTCACGCTCGAGGAGCTCACCGAGCGGCTGGCCGACTGGGGCGAGCCGGCGTTCCGCGCGCGCCAGCTCTACCGGCAGCTGTGGCGCCGCAGCGCGACCTACGAGGAGATGACCGACCTCCCCGCCCGGCTGCGCGAGCGCCTGGCCGAGGAGCTCCCGATCGAGGTCCGGGTGCTCGCCGAGCGCGAGGCCGATGGCGGCGCGACGCGCAAGGTGCTCCTTGAGCTCGGCGGCCGCCACGTGATCGAGACCGTGATCATGGGCTACCGCGACCGCGTGACGGCGTGCGTGTCGACCCAGTCCGGCTGCGCGATGGGGTGCGCGTTCTGCGCGACCGGGCAGATGGGGCTGCGCAACAACCTCTCGGCGGGCGAGATCGCGGCGCAGGTCGTCTGGGCCCGCCGCGCGGCGCCGCGCCTGCCCGCCTGGACCCCCCGGCGCGTGACGAACGTGGTCTTCATGGGGATGGGCGAGCCCTTCGCGAACGAGCGCGCGAGCCTCGGCGCCGTCGCGCGGCTCACCGATCCGCGCGGGATGGGCCTCGGCTCGCGCCACATCACGATCTCCACCGTCGGCATCGTGCCGGGGATCCGGCGCCTGGCCGACGCGAACGACCAGGTGCGCCTGGCCGTGAGCCTGCACGCGGCCGACGACGAGCTGCGGGGCGAGCTCGTGCCGGCCAACCGGCTCTGGGGCCTCGGGGAGCTGATCGAGGCGATCGCCGCCTGGCGCGAGCGCACCCACCACCGCCCCTCGCTCGAGTGGGTGATGATCGACGGGGTGAACGACACCGACGAGCAGGCGGCCAAGCTCGTGCCGATCGTGCGCCGCCTCCGCGCGCACGTGAACCTCATCCCGCTGAACCGGACGCCCGGGTTCCCGATGCAGGGCAGTCCGCCTGGCCGGATCCGCGCGTTCGCCGGCCTGCTCGAGGGCGCCGGCGTGAACGTCACCGTGCGGGACAC
>CAZXJB010000053.1:0-17780 GCA_964640965.1 uncultured Actinomycetes bacterium | reverse complement strand
CCCGCCGCCGCGCGCGCGAGCGCGCGCCGGGCCACGTCCCGGAAGGCGAGCCCGTCCGCATCCATCGCCAGGCGCCGCGCCCGCCCGAGGTTGCCGCCCGAGAGCCGAGCGGCGAGCGCCGCGCGCTCGGCGTCCGCCCCCTCCGCGATGAGCGCCTCGACGATGAAGGGCTCCGCGAGCGGCTGGAACGTGACCACGTGGCACCGCGACAGGATCGTCTCCGGCAGCTCGTGCGGGCGCGCCGAGAGCAGCAGGAACACGGCGTCGGCCGGGGGCTCCTCGAGCACCTTCAGGAACGCGTCGGCCGCCGAGGCGTTCAGACGGTCGGCCTCCCGGATCACGAAGACCTTGCGACCCGGCTCGGGCGCGGTGCGGTACGCCGGGTGCCAGATCTCCTGCTTCACGGTCTCCACGTGGATGTCCCGACCCTCGGGCTCCACGAGGAAGCAGTTGGGGTGCTTGTCCTGCAGCGCGAGGCGGCACGAGCGGCACCGCCCGCAGCCGCCCTCGGGGCACAGCACCGCCGCGGCGAACGCCCGCGCCGCGAGCGACTTGCCGCCGCCCTCGGGCCCCGCGAACAGGTACGCGTGGTGGGGCCTCGCGGCCGCCTGGCGCAGGAACGCCATCGCGGCCTCCTGCCCCGGGACGCCCTCCAGCACCTCAGCCGCCGTCGCCGTTCTCCTCCCGCTCCTTCAGGACCCGCTGGAGCGCCGCGACGACCTGCTCGTGCACGCGCTCGGGCGCGTCGGACGCATCGACCACGATGAAGCGCTCGGGGTGCTCCTCGGCGATCCGCAGGTACGCGTCGGCGACCTTCGCGTGGAACTCCAGGCCCTCGAGCTCGATCCGGTCGGGCTCCTCGAGCGTGCGCCGCAGCCCGGCCTCGGGCTCGAGGTGCAGCAGGATGGTGAGATCCGGGAACAGGCCCTGCGTCGCCCACACGTTCAGGGTGAGGACGTCCTGCTCGCCGAGCCCCCGGGCCCAGCCCTGGTACGCGAGGCTCGAGTCGATGTAGCGGTCGCAGAGCACGACCTTCCCTGCGGCGAGGGCCGGACGGATGACCGTGGCCACGTGCTGGGCCCGGCTCGCGGCGAACAGCAGGGCCTCGGTCTTCGCGTCGAGCGCGCCCGTCGAGCGGTCGAGGAGGATCTCGCGGAGCTTCTCGCCGAGCTCGGTGCCGCCGGGCTCGCGCGTCACGAGGACCGGCAGGCCGAGGGACTCGAGGTACTCCTTGGCCAGGCGGATCTGGGTGCCCTTGCCCGAGCCCTCGACCCCCTCGAAGGCAACGAACAGCCCCCTGGCCTGCGGCCGCTTCAGCTTGGGCACGAGCGCGAGCGGTTGGGGTCGGCCGATGCGGAAGCGCGAGAGCCCCCGGCGGGTCGCCTCCGTGGCCGCCACGACCATCGCGCCCGCCACCCAGAGCGCGACCCGGGTGCCGGACAGGTCGATCCGCTGATCGCCGAGGTACGCCTCACGGGGCCCCACGATACCCGCGAGCACCGGGAACAGCGCGAGCGACAGGAACAGCCCGAGGCGTGCGAGCACGGTGAGCGCCCCGAACGTCCGACCCCGGAATCGGTCCTCGACGTTCTCCTGCAGGAGCACGTACCCGCTCACCCACGCCGAGCCGCAGACGACGCCGAGCACCACGGTCATGACCGTCGCGAGCTCGATGCTCGGCATCGCCGCGAGCACCCACAGCGTGCCCGCCGCCGAGAGGAGCGACCACACGAACACGTGCTCGCGCTCGATGAGGTCGACCGCCTTGTTCGACAGGCCCATCCCGATCCCCATCCCCACGCCGAAGGAGGTCACGAGGATCCCCCACCCGGTGTTGCCGGCCCCCAGCGTGTCGGTGGCGAAGATCGGGCCGAGCGCGAGGACCGCGCCCACCGCGCTGAACGCGACGACGATGCCGAGGGTCATCGCCGAGGCGAGCGAGTCCTCGCGCAGGAACCGGACCCCCTCGAGCATGTCCCGCCCCACGTGGGCGAGCTCGAGGCGTCCGCGCGCGCGGGGGGCCTGCTTCGGGAAGCGGATCCGGCTCACCATGGACGCCGAGAAGAGGAATGTCCCCCCATCGAGCAGCAGCGGCAGCGCCTCGGGGGTGTCGCGCAGGGTCGGGACCAGGCCCGAGCCACCGGCGAGGAACGCGAACACGAGGCCCCCGAGGGGGAGCGTCCCGTAGGTGGTCACCAGACCGAGCGAGTTGGCGTTCGCGAGCTGACGCCTCGGGACCAGGTTCGGCAGGCTCGCGTCCCGCGCGGGCGTCCACAGCAGCGAGAAGCACTCGATGACGAAGGAGACGAGGAAGATCAGCCAGAGCTTGCCGAGGAACGGCATCGTCGCGTAGAGGCCCGCGCGGGCGAGGTCCGCGAGGATCATGATGCGCCTGCGATCCACCCGATCGACGAGCGCGCCGGCGATCGGCCCGAAGAGGATCGCCGGCAGCATGCGGGCCACCATGACGCCCGCCACCGCGTAGGCCCCGACGTCACCGCCGAGCCGCTTCACCAGGGCCGCCACCGCGACGAACCCCACCCAGTCGCCGAGCGAGGAGATCCCCTGGGCGGCGAGCAGCTTCGAGAACGCGTGGTGGGTCAGGAGGTCCTTGAAGGTCGCGGGCCTCGTGCCGCGGAGCGCCGCCACCTCGTCCGCGAGCGAGGACACCTACCCCTCCGCCGCCGCGGGCCCGACGGCCTCCTCCGAGGTCCGCGTCCCACGGGCCGTCCGCCCGGAGCCCGCCGCCTTCTTCTTCTTGGCGTTCTTCGCGCCCGTCTTCCTCGCGTTCGCCTTCTTCGCCGCACGCGCGGCCGCCTTCGCGGCCCGCGCAGCGGCCTCCGCCTCGGGATCGCCGTGCTTGGTGACCCGCAGCTCCAGGTCGAGCTCGGCGCCGCAGCTCCAGCACCGGTAGGACTTCGGGCGACGCAGCAGCAACGAGCCGCACTCGGGACAGGCGTGGCTCGGCTCCGGCGGGTTGCTCACGGCGAAGTCGCACTCGGGGTAGCGGTCGCAGCCGTACATGAGCCCGAAGCGCGTGCGCTTCTCGACGATCTCGCCCCGACCGCACTGCGGGCACGTCACCCCGGTCGAGCGCGGCGCCTCCTTCTTCACGTACCGGCACTCGGGGTACCCCGAGCACCCGACGAACGGCCCGTACCGGCCGACCTTGCGAACGAGCGGGCGACCGCACTCCGGGCACGTCTCGTCCAGGACCTCCGGCTCGGGGCGCTCTTCACCGTTCAGGTTCCGGATGTACCGGCAGCCTCCGTCCTCGGCCGCCCAACGCGAGCAGCCGATGAACCGACCGTAGCGCCCGAGCCGGATCTGCAGATGTCCGGGCGGCGTGCGGCCCTCCTGGATGCAGCGTGGGCACTCCTCGTCGAGGTCCTCGACGTAGCGCTCGAACTTCTCCTCGGCCCGCTTCAGGTCCTCGGAGAAGGGGACCCAGAACTCGCGCAGCACCTGGTTCCTCCCGGCCCGCCCCTCCGCGATGAGGTCGAGGTCCTCCTCCATCTTGGCCGTGAAGTTCACGTTCACGATCTCGGGGAAGTGCTCGATCAGCTTGTCGATCACGACCTCGGCCACGTCCTCCGGGTGGAAGCGCCGGTCCTGCAGCCGGACGTACCCGCGCTCCTGGATCGTTGAGATGATCTGGGCGTACGTCGAGGGACGGCCGATGCCGAGCTCCTCGAGGGTCTTCACCAGCGAGGCCTCCGTGTAGCGGGGCGGCGGCTGGGTGAAGTGCTGCTCCGGCAGGACCTCGAGCAGGCGCAGGACCTGCTCGGCCGAGAGGTCCGGCAGGCGGGCCTCGGCCTCCTCCTCGGGCCCCTCGTCCCGACCCTCGGTGTACACGCGCAGGTACCCATCGAACCGCAGGGTCTGCCCGGTCGCGCGCAGGCCGTAGACGAGCCCGTCGGCGGTGGCCTCGATGTCCACCCCGACCTGGTCGTAGCGGGCCTCGGCCATCTGGCTCGCGACCGTCCGCTGCCAGATCAGCGTGTACAGGCGCAGGTGGTCCCGGTCCAGCGCCGCGGCCACGCGGGAGGGGTGCCGCAGGACCGACGTCGGCCGGATCGCCTCGTGGGCCTCCTGCGCGCCGCGCGCGCGGGTGCGGAAGCGACGGGGCTCGGCGAGGGCGTACTCGGGCGGGTACTCGGTGCGGATGAAGCCGGCGATCTCCCGCAGCGCGGTCTCGGCGAGCTGGACGGAGTCCGTGCGCATGTAGGTGATGAGGCCGACCGTGCCCTCTCCGGGCAGGTCCACGCCCTCGTACAGGCGCTGGGCGAGGGTCATGGTCTTGCGGGCCGAGAAGCCGAGCTTCCGCGCCGCCTCCTGCTGGAGGGTCGAGGTGGTGAACGGGGGCGGCGGCTGCCGGCGGCGCTCCTTGCGCTCGACCTTCGTGACCCGGTAGACGGCCCGGCGCAGGCGCTCGGCGTGCGTCTCGGCCTCGGTCTGGGTGCCGAGCACGATGCCCCGCTTGTCGGGCGAGGGCGCGAGCCGCCCCTCGGGGACCTGCGTGAGCCGGGCGAGGAACGCATGCTCGTCGCCGTCGGGCGCGAGCCGGGCGTCGATGCTCCAGTGCTCGACCGGGACGAAGGCCCGGATCTCGCGCTCGCGCTCGACGATGAGGCGCACGGCGACGGACTGGACGCGCCCCGCCGACAGGCCGGGGCGGACCCGCCGCCACAGGATCGGGCTGATCTTGTACCCGACGAGCCGGTCGAGCACCCGCCGGGCCTCCTGGGCGTCGAAGAGCATCAGGTCGATGCCGCGCGGGTGCGCGAAGGCCTCGAGGATCGCGTCCCGGGTGATCTCGGTGAAGGTGACGCGCTTGGCCCGCTCGGGCTCGACGCCGAGGAGGGTCGCGACGTGGTAGGCGATCGCCTCCCCCTCGCGGTCGTAGTCCGTGGCGAGCACGAGGTCGTCGGCGCCCCGGTGGGCCTTCTTCAGCTCGCCCACGTGCCGCTGCTTGTCCTCCGGCACCACGTAGGTGACCCGGAACCCGTCCTCGACGTCCACGCCGAGGTCGCTCTCGGGCAGATCGCGGACGTGGCCGTAGGAGGCCCGGACCGTGTAGTCCGGCCCCAGGTACCGCTCGATCGTCTTCGCCTTGGCCGGCGACTCGACGACGACCAGGGTCTTCGCCACGTGCTACCGCCTACCTCGTGGGCTCGGGGGATCCGGGACCCGGCGCTCGGCGGGCCTCCACCGGCGCAGGGTACCAGCACCCCACGGCACGCCCCGCTCCGGCCCCCGCGACACCACGGAGGGCACCTTAGCCCGTCTTCGGTGCCGAGGCGTGCAACCTGAGGGGGGCGCGACGGCCCGGTGATAGGCTCGGTCGGATCCCCGAGGACCTGGAGTCCGAGCTGCTCGCGCTGTTCACGGAGCTCGTCACCCGCGAGATCGCCACGTACGGGTACCTGGCGATCTTCCTGCTCATGGTGCTCGAGTCCGCGTGCGTCCCGGTCCCGAGCGAGGTCACGATGCTCTTCGGCGGCGCCCTCGTCACCGCCCCCTTCCTCGCGGCGCACCAGCAGCTCGACCTCTGGCTCGTCGTGGCCGCCGGGACCGCCGGGAACCTGGTCGGCTCGTGGCTCGCCTACTGGGCCGGGGCGGTCGGCGGTCGGCCGCTCGTCGACCGCTGGGGCCGCTACCTGCTGATCCGGCCGCACGAGGTCGACCGCGCCCACGACTGGTTCGAGCGGTACGGGCAGGCCGCGGTGTTCTTCGGCCGGCTCCTCCCCGTGGTCCGCACCTTCATCAGCCTGCCCGCCGGCGTCGTGCGGATGGGGTTCTGGCGCTTCACGCTCTACACGGTGCTCGGGTGCCTGCCCTGGAGCCTGGGGCTCGCCTGGCTCGGCTACCGCCTCGGCGAGCGGTGGGAGGAGGTCGAGGCGCTGTTCCGCCCGTTCGCCTGGGCCATCGCCGCGGCCCTCGCGCTCGGCGGAGCCTGGTTCGTCCGCCGGCGCCTCCGGCAGATCCGGGCGGAGGAGGCCGCGCGCGCCCGGCTAGAGAGATCGTCGGAGGCCGAGCCGCAGGCCGCCGACGAGGCCTGAGCGGTCGAGCTCAGGTGAGCTCGACCCGCATGACCCAGTTCTCGCCCTCCTCGCGGACCTTCTGGAACCCCACCCGCTCGTACATCCGCCGGGAGCGGTTGTGGACGGCCACCGAGAGCGAGAGCGCCTTGACCCCCCGCTGGCGGGCCTCCGACATGAGGGCGCGCAGCAGCGTCTCGCCGATCCCCTTGCGCCGGTGCAGCGGGACGACGGCGATCCCGATCTCGGGCGTCTCCTCGTCGACGAACCCGTAGCCGGGCTCCTCGGCCGTGAACTGGCGGTACCAGGCCGCGCCGACGGGCTCGCCGTCGATCTCGGCGATCACGCCGACGTCGCCCTCGCGGCCCCAGTCGCGGTGGTAGCGCTCGAGCATCGGGTCGGCGAGGGCCGCGATCATCCGCTCGCGCGGCCAGTCGGGGTTCCAGGCCGCCGCCTCGTACAGCATCTTCTTGAGGAACTCGACGTCCTCGGGTCCGGCCGGTCGGATGTTCACGCCTTCCTCCTGCCTCGCTTCCTCGGGCTTCCTCCGAACCCTAGCGCAGCCGTGCGCCGGCGACGAGGCAGGCCTCAGGCGAGCGGCTCGAAGCGCGCGGTGAAGTGCCGCAGCCGGGGCGGCTGCTCGACGATCCGGTAGCCGGGGAGCTCGGCGGCGCGCTCGGCCACGGCGGCGACGACCTCGATCACGTAGTCGATGTGGCTCTGCGTGTACACGCGCCGCGGGATCGCGAGGCGCACGAGGTCCATCGCGGCGGGCGCCTCGGTGCCGTCGGGCCGTCGGCCGAACATCACGGTCCCGATCTCGCACGAGCGGATGCCGCCCGCCTCGTAGAGGGCCACCGCCAGGGACTGGCCGGGGTAGGCGAGCGGCGGCACGTGCGGCAGCAGCGCCCGGGCGTCCAGGTACACGGCGTGCCCGCCCGGCGGCTCCACGATCGGCACGCCCGCCGCGAGGAGCCCCTCGGCGAGGTACTCGACCGAGCGCACGCGGTAGCGCAGGTAGTGCTCGTCCACGCACTCCCGCAGGCCCTGGGCGATCGCCTCCAGGTCCCGGCCGGCGAGCCCGCCGTAGGTGGGGAAGCCCTCGGTCAGGATCAGCAGGGCGCGGCACCGCTCGGCGAGGTCGGCGTCGCGCATCGCGAGCCAGCCCCCGATGTTGGCGAGCGGGTCCTTCTTGGCGCTCATCGTCATCCCGTCCGCGAGCGAGGCCATCTCGCGGACGATCTCCGGGATCGAGCGGTCGGCCTGACCGGGCTCGCGCATCCGGATGAACCAGGCGTTCTCCGCGAAGCGGCAGGCGTCCAGGAACAGCGCCACGCCGAACCGGTCGCAGAGCGCCCGCACGCCGCGGAGGTTCTCGAGCGAGACCGGCTGACCCCCGCCCGAGTTGTTCGTCACGGTGACGAGCACGACGGGGACGTCGGCGGCGCGCTCGGCGAGGAGCTCCTCGAGGGCGGCGAGGTCCATGTTCCCCTTGAAGGGATGCCGGCTCCGGGGCTCGCGCCCCTCGGGGATCACGAGGTCCACCGCCTCGGCGCCCGTGAACTCGACGTTCGCCCGCGTGGTGTCGAAGTGCGTGTTGTTGGGCACGACCTTGCCCGGCCCGCCGAGGACCCCGAAGAGGATCTTCTCGGCGGCGCGCCCCTGGTGCGTCGGGATCACGTGGGGGAACGGGAAGAGCTCCCTGACCGCCTCGAGGAACGCGAACCAGGAGGGCGAGCCGGCGTAGGACTCGTCCCCGTGCTGGATGGCCGCCCACTGGTCGCGGCTCATCGCGCCGGTGCCCGAGTCGGTGAGCAGGTCGATCAGCACGTCGTCGGCGCGCAGGTTGAAGAGGTTGTAGCCGGCCTCGCGGATCCTCCCGCGACGCTCCTCCTCGGAGAGGAAGCGCAGCGGCTCGACGGAGTGGATGCGGAAGGGCTCGATGATCGTGCGGAACCGGTAGGGCACGCCCGGATGCTAGCCCACCTCCCGGGGTGGGCGGGCGTACGCTGGAGGCGTGGCCCTGCGGGCGTTCTTCGGCCGCTACCCGCTCGAGCACGCCGCCGAGCCGATCCAGGGCTGGCGGGCCTGGCGGCTCCGGCGCCGACCCGACGGGCGCCTGCGGATCGCGCCGACGACGCCGCGGCCGGACTGGGAGCCGGGCGTGCCGATCCACGCCACCTGCTCGGGAGCGCACACCCGCGAGTACATGGTCTACAACCCCGAGCTCGTCGCCTTCCACCGCAGCCCCGAGCCCGGGTGCACGTGCGGGATCCACGCGATGAAGGACCCCTTCCGCCTCCGCCGCGCGAGGCCCAAGGGCTCCGCCGGCGTGATCGGGACCGTGGCGATGTGGGGGCGCGTGATCGAGCACACGCGGGGCTGGCGGGCCGAGTTCGCCTACCCCGCCCGGCTCCGCCTCATCTGCGCCTGGTGCCTGTGGGACGGCGCCCTGCCGGGGCCGCCCACCCGGGTCCTCGAGCGCGGGGCGGAGCTCGTGCCGGTCTGCGAGGCCCACCGCGGGGAGCCCAGGGCCGTCGGTCGCGAGCTCGAGGTCCGCGCGGTCCAGGCCCGCATGCTCGACACCTACGGCGTGGAGCTCCTCCCGGTCGAGCGGCTCGAGCCCCCCGCCCGCCGCGCGGGCTAGGGCGACAGCCCGATCTCGGGGGCGACCTCCTGGAGGCCCTCGATCGCGACGGCGAGGAACTCCTCGAGCGGCAGGCCGATCCCCTCCTCGACCCCCAGCACCTCCTCCCGGCTCACCCCCGGCGCGAACGCCCGCTCCTTCAGCTTCTTCTTGACGCTCGAGACCTTCATGCCCACGGCGCGCTCGGGCCGGACGAGGGCCGCCGCGACGAGGAGGCCCGCGACGGCGTCCGCGTGCACGATCGCCCGCGACATCAGGTCGGTCCGGTACGCGGGGAACGCGTGCGCGAGGACGCCGTTCACGACGCGCTCATCCACCCCCGCCTCCCGGAGCCACCCGGCGGCGACCTCCGCGTGCCCGACCCCGTCCTCGCCGGTCACGTCCTGGTCGAGGTCGTGGAAGAGCCCGGTGAGCCCCCACAGGTCCTCGTCCTCGCCGAAGCGGCGCGCCAGCGCGCGCATCACGCCCTCGACCGAGATGAGGTGCCGCAGGGTCGTCTCCTTCCGCGTCTTCTCCCGGCAGAGCGCGAGCGCGGCCTCCCGGTCCATCACAGCTCCAGCGAGTAGGGGACCGAGGCGAGCACCACCCGCGGCTCGAACAGCATGAGCCGCTTGATGAACAGCGCGTTCTGGTTGTGCAGCAGCAGGTGCCGCCACTTCGTGAGGACGAGCTCGGGGATCACGACGAGCACGAGCGTGTCGGGACGCTCGGTGTGGCGGCGGACCTCCTCGAGCATCGGCCCGGCGAGGTCCCGGAACGGCGCCTCCACGATGTCGAGGGGCACCTCCAGCCCCGAGCTCGCCCACTCCGCCTCGAGCCGCCGCTCCTGGTCCGGGTCCATGTCGAAGTAGATCGCGCGGGTCTCGCTCGCCTCGAGGGACCGGGCGTAGTTCACCGCCCGTACCGTGGCGTCGTGCACGGCCGAGACGAACACGAGCGCGACCGTCCGCGTCGGGATGAGCGGGCGCTGCACGCTCGCGGTCACCCGCGCCCCGGCCGCGACCGGGACGTCGGCGACGACCACGTTGCGCTCGCGCAGGAGGCCGGCCTTGAGCCGAACCAGCGAGCGGCGGCGCAGCAGGTAGCCGGCCAGCCCCTGCTCCGTGATCACCTCGGGGACGACGACCGTGATGAAGTCCCGGCGCCGACACGGGATCTGCCGGACGAAGGTCCGCACCCCCTCGAGGAGGTCCGATGCACCGGCGGGGAGGGGCTCGAGGTCGGGCAGGCCGGGCGCGAACCGCCGCCACCGGTCCTGCAGCTCGAACGGCACCTCGTGCCCTCCGATGGAGAGGGCTCGCACGTCGGCCGGTCGGATCGATCGGACGAATCCGACCGCCTCGACCATCGCCTCATCGAGCTCGCCCACGAGCAGCACCGCGTGGTTCAGACCGAGCCCGCCGACCGTGACGCGGCCCCGACGCAGCTTCGTCGTGATCGCCCCGTAGTGCCGGTGGATCGCGAGGAACGTGGCCACGATGAACGGCATCGCCGCGATGACGATCCAGGCCCCGTGCGTGAACTTCGTGAGGGTGACGATGACGAGCACGACGCCGGTGGCGGTGGCGCCGATCCCGTTGATCACGGCGCTGCGCTTCCAGGTGCCCTCGCGCAGCCGCAGCCAGCGCCGCACCATCCCGGCCTGCGAGAGCGTGAACGCGGTGAAGACGCCGACGACGTAGAGCTGGATCAGCCGCGTCAGGTTCGCGTCGAACAGGTAGATCAACAGGCTCGCGAGCACCGCGAGGACCACCACCCCGTTGGAGAAGACCAGGCGGTCCCCGAGGTTCCGGAACTGGGAGGGCATGAACCGGTCGCGCGCGAGGATCGAGGACAGCCGCGGGAAGTCCTGGAACGAGGTGTTCGCCGCGAGGATCAGGATCCCCGCGGTGAAGACCTGCAGCACGTAGAAGGGGACGCTCCCCCTCCCGAAGACCGTCTGGCCGATCTGCGCGAGGACGGAGGGAGCGTGGACGTCCTCGCGGACGTGGATCTCCAGCGCGCGGGCGAGGTAGGTGATGCCGAGGAACATGCTGATGCTCATCGCGCCCATGATCGCGAGGGTCGCCGCCGCGTTGCGCGCCTGCGGCCGCCGGAAGGCCTGCACCCCGTCGGCGATCGCCTCGACGCCGGTGAGCGCGGTCGCCCCCGAGGAGAACGCCCGCAGGATGAGGAACAGGCCGAGGGCGTGCTCGACGGGGAGCTCGAGCGACGCGGAGGCGGCCGTCGGGCACCCCGAGAGGCACCGCCAGAAGCCGGTGAGCAGGGTGAGGTAGACCATCGCGACGAAGCCATAGGTCGGCACCGCGAACATCGTGCCGGCCTCCTTCACACCCCGGAGGTTCGCGAGCGTGATGAGCGCCACGAGCGAGACCGCGATGAGGACGCGGTGCTCGGCGAGGGACGGCGCGGCGGAGGTGACCGCGACGGTGCCGGCGGTCACGCTCACGGCGACGGTGAGGACGTAGTCGGTGAGGATCGCCGCCGCAGCCACGAGCCCCGGGATCGTGCCGAGGTTCTCCCGGCTCACGATGTACGACCCGCCGCCCTGCGGGTAGGCGCGCACCGTCTGCCGGTACGAGGTCACGACGATCGCGAGGAGGGCGGCGATGGCCAGCCCGATCGGGAGCATGAGCGAGAGCGCACCCACCCCCGCGAGCGCGAGGACGAGCATCATCTCCTCGGTCGCGTAGGCGACGGAGGAGAGCGGGTCCGAGCTGAAGACGGGGAGCGCGAGGATCTTCGGCAGCAGCTGGTGCTCCCGCTTGGCCGTCGCGAGCGCCCGCCCGACCAGCACGCGCTTGATGAGCCCGCGGGCGGGCGCGCGGCGCTGCGGCCGGGGAGCGGTCCTCGTGGCCATCCGGCGTATCCTAGGTCCGGCGGGGGCCCGATGAGCCGGCGCCGCTCGGGCGGGGCGGCTCGTCGGGAGCGCGCTCGGCGATCCATCGGTACCCGACGCCGGGCTCGGTCAGGATGAGGGCGGGCGCCGCAGCGTCGTCGCCGAGCTTCTTGCGGAGGGCCCGCACGTACACCCGTAGG
Organism: uncultured Actinomycetes bacterium; assembly: GCA_964640965.1. Lineage (GTDB taxonomy): Bacteria > Actinomycetota > UBA4738 > UBA4738 > HRBIN12 > HRBIN12. The sequence goes on along the minus strand of CAZXJB010000053.1, from coordinate 6,053 downwards.
TAGTGGCTCTCCTGCTCGTAGCCCCGCCCCCACACGCGTCGGAGCAGCCACTGGTGCGTGAGCAGCTTGCCGGGGTTCGTCACGAGGGCCTCGAGGAGCGCGTACTCGGTCTTCGTCAGGTGGACCGGCTGCCCGGCCAGGCGCACGAGGCGCCTGGCGAGGTCGACCTCGAGCTCCCCGAACCGCTGCAGCGGAGGCGCCGGCTCCCCCGGCTGCGCCCGCCGCAAGGCTGCCCGCAGGCGCGCGAGCAGCTCCTCCATCCCGAACGGCTTCGTGACGTAGTCGTCCGCCCCCGCGTCCAGCGCCGCCACCTTGTCCGCCTGCTGGTCGCGCACGGAGAGCACGAGGACCGGGACCGCGGAGAACCCACGGAGGCGACGGATGACCTCCGTCCCATCCAGGTCGGGCAGCCCGAGATCGAGGAGCACGAGGTCCGGCGCCGCATCCACGGCGAGCGCGAGCCCCTCCTCGCCCGTCGCGGCCGTCGCGACCTCGTACCCGTGCGCCTGCAGGCTGGTGCGGAGCGCACGCCGGATCTGCGGCTCGTCGTCGACGATCAGCACCCGGGTCACGGCGCCGGCTCCTGGGGGATCGGGGGAGCGTCGGCGGGGAGCTCCACGACGACGGCCGCCCCTCCGCTGGGCGAGCCCTCCATCCGGATCCGACCACCGTGGGCGAGCACGATCGCCCGCGCGATCGCGAGCCCGAGCCCGCTGCCCCGGCCACCCGCCGACCGCCCCTGGTAGAAGGGCTCGAAGACGAGCTCACGTTCCTCGGGCGGCACGCCCGGCCCCTGATCCGCGACGCGGATCTGGACGCCATCGCGCCACGGCGCGAGGACGACCTGGATCTCCCCGCCCGGGGGCGAGAACCGCGCCGCGTTCTCGAGCAGGTTCGTCAGCACCTGATCGAACTGCACGGGGTCCATCATCACCTCGGGCAGCCCTGGCCGGACCAGCGTGCGGACCGACAGCGAGGCGAGCTGCGGACCGAGGCGGTGCAGGACCGACTCGAGGACGTCCTCGACCGAGCCGAGCTCCTTGGCCGGCACGAGCGCGCCCGCCCGCATCCGGGCGAGGTCCACGATGTTGCCGACCAGCCGGTTCAGCCGGTCCGTCTCCTCCAGGACGGTCTGCAGGAGCTCGCGCTCCTGCTCGGGATCCCGCACGCCACCGCCGAGGATGCTCGTGACGCTCGCCTTGATCGACGCGAGCGGCGTCCGCAGGTCGTGGGTGACCGAGGAGAACAGGGCCGCCCGCAGCTGGTTGACCTCGGAGGCGAGCCGGGCGTCCTCCACGACCTCGTCGAGCCGCGCTCGCTCCAGCGCGACGGCGATCTGGCCGGCGCAGGCCCGGAGCAGGTGCTCGTCGAGCGCGCCGAAGGGGACCGCGCCCGGAGGGCGCTCGACCGAGAGCGTCCCGAGACGCCTGCCTCCGGCCTCGATCGGGAGCGAGACCGCGGGCCCGCCGTCGACGGCGGTCGCCGCCCGGACGGAGACGGGGGCGCGGGTCGCCTCGGTCTGGATCTCGCAGCGGGCGAGCTCGAGCGCCTGCGCCAAGGCCCCGGCGAGGTCCTGGAGCCGCCGCCCGAGCGGCTCTGGCGCGAGCAGCTTGGTCGCGAAGAACTGCAGGAGCCGAGCCTCCCGCTCACGCCGCGCGGCCCTCGCCCGCTCCTCGAGCGCCCGCGCCAGCAACGTCGCGACGAGCCCCGCGACGACCAGGAACACCACGAGGGCGACGAGGTCCTGCTCCTTGTCCACCCGGAACGTGCCCCGCGGCGGCGTGAAGAAGTAGTTGAGGCCGAGGAAGGACAGGATCGAGGCCGCGAGACCGCTCCACAGCCCACCCACCACCGCCGCGCCGACCACCGCGAGGATGAACAGGGAGGCGGCCGCCTCGCCGCTCGGCTGGAACCCGCGGCCGATCATGGTCGCGAGCGCGGGCAGCCCCACCGCGACCGCGGTGGACCGGAGCGCCCGCGGTGATCCCATCATCCGCAGCATCACGCCCTTCACGCCTCCCACGCTAGCCCGTTCACGGGATCTTCACGGCCCCACGGCGGCCTTTCACGTTCCGCTTACGCGCCCGCCCCGACACTCGAGGCGAGGTGATCGGATGGTGAGCGGGACGGGAACGCGTGGCGGGACGGCGGTGCGACCGCGGGGCGCGGCCTGGGGCCTCAAGCGGCTCCTCCTCGGGCCGGCGCTCCCGACCGCGCAGCTCGCCCACGAACGGCTCGGCAAGCCCACCGCCCTGGCGGTCTTCGCCTCCGACAACCTGTCCTCGGTCGCCTACGCCACCGAGGAGATCCTCAAGGTCGGGGTCCCGGTCGTCGGCATCGCGGCGTTCTCGTTGCTGATGCCGGTCACGCTCGGGATCCTCGTCGTGCTCGCGATCCTGCTCTTCTCCTACCGGCAGACGATCAAGGCCTACCCGAGCGCCGGCGGCGCCTACGTCGTGACCCGGGACAACTTCGGGCTCCTCGCGGCCCAGGTCGCCGGGGTGTCGCTGCTCACCGACTACGTCCTCACGGTGGCCGTCTCGGTCGCGGCCGGCGTCGCCGCGATCACCTCCGCGGCCCCCGCCCTCCTGCCCTACCGGGTCGGGCTCTCCCTGCTCTTCATCTGGCTGATCGCCTGGGGGAACCTCCGGGGCGTTCGCGAGTCCGGACGGCTGTTCGCCGCTCCGACCTACTTCTTCATCGCGATGATGCTCGCGCTGCTCGGGCTCGGAACGGCGCGGGTCCTGAGCGGTCAGCTCCACCCGCTCCCGACGCCCGGGCACGCGCTCGGCGCGACCGGTGTCATCGGGTGGTTCCTGGTCCTCCACGCCTTCGCCTCCGGCGGCGCCGCGGTGACCGGGGTCGAGGCGATCTCCAACGGCATCCCCGCCTTCCGGCCCCCCGAGTGGCGCAACGCCCGCACCACCCTCATGTGGATGGGGAGCCTGCTCGGCGCGATGTTCCTGGGTCTGTCCTTCCTCGCCTACCGCCTCCGGGTCGTGCCGACCGAGACCCGCACGGTGATCGCGCAGATCGGCCGCGCCGTCTTCGGCGGGGGTCCCGTCGGGTACGGGCTCTTCCTCGCGCTGCAGATCGCGACGACGCTGATCCTGATCCTCGCCGCGAACACCTCCTTCGCCGACTTCCCACGGCTGGCGAGCTTCCAGGCGGGCGACGCGTTCCTGCCCCGCCACTTCACGACCCGTGGGCACCGGCTGGTCTACTCCAACGGGATCCTGGGGCTCGCGCTCGCCGCCACGGCGCTCATCGTTGCCTTCCGCGCCGACGTCCACCGGCTCATCCCCCTGTACGCGGTCGGCGTCTTCACGTCGTTCACCCTCTCGCAGGCCGGCATGGCCAGGCGACACCTCCGGCTCCGGGAACGCGGGTGGCGGCACGGGCTCGCCATCAACGGGCTCGGCGCGATCACGACCGGGGTGGTCGCCGTCGTGATCGCCGTTACGAAGTTCACCCACGGCGCGTGGGCGGTCATCGTCTTCGTCCCGGCAGCCGTCTTCCTCCTCACGAGGATGAACCGGCGGTACGTCCGAGAGGCCGTCGAGCTCGAAGCGCTCGAGCCCTTCCCCCAGGGGCCGGTCGATCCGCCGGTCGTGCTCCTGCTGGTCGAGCGCCTCGACCGCAAGACCCTCCACGCGGTCCAGTACGCCAAGACCGTGCGGTCCCGCTGGGTCCGGGCGCTCCACGTCGAGCGCGACCCCGCCGAGCGGGCCGAGCTGCCGCGGCGCTGGGCCGAGATCGTGCCCGACGTGCCGCTCCACGTCCTGCGCGGCTGCTCCGACGCCGCGAGCGGCGTGGCCGGCTACCTCGCCTCGCTCCCCGATGCGACCGACGTGAACGTGATCGTGCCGGGGCCGGCTGCGCCGCGCCCCCTCGACCGCCTCCGCCGCTGGCGGGTCGGGACCGCGCTCGCCCGCGCCCTCCTTCCGTCGCCGAACGCGCGGATCACGCTGGTCCGGGATCACCCCGGGCCGGGCCACCCGCTCGTCACCGAGCGCGACGGCGTCCCCCGACTCCGAACGTTGCCCCGGCTCCGGCACGACGTCGTGGTCCTGGTGGACCGGCTCGACCGGGCGACCGTCCGGGCGATCCGGTACGCCCGCTCGCTCGGGGCCACCGGCATGTGGGCCGTCCACGCCGCGGCCGACCACGGGAGCCAGGAGACGCTCATCGCGCGCTGGATGGAGCTGCGGATCCCCGTGCAGCTCGACGTCATCGAGTGCTGGGACCGCGACGTCGCCCGGTCGCTGGAGCGCTATGTCGTCGAGCTCATGAGCCGCACCCGCGAGATCACCGTCGTCATGGCCCGCCGTGACTACCCGACGCTGCGGCAGCGCCTCCTCCACGACCGGACGAGCCGTCGGATCGCGAGGGCCCTCGGGGGCTACGAGCACGTCGACCTCGCCGTCGTCCCATACGAGGTCGGCGGGAACGGCCCCGAGCCCGCGCTCGAGGGCGGCGCCTCGGTCGGCTCGGCCGCGACGGCCGCGACGGCCGCGACGGCCGCGGGGTAATCTTGCCGCCGCATGAAGGTCGTCATCATGGGCTGCGGGCGCGTGGGCATCCTGCTCACCCAGGAGCTGTGTCGCGGAGGGCACGAGGTCTCGGTCATCGACAAGAACCCGAGCGCGTTCGACCGGCTCCCGCCGGACTTCAAGGCGAAGACCGTCGTCGGGTACGGGTTCGACCGCCAGGTCCTCGAGGAGGCCGGGATCCGCGAGGCCGACGCGTTCCTCGCGGTCTCGAACGGCGACAACTCGAACATCGTCTCGGCCCGCGTGGCGCGCGAGCACTACCACGTGCCGATGGTGATCGCGCGGATCTACGACCCGTACCGGGCGGACATCTACGAGCGGCTGAACATCCCCACGGTCTCGACCACCCGCTGGGGCGTGAAGCAGATGATCCTCATGCTCACGCACCCCCGCGAGGAGATCCGCGAGAGCCTGGCCGCCGGCGACCTGTTCCGGATGCGGATCGAGATCCCGCCGGACCTCGTGGGCAAGCCGGTCTCGCGCCTGTCGGTCGAGGGACGGATCCTCGTGGCCGGGGTCGACCGCGGTGGCTCCGGCTTCATCCCGGTGCCCTCCAGCACGTTCCAGGGCGGCGACGTCGCGCACCTCATCGTGCACAAGGACGCGCTGGAGCTGCTGGACGAGCTGCTCGCACCGGTCGGGGAGCACTGATGCGCGTCGTCATCGCCGGAGCCGGAGCCGTCGGGCGCCACCTCGCCTCGGACCTGCGCAAGCGGGGTCACGAGGTCGCCCTCATCGAGCAGGACCCCCGTCACCTGGAGGCCGCGGCCGAGCAGGCGCCGGACATCGAGTGCGTCCTCGGGGACGCCTGCGAGCCCTGGGTCCTCGAGAAGGCGGATCTGCGCACGGCGGACGTCGTCGTCGCGGCGACCGGCGACGACGAGGACAACCTCGTCATCTCGCTCCTGTCCAAGCAGGAGTTCGGCGTGCCCCGGGTGCTCGCGCGCGTGAACCACCCCCGGAACGAGTGGCTCTTCAGCGAGCAGTGGGGGGTCGACCAGGCCGTCTCGATCCCCAACCTCATGGCGGCCATGGTCGAGGAGGCCGTGACGGTCGGCGACCTCGTGCGGCTCCTGCGGCTCGAGCAGGGGCGGATCGCCCTCGTGGAGATGACGATCCCCGAGGGCTCGCCGAACGCCGGTCGTCCGCTGTACGAGCTGCGTCTGCCGACCGACTCGGCGATCGTCGCGGTGCTGCGGGAGGGGCACGTCGTGATCCCCCAGCCCGAGACCGTCATCGCCGCCGGGGACGAGGTCCTCGCCCTCTCCTCCGCCGAGGCCGAGGCGGCGCTCCGCCTGGCGGTCGTCGGCGAGGGGATGCCGGGTGGGACCCCCGCCGCCGAACAGGGCGGGACCGGCGCGATCTGAGCCGACCGCGCCGGTCACCCGCCGGACCCGCTCAGCGCCCGGTCCTCAGTGCTTCGTGTGACCGTTCGCCTTCCCGTGGCCGTGGGACTCGCAGCTCTTGCCCGGGCACGCGGACGAGGTGGTCGAGGCCTGA
>CAZXJB010000052.1:0-17897 GCA_964640965.1 uncultured Actinomycetes bacterium | reverse complement strand
GACGATGCTGCGCCTGATCGCGGCGCTGGAACGGCCGGAGCGGGGCGAGGTGCTGCTCGATGGCCGCCCGTGCCGGCCCGACCGGGAGACGCGCGAGTCGATCGCCTACGCGTTCCAGCACGCGGCGTCGGTCATCGTGCAGAAGTCGCTGCGCGAGGGGTTCGGGCTCGTCGTCGCCGAGGGGATGTGGAAGCGCAAGCCGGTCGTCGGCGGCAACGTCGGCGGCATCCGCCTGCAGATCGAGGACGGCGTCACCGGGTTCCTCGTCGAGGACGTCGAGGACTGCGCTCGGCGCGTCGCGGAGCTCCTCGCCGACCCCGACCTCTGCGAGCGGATGGGCGAGGCCGGGCGGGAACGGGTCCGGCAGCGGTTCCTGTCCATGCGCGAGATCGAGGACCACCTGCGGCTGTTCGCGGCCCTGATCGGGGAGGCGCGGAACTGAGCCTGCTCGACGCCCCGCTCGTCGTGGCCTCCAACCGCGGACCGGTCACGTTCGAGCGGGGCGAGGACGGCACGCTCGAGCCCCGGCGCGGGGCGGGGGGGCTCGTGACGGCGCTGCTCGGCGCGATGTCCCGGGTCGGGGGCCTGTGGGTGGCCGCCGCGATCTCCGACGGCGATCGCGAGCTCGCGCGGGGCCCCGAGGCCGGGCGCCTGGAGATGACGAGCCCGCACGGCGCCTACCAGGTCCGGCTGCTCGACGTCCCGCCCGAGCGCTACGACGGCTACTACAACGGGATCTCGAACGGGATCCTCTGGTTCGCGCACCACTACCTGTGGGACACCGTGCGCCAACCGATCTTCGACGAGGCGGCCGACGCGGACTGGAACGACTACGTCGCCGTGAACCGCCAGTTCGCCGAGGCGCTCGCCGAGGAGGCCGAGCGCCTCGGCGAACCCTGCGTCTTCTTCGTCCAGGACTACCACCTCGCGCTCGTGCCGCGGCTGCTGCGCGAGCTCCGTCCGGACGCCCACATCGCCCACTTCTCGCACACGGCGATCGCCGGCCTCACGTACCTGCGCATCGTGCCGGTCAAGATCCGGGAGGGCGTGCTCCGCGGCATGCTCGGCGCCGACGTGCTCGGGTTCCACTCGCAGATGTGGGCCGAGAACTTCCTGTCCTCGGCCCGCTCGCTGCCCGGGGTGCGGGGGGACCTGCTGCGCTCGCGCCTCGTGACCGAGGGGCGCGAGGTCGCCGTGCGGATCCACCCGATCTCGATCGATCCGGCCGCCCTGCGCGCCGACGCCGCCACCCCCGAGGTCGCGCACCTGCGCCGCGAGCTGAACCGATGGCGCGGCGACAACCGGCTGATCCTGCGCGTGGATCGGCTCGAGCTGTCGAAGAACATCGTGCGCGGCTTCCGCGCCTACGCGCTGTTCCTGCGGAACCACCCGGAGTGGCGGCGCCGCGTGCGGTTCCTCGCCCTGCTCTCGCCCTCGCGCATGGATCTGCCCGAGTACCGCGAGTACGGCGCCGAGTGCCTCGAGGCCGCCGAGGAGGTGAACCGCGAGTTCGGCGAGGAGGGCTGGCAGCCCGTCGAGGTCCGGGTCAAGGACGATCATCCCGGGGCCCTTGCCGCGTACGGCGTCTACGACGTCCTCCTCGTGAACCCCATCTTCGACGGGATGAACCTCGTCGCGATGGAGGGGCCGCTGCTCAACCGACGGGGGGGCGTGCTCGTGCTCTCGCGCAACGCCGGCGCCTACTGGCGGATGGGGCGGCACGCGCTCGCGATCAACCCCTTCGACCTGCGGGAGACCGCCGAGGCGATCGCGCGGGCCCTGGAGATGCCGCGCGAGGAGCGCCTGCGGCGCGCGAGGAACCTCTCGAGGCTCGTCCTCACGAACCCTCCCGAGCGCTGGGTCCGGGGCCAGCTCGAGGATCTCGAGCGCGCCCGGCGCCGCCGCGACCGGATCCGCCGCCCGTAGCGCTCGCGCGCGTCACGCGAGCGCGCGGAGCAGCTCCACGAGCCCGGTCGGTCCGGCAACCACCACATCGGCCGCCCCGAGCAGCTCCGTCGGCGTCTCCGGCCCGGCCACCGCGACCCGCACGGCGAGCACGCCGTCGCGCTCGAGCTCGTCGAGGACCTCGAAGGCCTCGCGATCGGCGACGTCGTCCCCCGCGTAGAGCACGCCCCGCAGCCCCAGCCCGCGGGCGAGGTCCCGCACGGCACCACCCTTGCGCGGCCGGTCCACGGGCGCGAGCTCGATCACCATCTTGCCCTCGAGCACCTCCAGGCCCGCGGCGCGGGCGACCGGCGCGAGCGCGGAGAGGAGCAGCTCGCGGGCCCGCGGTGGATCCGCCGCCTGCCGGTAGTGCACGGCGAGCGTCGCGCCCTTGTCCTCGACCCACGCCTCGGACACCACCCGCGCGGCGGCGCGCGCCTCCTCCACGGGGAGCGATCGCCCGCCGCCCTCGAGCCCGTAGACGCCGAGCACCCGGAGACCGGGAACGGGCAGGCGGGGCTCCAGCTCCCGGGCGCGACGCCCGGTCACGATGGCGACGACCCGGTAGCGGCGCACGAGCTGGGCGAGCACCCCCACCGCCCCGGGGACGGGCTCGGCGAGCTCCGGGCGAGGGACGATCTCGGCGAGCGAGCCGTCGAAGTCGAGGAAGATCCCCGCCTCGGCGGCGAGGCCCCGCAGGCCCTCCACCCTAGCCCTGGGTCGCGGCGTAGTCCGTCCCGAGGTAGATCGCGATCTGGACGTCCCGGTCCACGCCGCTGCCCGCCTCCAGCGGGAGGACCTCCACCTGCAGCCCCTTGAAGAAGCGGTCCGCGAGGAGCTGGGCCTCGTCCTGGTTGGTCTCGCGTCGGTAGTAGATCGTGGTCACGGCGACGGAGGAGGGCGCGTCGTCGATCTGGATCGCGTTCACCTCGAAGCGCTTCTGCAGGCGGTCCGCGGTCTCGGCGGCCAGACCCGTCACGCCCGCCCCGTTCCGGACGGCGACGTTCAGCCCCGCGAGCTGGGGCGGCTCCGGCTGCTCACCACCGCCCGTCTGCTGCCCCGGCGAGGTCGACGCGCCCGGACTCGCCGGCGGGGTGGTGGTGCTCACGCCTCCACCGAGGGCCCCCTCGGAGGAGGGGAACGCGCGGTCGATGAGGACGACCCCCCCGACGACGAGGGCGATCACGATCGCGGCGCGAAGGGTCGTCGTTGCCACGGAGATGTAGAAGCTCCTCCTGGTCGGCGGCTCGTGCCTGCCCATCCTACCCCACGCCCGGCGGGGCGCCGAGCGGCGCCAGCATCCGCACGGCCACGGTCAGGGCGGCGAGGTTCGCTTCGTCCTCCGGCGCGAACGAGGCGAGGAAGCGCTGCAGCCGGCCGACGAGCGCCTCCCGCTCCCCGAGGTAGGTGGCCAGGGCCTCGTCGGGGCCGAGGTCCGGATGCCCGCCGAGCGCGTGCTCCACGATGCGCTGCCGCAGGGCCCGCAGCTCGTCCCCGGCGGCCTGCACGGCCCATCGGTGCCACCGGTCCGGGGTCGGCACCCGGCCGAGGGCCTCCTCGAGCCGGTCGAGCGGCAGCAGCTCCCCGACGAGCAGCGCGGCGCGCGCGACCTGCTCGAGCGGCCGCCCGGTGCGCTCGGCGGCCGCCACGATCCCCGGTCCGTGGGCGAGCAGCGGCAGGAGGGCGTGGTCCATCGCCAGGTCCTCGGGCGCCCCGAGGTCGATCAGCCGCCACGCACGGCGCTCGCGCTCCCCGCGCCGGCGCTCGGGCTCCACCTCGGGGAGGACGCGCTCGAGGCGGCGGAAGGGCTCGGCGTGCGCCTCCACCGCACGACCGAGCTGTCCGAGGGCGTTCGCGAGGTACCAGCGCGTGGCGACCTCCACGAGGTGGTCGACCCCACCCATGAGCTCCGCCACCACCCCGGGGGCGAGGTCGTCCACGAGGGCCTCCACCCGCTCCCACCGCTCGACCGCCCGGGTCACGTCCCGGGCGATGCGGTACGCGCTCACGACGTCCGCCGGGGAGGCCCCGGTCTCGGCGGCCAGGCGCGTGACGAAGGTGATGCCCTGGGAGTTCACGACGTCGTTCGCGACGAGGGTCGCGATGAGCTCGCGCCGCAACGGGTGCTGCGGGAGGAGCGGCCCGAAGCGCTCCACGACCCGCGGCGGGAAGTAGCCCCGCAGGTCCTGCTCGAGGTACCGGGAGTCCGGCAGGGTGGAGGCGAGGAGCTCGTTCGCGAGGTGCTGCTTCGCGGAGGCGAGCAGCACGGCGAGCTCGGGGCGGGCCATGCCCTCCCCGGCCCGGCGGCGCTCGAGCATCTCCTCGGTGGTCGGCAGCGCCTCGAGCTCGCGGTCGAGGAGGCCCGCCGCCTCCAGGCGCTGCATCAGCTCCTCGTACGCCTCCATGAACCCGGCCGAGCGCTCCACCTCCTGCGAGAGGATCTGCGCCTGGAGGAAGTTGTCGTAGACCACGTGCCGGACGACGTCCTGCTCGACCTCGGCGAGGAGCGCGTTGCGCTCGGGCGGCGTGAGCGCTCCCCGGGCCATCGCCATCCCGAGCAGGATCTTCAGGTTGACCTCGTGGTCGCTGCAGTCCACGCCGCCCGAGTTGTCGATGAAGTCGGCGTTGATGCGTCCGCCCGCCTTCGCGTACTCGACGCGGCCGCGCTGCGTGAAGCCGAGGTTCCCACCCTCGGCGACCACCCGGCAGCGCAGGTCGCGCCCGTTCACCCGCACGGCGTCGTTCGCGCGGTCGCCCACCTCGGCGTTCGACTCGGACGAGGCCTTCACGTAGGTGCCGATGCCCCCGTTCCACAGCAGGTCCACGGGGGCCCGGAGGATCGCGGAGATCAACTCCTCGGGCGTCATGACCTCGCCCTCGACGCCGAGCGCCCCCCGCATCTCGGGCGTGAGCGTGATCGCCTTGGCGGTGCGGGGCCACACCCCGCCGCCCGCCGAGATCTTCGAGCGGTCGTAGTCATCCCAGCTCGAGCCCGGGAGCTCGAACAGGCGTCGGCGCTCCGCGTACCCGACCGCCGGGACGGGGTTCGGGTCCACGAAGATGTGCCGGTGGTCGAAGGCGGCGACGAGGCAGATCTGGTCCGACAGCAGCATGCCGTTGCCGAACACGTCCCCCGACATGTCCCCGATGCCGACGACCGTGAACGGCTCCGTCATGACGTCCGTGCCGAGCTCGCGGAAATGCCGCTTCACCGACTCCCACGCGCCGCGGGCGGTGATGCCGAGCGCCTTGTGGTCGTACCCGGTGGAGCCGCCGCTCGCGAACGCGTCGCCCAGCCAGAACCCGCGCTCCGCGGCGACCGCGTTCGCGACGTCCGAGAGCGTGGCGGTGCCCTTGTCGGCCGCGACGACGAGGTACGGGTCGTCCTCGTCGTGCACGACGACGTGGGGCGGGCGGACGACCCGCCCGTCGACGAGGTTGTCCGTGAGGTCGAGCAGGCAGCGCATGAACGTCACGTACCGCCGCTCGACCTCCTCGCGCAGGGCCGCCGGCTCGGTGATCCGCCGCTTGAGGACGAACCCGCCCTTCGCCCCCGTGGGGACGATGACGGCGTTCTTCACCATCTGCGCCTTCATGAGGCCGAGGATCTCGGTGCGGTAGTCCTGGAGCCGGTCCGACCACCGGATCCCGCCCCTCGCGACCTTCCCGCCGCGCAGGTGGATCGCCTCCATCTCCGGCGAGTAGACGAAGATCTCATGCAGCGGCACGGGCTTCGGCATCTCGGGGACGAGCGCGGAGCGGAACTTGAAGGCGAGCGCCTCCGCGCCCGGGACGTAGGCGTTCGTCCGCATCGTCGCCTCGATCAGCCCGAGGTGGTTGCGGAGGATCCGGTCCTGGTCGCGCGAGGGGATCGCGTCGAGCTGCGCGAGGATCTCGCTCCGGATCCGCGCCTCCCCCTGCTCGTCCCGCGGCCTTGAGGGATCGAACCGGGCCTCGAAGAGCCGGATCAGATCCGCCGCGACCTGGGGGTGCGCGGCGAACGCGTCGTTCTTGTACTCGACGGGGAACCCGGGGTGGACCCGGTGGTGGTACTTGCGGTACGCGCGGAGGATCTGCACCTCGCGCCAGTCCAGCCCGGCCGAGACCACGAGGCGGTTCAGCGAGTCCGCCTCGCAGGCGCCCCGCCACACGGCCGCGATGCAGGCCGCGATCCGCTCGCCCGAGCCCTCGACGTCCAGCGGGCGACCGTGCTCGTCGAGCACGCCGAAGTCGTCCAGGAACCGCTCGCCCTCCTCGTCGTGGAGCAGGTGGGTCGGCACCTCCTCCACGACCTGGAGCCCGAAGGACTCCAGGGTGGGCACGAAGTCCGAGAGGCGGATCCTGCCGCCGAGCTTGTAGAGGCGGACGCGCGTGAGGACCTGCCCCTCGTGCGCGCGGTTCGCGAGCGCGATGAGGAACGGCTGCTCGCTCCCCTCGAGCGCCTCGAAGCGCAGGACGTCCTCGGCGGCGTCCTCGGGGGGCGTCGAGGTCTTGTACCCCTGGGGGAACCGCGGTCCCCACCGCGCCGCGAGCGCCCTGCCCTCGGTCTCCCCCCGGAGCGCGACCAGCCGCTCCGCGAGCCGGTCCTCCCACGTCCGAGCGAGTTGGATCACCTCCCGCTCGAGCTCCGCGAAGGGCACCTCGGGCACCTCCCCGAAGCCGACGTGGATCGTGAAGTGCACGAGCGCGAAGGGGCCTTCGCCGAGGGAGAGGTGGTGCTCCGCGCTCGAGCCCTTGAACCGCCGGAGGAACAGCTCCTGGAGCCGGTCGCGGAGCTCGGCGTCGAACCGGTCCCGGGGCAGCACCACGAGGAGGGAGACCTCCCGGTGGTGGGGGTCGCGCCGCAGGAAGAGCCGCACCTCTCCGCGCTCCTGCAGGGCGAGCAGGCCCATGACCCGGCGGTGGAGGTCCTCGGGCGGGGCCGAGAGCAGCTCGGGCTTCGGGAAGGCGTCGAAGATCGACACCACGGCCTTGTAGTCGTGGGAGCCCTCGACGAGATCCTCGGCCTCGAGGATCCGCTGCAGCCGTCGGCGGAGCAGCGGCGTCCGGTCGGCGGGCGCCGCGTAGGCGCGCGAGGTGAACAGCCCGACGAGCCGAGCCTCCCCCACCGTCTCGCCCTCGGGGGTGACGCGGCGCACCGAGAGCTGGTCCATCCGCTCGCGCCGGTGGACGGTCGAGGGACGGTTGCTCCGCGAGTAGCAGAGGAGGTCGCCGCCGAGGAACCGCTCGCGCAGGCCCGGCTCCAGCCTCGCGAGCGGCACCGGCGTCTCGAAGGACGACCACCCCGGCTTGGAGAGGATCCCGAGGCCGCTCCCCGGGACCACCCGGACGGCGGGGCCCTCGGCCGTCGGCACGATCTCGTACTCGCGGTAGCCGAGGAACACGAAGTGGTCCTCGTCCAGCCAGCGGAGGAACGCGACGACCTCCTCGACCTCCTCCGGCGGGCAGACCCCGGCGGCCGCCCGTGCGAGCCCGATCATCCCCTGGAGGGCCTCCCGCATCGCCGCGTACCCTCCGACGGCCAGGCGCACGTCGCCGAGGACCGCGCGGACCGCCTCCGCGAGCTCGACCATCTCCTGCTCGGACAGGCGCCGGGTGAGCTCGAAGTGCATCACGGACTCGCGCGCGACCGTGCCGCGCGGGTCGCCCACCTCGACGAGACGCCCCTGCGGATCGCGCCGCGTCCCGATCACCGGGTGGATCACGCGGCGGATCGCGAGACCGCGCGCCTCCAGCTCCCCCGCGACCGAGTCGTAGAGGAACGGCGAGTCCTCGGTGTTGACCTCGAGCACGGCCCCCGGGGTCGCGTACCCGTCGCGGCCCTCCTCGGGGTTGAAGGCCCGGACGGCGACCTCGGCGTCGCGCCTGCGGTCCGCGAGGGCGAAGATGCCCAGCACACGCGCGGCGAGGTCGGGCGCGGCGAGGTCGGCCGCCTCCGGGTGCAGCCGCCGGGCGAAGGCCCGGGCGAAGGCCTCGAGGACCGGCAGACGCTCGGCGGGGACGCGGCCGGTGAGGTACCTCGACAGGTCGGCGGCCGGGGTCATCGCCCCAGCCGAACCATCGGCGCCGCTCACGGGGGACCATCCTACCGAGACCCGGCTTCACCCCGGGGCGCCCCACGCCGAGGTGAGAAGATGGAGTTGCCGCGAAGGAGCATCGCGAATGGCGAGCACCGAACCGACCGCAGACGCGTCGCCCGCCGCGGTCGCCGAGCTGCGTTCCTCGGCGCAGCTCAAGATGCTCCACAGCCTGGCGCTCCGGCTGAACCGCCTCACGGACCTGCGCCAGATCGCCGAGGCGATCACCACGGAGCTGCGGACCCTCATCGACTACCACAACTGCCGCGTGTACCTCCTCGCCGAGGACGGCGTCACCCTCGAGCCGATCGGCTTCAAGGGGGAGCTCACCGAGTACCAGGGCGAGACCTCCGAGGAGCTCGTCACCCGCGTCGGCGAGGGGTTCACCGGTCGCGCGGCCGAGACCGGGGAGACCTACTACGCGGCCGATGCGCTCCGGGACCCCGTCGGGGTGCAGATCCCCGGCACATCCGAGGTCGAGGAGTCGATCCTCGCGGTGCCGATGAAGGTCGGCGAGCGTGTGGTCGGCGTCATCGTGCTCTCCAACCTCGGCGTGGACCAGTTCGACGACCAGGACGTCCGCGTGCTCGAGGTGCTCGCCTCGCACGCCGCGGTCGCCTTCGAGAACGCCCGGCTCCTCGCGAGGGAGCGCGAGGCCGCGGAGATCGCATCGACCCTCCTCGCGCTCTCGCAGGACCTCACGGGCGCGCACGAGGTGGAGGCCGTGCTCGAGCGGGTCACCGCGGCCGTCCCCACCATCGTCCCCTGCTCGTTCGTCGCCGCCTACCTCCGCGACCCCGCCCAAGGGACCTTCCACCTCGCCCGGCACCACGGGGTCCCCGAGGAGCGCGCCGGACGCGCCGCGGAGGTGCCGGCCGAGGTCGGCCAGCGGTTCCTCCTGTCCACGGCCGAACCGTTCGTCCTGCCCCGTCACGTCGTCGCGCAGGTCCCGCACGAGCTCTGGTTCGTCGAGGCGCCGACCACCGTGACCGTGGCGCCCCTGCGCTTCGAGCCCGACGGGTTCGCGGCCCTGGTCGTCGGGGCGCCCGAGGGCGACGAGGACGTCCCCGCGCGCTCGCTGCAGCTGCTCCGCGGCGTCGCGGACATCGCCTCGCTCGCGCTCGGGCGGGCGCGGCGGTTCCACGAGCTCGGGCGGTTCCACGAGCTCGTCGAGAGCCTGGACGCGGTGTTCTGGGAAGCCGAGCCGACCGCGCTCGCGTTCACCTTCCTGTCGAGGCGAGCCGGGGCGCTGCTCGGCGCGGATCCGCCCTCGGCGTGGGGAGGGCACATCCATCCCGAGGATCGCGAGGCGGCCCTGGCGGAGCTCCGCCGGGCCGTCGCCGCTGGCGGCGACCACAGCCTCGAGTACCGGGCCCTCGGGGCCGGCGGTGCCGAGCGCTGGGTGCGCGACCTCGTGCACGTCGGCCGCGACCCGCGGGGGACGACGACCCTCCGCGGCCTCATGGTGGACATCACCGAGCGCAAGCGCGCGGAGGAGGCCCTGCGACGCAGCGAGCGGACCTACCAGGAGGCGTTCCGCCGGGAGCGGGAGGCGGCCAAGCGGCTCCGCGCCCTGGACGAGATGAAGAACACCTTCCTCGAGGCCGTCTCGCACGACCTGCGCACGCCGCTCACCTCGATCCTCGGCTCGGCCCTCACGCTGGAGCAGGGCGCCGGCACGCTCTCGCGCGAGGACACCCAGGACCTGCTCCGGCGGATCGCCTCGAACGCGCGCAAGCTCGAGCGGCTGCTCTCGGACCTGCTCGATCTCGACCGCCTCCAGCGGGGGATCGTCTCGCCCCAGCGTCGCCCGACCGACCTCTCCGAGCTCATCCACCAGGCGGTGCGGGACGCGGACCTGCTCGCGGCGCGCACCGTCGAGGTCGACGTGCCCGAACGCCTCATCGCGAACCTCGACACCGCGAAGGTCGAGCGGATCGTCGAGAACCTGCTCGCGAACGCCGCCCGCCACACGCCCCCCGACGCGCACGTGTGGGTCTCCGCCCGCCGCGAGGGCCGGGGGATCCTCATCGTGATCGAGGACGACGGCCCGGGCATCCCGAGCGAGCTCCGCCAGGCCGTGTTCGAGCCGTTCCGCCAGGTGCCCGGGCCGGGCCATCACGACCCCGGGGTCGGCGTCGGCCTCACCCTCGTCGCCCGCTTCGCCGAGCTGCACGGCGGCAGGGCCTGGGTGGAGGACCGTCCCGGCGGCGGTGCCTCCTTCCGCGTCTACCTGCCGGAGGCCTGAGCCCGGACCTCAGCTCGAGGCGGCCTCGCCGCCCGCCTCGCGGGGCTCGCCGGAGGCCTCCTCCGACCCCTCGAGAGAGGCCTCGAGCTCGGCGATCTGCGCCTCGAGCTCCGAGATCCGCTGGACGAGCGCATCGGCCTCGGCGCCCGCCGGCTCGCCGCCCGTCCGCTCCCGGTGCACCAGGTACCCGAGCTTCTCCGCGGCCTCGTTCGCCTCCTTGCGCAGGCCGTGGATCTTCGCCTTCGTCTGGGCGACCGCGGCGCCCTTCTTCGCGGCCTCGGCGGCCTCGCCGGCCGCCTGCTTCACCTTGTCGAGGATCCCCATGGCGCCCTCCTTCCGTCGGCCCTACGGTACCGGCTCGGTCCGCCGCGCGCGAGCCGGGGAAGGCGAGGGCCGGGAGGCGGTGGAGGACAGAGACCTCCCGGCCCTCGGTGTCGGGGTGCGATGGATCACCCGACGCTCGCCCGCCGCGGGGCCCGGCCCGCGCGGTCAGATGAACAGCGTGATCGCGTCCTGCGCCTCCATGAGCATCGCGGTGGCGCCGGCGGGCTCGGCGAGCCCGTCGATCATGTCCTCCCGCTTCAGCCCAAGGAGGTCCATCGTCATCTGGCAGGGGACGAGCTTCACGCCCATGTCCACGGCCATCTGCAGGAGCTCGGCGGGGCTCGCGACGTTGTGCTCCTTCGCGAGCTTCTCCATCATCGCCGGCCCCGCGCCCGCGAAGTTCATCTTGCTCAGCCGCAGGTGCTCCATCCCCGGCCGGTCGAGCAGCGCCACCATCTTCTGCATCCAGTTCTCGCCCGTGATGTGCTTGTCCTCCTTCACGAGCGCGAACAGGCCCCAGAACGTGAAGAACACCGTCACGTCCATGCCCATGGCCGCGCCGGTCGTGGCGAGGATCATCTGCGGCCACACCTTGTCGAGCTCGCCGGACCAGGCGATGATCACGAGCTTGCGGTGCTTCGGGTGGTCCTCGTGCTCGTGCGCCGGGACCGCGAGCGTCGTCTCCTCGACGGACATCGCGCTCACCTCACTTCTTGCGGATCACGAACCGGAAGACGCCGTCCTGCTCGGTCTGCTCGATGAGCTCGTTCCCGGTCGAGCTGCACCACGCCTTGAAGTCCGCGACCGAGCCCGGGTCCGTGGCGAGCGCCTCGAGCAGCTCGCCCGAGGCGAGCTCCTTGATCGCCTGCGCGGTCTTCACGATCGGCAGCGGGCAGGACAGGCCCTTCAGGTCCAGGGTCTTCGCGACCTGCATGCTCATGACTCGCTCCTTCCCGTCGGGATCGGCACCGGCATCTCCTCGGGGAGCCGGCCCTGCGGGACCGTCTCCCAGTACAGGCGGTTGAAGAGCCACTTGGCCGAGTGCCAGATGAGGTTCGGCTGGGGCGGCGCGGGCGGGTGCTCGTAGTCGAACCGCAGGACCGTCGCCTTGCGGTTCCCGGTCTCGAGGAAGCACATCACGCGCCCGCCGTAGTTCTCGTTCGGCGCCGTGCCGCGCACGAGCGACGCGATGCGGCTCGCGACGACCGGCGCCTCGAAGTGGGCCGTCGAGCCGGACTTGCTGATCGGCAGGTTCGTCGCGTCCCCGATGGCGAAGATCCGCTCGTGACCCTCCACCTGGAGGGTGTGGCGGTCGGTCGGCAGCCACCCCGCGACGTCGCCGAGCCCGGAGTCCACGACGACCCGCTGCCCCCGGTGGGGCGGGACCAGCACGAGCAGGTCGTACTCGAGCTTCTCGCCCTCCAGCGAGGAGACCGTGCCGGCCGAGGGATCGACCTCCTCGACGTTGAAGAACGTCACGAGCTTGATCCCACGCTGCTCCATGATGGGCTGGATCACCTTCGAGGCCGACTCGATCGTGAACGCCCGGTTCAGGGGCGAGAGCAGGGTGACCTCGCTCCGATCGCGGATCCCGCGCCGCCGCAGGTGATCCTCGACCATGAACACGAACTCCACCGGCGCCGGCGGGCACTTGTACGGGACCCCGGCGACCCCCACGAGGATCCTCCCGCCGCGGAAGCGCCGCAGCGCCTCGCGCAGGCGCTGCGCCCCCTCGAGCGAGTAGAACTCGTGCGCGCCCTGCACCAGCCCGGGGACCTGGTCGGGCACGAGCCTCGCGCCCGTCGCGAACACGAGGTAGTCGTACTCGAGCGTGCCGCCGCGGGCGAGGTGCACGCGCCCCTCGGCGGGATCGACCTTCGTCGCCTGCTCGATCACGAGGTCGACCTCGCGACGCAGGAGCGTCCGCTCGTCCCGCACGAGCCAGCGCCCGTTCGCCTGACCGAGCGCGACGTAGAGGTACCCCGGCTGGTAGTGGTGCATACCGGTCGGGTCCACCACCGTGACCCTGCCCTCGCGGCCGAGCTCCTTCGCGAGGAGGTTCGCGACCAGGGTGCCGCCGACGCCTCCGCCGAGGACGACCACCTTGGCCGGCATCGCCGGTCACCTCGCCTTCCGGACGATGAAGCGCGTGAACCCGTCCTCGGGGACGACCTCCACGAGCTCGTGCCCCGCCTTCGCCACCCAGGCCGGGATGTCCGTCTTCGAGCCCTCGTCGCTCGAGAGCACCTCGATCACGTTCCCGACCTCGCCCTCACGGATGGCGCCGATGAGGCTCATGAGCGGCCCCGGGCAGGGCATCCCTCGGGCATCGATCGAGCGGTCGATGTTGACCGTCGCCATCTTCCCCACCTCCCTTAGATGAAGGTCACCGGGCCGTCGGCGTCCATGAAGAACGACGCCACGCCCTCCTGGTCGTCCACCAGCGGGTCGAGATCCTCGACCGTGAGGCCGAACATCTCCATGGAGAGCGAGCAGGCGTGGATCTTCACGTCGCCGATCTCCTTGGCCTGGCGGAGGATCTCGCTCCAGTGCTGGCCGCCGTGCCTGCGGTAGGCCTCGGCGCCCTCCGGCCCCGCCTCGGGCGCGAGGCCGCGCTCCTTGCCGATGCGATCCGCGCGGAACGCGTCGAGCGCCCAGTACTGCAGGAAGATGTTCACCTTGCGGCCCATCGCCGCCGCCCCGGCCGTGAGCACGGCCGCCGCGTTCAGCTTGTCGTCGGTGCCGGAGAACAGCACCAGCGAGAGCGTCGAGTCGTCCATCTCGCACCCCTTGCTCGGTTCCGGACCCTAGGGTGGCAGTCGAAACCGGACCGGCCAGGGGTCCTTTCGCCCGATGCGCTCGGGACCTTCGACCGCCCTCCGTGCCGGGCCACCGCACGACGGGGGGGACGGGCGGGCGAGGTTGCCGGAGCCCGACCGAACCGATAGCGTGGCACGAGCCTCCCCAGCCGACACGCATGGCCGACGCGACCGACGACCGCCCCCGCGGGACCCCTGAGGGCCCCCCATCCGACGACGACCCGCCGGCCGTCGCCCCCGGCCTCGCCGTCCGCACCGAGGCGCCGGCGGCGATCCCGGTCGCGCGGGAGCACGCCTGGCCGAGGGTCGCCGCCCGGGTCGCGAGCGGGCTCGGCGCCCTGTACCTCCTCGTCCTTGCCCTGCAGCTCATGAGGGCGGGCGCGGCGGCGATCGCGCCGCAGGTCCGCGAGAGCGTCTTCTTCGGCAACGGCGCCGCGACGCTCGGCGCGGGGTGGCTCGGGGCCTACCTGGTCCTGTCCGGCTCGCCGGTCGCGGCGGTCTCCCTCGGCCTGTTCGCGGGGGGCGCCATCACCGAGCTGCAGACCTTCACGATGCTGACCGGCTCGCGCCTCGGCGCCTCCTTCGTGGTGCTGCTCGTCGGCTTCCTCTACGCGATGCGCAACCGCGGGGCGCGCCGCGAGGAGTCGGTCGGGATGGGGATCCTCGCGCTCTCGCTCACGGCGCTCACGTACCTGCCCGGGATGGTGCTCGCCTACGCGATCCTGCGCTCGGGGGCGCTCGCGGGCATCCACTGGCGCACCTCGGGGGAGGTGGCGAGCCTCGTCGACCTGCTGTGGGGTCCCGTCCAGGACCCCGTCGTGCGCC
This sequence comes from uncultured Actinomycetes bacterium, assembly GCA_964640965.1. Lineage (GTDB taxonomy): Bacteria > Actinomycetota > UBA4738 > UBA4738 > HRBIN12 > HRBIN12. Next base: position 3,660 of record CAZXJB010000052.1, on the reverse strand, counting down.
TGCTGCCGGGCTGGATCCTGCTCCCGCTCGGCCTCGGCGTCATCCTCCTGTCCTTCAAGCTGCTGGATCGCGTGCTGCCCCAGGTGGACGGGCGGAGGGTGGGGCGCGAGCGCGCCGCCTGGCTGCGGCGTCCCTGGCCGATGTTCCTGATCGGCTGCGCCGTCGCCACGCTCACGCTCTCGGTCTCGGTCGCCCTCACGGTGCTCGTGCCGCTCGCGACCCGCGGGTACGTGAACCGCGAGGAGTCGATCCCCTACATCATGGGTGCGAACATCACGACGCTCGCCGACACGCTCGTCGCGGCCATGCTGCTCCGCAACGCCGTCGCGGTGCAGATCGTGCTCGCGCAGGCCCTCGGGGTCGCCGTCGTCTCGATCGCGTACCTGGCGCTCGCCTACGGCCCGACCAAGCGCGGGGTCCTCGGCCTGAACGACTGGCTCGTGGCCTCCGGCCGGCGGCTCTGGGTCTTCGTCGGGGGGCTGTTCGTGTTCCCGGCGCTCCTGTTCACCTCGGGCCTGTGGCTCCACGCCGTCACCCGCTGATCCGAGGGCCGTGGACCTGCTGATCACCGGCGCCCGGGTGGTGGACGGCGCCCGCGGCCCGGCCTTCGTGGGCGCCGTGGCGGTGCGGGGCGACCGGATCGAGGCCGTCCTGCGCGAGGGCCAGCCCGAGCCGCCGGCGGCCCGGCGGATCGAGGCCTCGGGCCTCGTGCTCGCCCCGGGGTTCGTCGACGTCCACCAGCACTCCGACCTCAGCCCCTTCACCGAGCCCGGCATGGAGAGCTACCTCCGCCAGGGGGTGACGACGTGCGTCGTCGGCAACTGCGGCAGCTCGGCCTTCCCCGCCGAGGGCGTGCCGGAGCTCGCGGCCCTCGCGGGCGCGCCCCCAGGCGAGCTCGGCCCGACCTGGAGCTCCTTCGGCGGGTACCTGGAGGCGGTGCAGGCGTGTGGCCCCGCGCTGAACGTCGGGGCCCTCGTCGGCCACGGGACCCTCCGCGAGGCGGTCCTCCGCGAGGACCAGCGCCGAGCCCCCACGCCTGAGGAGCTCACGGCGATGCGCCGCCTCCTCGCCGAGGCCCTCGAGGAGGGCGCGCTCGGCCTGTCCACCGGCCTGATCTACGCGCCCGGCCGGTACGCGACGACCGAGGAGATCGTGGCGCTCGCCTCGACGCTGGCGACGGGCGGCGGGGTCTACGCGAGCCACGTGCGCGGCGAGGGGGAGCGCGTCCTCGAGGCCGTCGCCGAGTGCATCGAGATCGGGCGCCGGGCCGGGGTCCCCGCCCACGTGAGCCACCTCAAGGTCGAGGGTCGGACGATGTGGGGCCGCGCCGCGGAGCTGCTCGAGCTCCTCGACGAGCGCCGGCGCGCCGGCGACGACGTCTCCGCCGACCAGTACCCCTACACCGCCTGGGAGACGGAGCTCGCGGCCGTCCTCCCCCCGTGGGTGAGCCCCTCCGAGCTCCCCGCGGTGCTCGCCGACCCGGAGGCCCGGGCCCGCCTGGAGCGGGCGATCGAGGAGGGCGAGCCCGGCCACGAGGGGGTCGGCGGGACCCTCGGGTGGGACCGCGTGATGCTCGGCTCCTTCCCGCCCGCGCCCGAGCTCTCGGGCCGCAGCATCGCCGAGCTCGCGGCGGAGCGGGGCCGCGCCCCCGTCGAGGTGATCGCGGAGCTCCTCGCCGCCGACCGCTTCGCCGGCATGCTCGGGCACGGGATGCACGAGGACGACGTCCGGACCATCCTCGCGCGGCCCGACGTGTTCGTGGCGAGCGACGGGATCGCGATCTCGCCCGCCGGGCCGCTCGGCGCTCACGCCGTGCACCCGCGCTACTACGGGACGTTCGTCCGCGTGCTCGGGCGCTACGTGCGCGAGGAGCGCCTGCTACCACTCGAGACGGCGGTCCGGAAGATGACGGCCCTGCCGGCCGATCGGTTCGGGCTCGCGAGCCGGGGGCGGATCGAGCCCGGCGCCTACGCCGACCTCGTCCTGTTCGACCCGGCGCGCGTCGCCGACACGGCGACCTACGAGCGCCCCCACGCCTTCGCCGAGGGCGTCCGGCTCGTGCTCGTGAACGGCCGGGTGGCCTTCGACGGCGAGCCCCGCGAGCGCGCGGGCCGCGTCCTCCGTCGCGGCGAGCGCTGAGGCCGAGCCGCGCGGCTCCCCCATCCCGGCGGGCCGGGGCCGTTCGGCCGATGTCGAAGGGCCCCATCCCTGCTAGGAAGGAGGGGTCCGGACCCACGGACGGAAGCACGACCGGAAGGAGGTCCGCATGAGACGGACGCTCGTCGTCCTGGCTGCGCTCGCCCTGGCGCTGGCGCTCGCGCTGCCGGCCGCGGCGATCACCGACGGCGTGCCCGACGAGGACGGCCACCCGTACGTCGGGCTCATGGTCGCGCAGGACGCCCAGGGCAACCCGCAGTGGCGGTGCAGCGGGACGCTGATCGCGCCGCGCCTGTTCCTCACCGCGGGGCACTGCACCGAGGCGCCGGCGGCCCACGTCGAGATCTGGTTCGAGCCCGGTCCGATCGAGCTCGCGACGGGCTACCCGGCCTCCGGATCCGACCGGTGCGCGGGCATCACGGGCTACCCCTGCACGGGCGACGTGGGCGGCACCCCGTACACCCACCCGCAGTACGACCCGGACGCCTTCTGGCTCCACGACCTCGGCGTCGTCGTGCTGGACGAGGAGGTGACCGGTCTCGGGTACGGCGAACTTCCCTCGCTGAACGAGCTCGACCGACTGAGGCCGCGCCGGAGCACCCGGTTCACGGCGGTTGGCTACGGCCTCCAGAAGGCGTTCCCGGACGCCGCGGGCTGGAAGGACGAGGCCACCCGGATCCGGATGGTCGCCTCCCCCTACCTCGTGCAGATCAACACGGGCTTCACCGGCGACGGCTCCCTCGTGCTCTCGAACAACGCGAGCTCGGGGGGCACGTGCTTCGGGGACTCCGGTGGGCCGAACTTCGTCGGCACGAGCAACGTGATCGGCGGGGTGACCTCGTTCGGCCTGAACTGGACCTGCGGGGGCACCGGCGGCGTCTACCGGGTGGACCGCTCGGACGACCTGGACTGGCTGTACGGGACCTTCGGCAGCTACCTGCGCTGAGGTCCATGCATGGGGCGGTTGGAGGGGCGGCCGTCGGGCCGCCCCTCCGCCCTCCGTCGCTGACCTCCACGCCCGAGCCGGCGGTCGGACTCGAACCGACGACCTGCGGTTTACAAGACCGCTGCTCTCCCAGCTGAGCTACGCCGGCGCGCCTGGAGTCTACGCCGGACCGGCCTCGCCCCGGCGGCGCGAGGGGAGGACGTAGCCGTACAGGGCGGCGGCCAGGGCCGCCGAGGCGTTCAGCGAGCCCACCCGGCCGCGCATCGGCAGCGCCACGAGGACGTCGCACGCCTCCCGCGTCAAGCGGGAGAGCCCCCGGTCCTCGCTGCCCACGACGAGCGCGATCCGGCCCGCCGGGCAGGGTTCCTCGTCGATCCCCCGGGACGCCCGGCCCTCGAGCCCCACCACGGTGAAGCCGAGGTCGCGCAGGCGCTCGAGCGCGCGGGCGATGTTCGCGACCCGGGCGTGCGGCAGGTGCAGCAGCGCGCCCGCCGAGGCCCGCACCGCCGCCGGCGTCACCCCGGCGGCCCGCCGCTCACGGGTGACGAGCATCGCCG
>CAZXJB010000051.1:7059-17954 GCA_964640965.1 uncultured Actinomycetes bacterium | reverse complement strand
ATGCAGCGATGGAACCGACATTAGCGGCTGCAAGTTCGTCGCCAAGGGTGATCACAGCCTCCGAACGCTAGCCACGAACGTCCTGTACGGGACCTGCTTCAGGTTGAACATCGACACCCCAGGCAACACGTGGAGCTACGACACGTTCAAGGGGTACGTGTGCTATTAGGCTAGTCCGCTGGTCTGATGACCATGTGATCACCAAGGGAACGAGGAGCCTCCGCGTTGCACGTGCAGGCTCCTCGGTGGAGGCCGTGTGAGGCTCCTCCTGGCCGACGCGACACGGGTGGCGGGCAGACGCAGGTTCTGGCTCGTGTTCATGGGTGTGCTCGTGCTCGCGATGGTCCGTGTCTACCGGCTGAGGGACGGCTTCGGTGGGGCGGTGTCCTGGCGGGAGGTTCTCCAGTACGCGATCCAGCCCGTGCAGGTCATCCTTCCGTTGATCGTGGGGGCTACGGTGGGGACCTCCGTCGCGGAGGACCGGAAGAGCGGCTTCATCCGGCTCCTGATGGTGAGGGGCGTGTCGCGGAGCAGGTACGTGATGACCCGGCTCGCGGCGGGGACCGGTGCGATCGCCCTGGCGCTCGGCGGCGCGCTCCTCGTCGCCGGAGCTTTCGCTCGAGCGATCGGCCCGGCGGTGGGTTCGTCTGCGGGGGCTGCGCCGGCCGCGTCCGCCGGTTCGGACCTCGGTTTCGTCGTGGCGACGTCCGCGGTGATGGTCTTGGGCGGAGCGTTCTACGTGGGCCTGGGTGTCGCATCGGGACTCCTGACGACCAACGCCTTCCTCGTGGTCGCGGTGTCCTTCGCCGTCCATGTCGTGCCGACCGTGATCCTCCCGGCCTCCCTAGATGCTCTGAGGCCCGTCGCGGCCCTCCACGTGCCCGCCGCCGGCGCATCCCTGTTCGCCCTCTCGGGGTCTTGGTCGACGGGGATCCTCGCCGCGATGGTGGGGTCGGCCGTCATCGCGCGGACCCGGGAGGCTCTGTAGTCCGATGACTGCGGCCGCACCCGTCGTCGATGCCCGGGGGATCGTCAAGACCATCCGGCGACGCCGCGTCCTCGACCGTGTCAGCGTGACGGTGGCGCCGGGAGAGGTCGTCGGGCTCATCGGCCCGAACGGCGCCGGCAAGACCACGCTCGTCAAGATCCTGGCCGGGCTGTCGTTGCCGACGAGTGGCGTCGTCCGGCTCGGTGGGTCGCCTCCGGATCCGGGTGGGACGCAAGAGGTGGTGCTCGGGCTCCTCCCGGAGACCCCGGGATTCATCGAGCATCTCTCGGGGCGCCGGAACCTGCGCCTGTTGGCCTCGCTCCGGGGGGTCGTGGGAGACGCGGAGATCGACGAGACGATGCGGCTCTGCGGCCTCGACCCATCGGATCGGCGCCCCGTCTCGAAGTACTCGCTCGGGATGCGTCAGCGTCTGGGGCTCGCCCAGGCCCTCATGGAGCATCCGACGGTGTTGGTGCTGGACGAGCCCACGAACGGCCTGGACGTGCTGGGGATCGCCCACTTGAGGGCTCTCATACGAGCGCAGGCGGCTGCGGGCGTGGGGGTCCTGCTCGCCAGTCACCTGCTCACCGAAGTGGAGCTTGCCTGCGACCGCGTCTACATGATGCGCTCGGGTCGCATCGCGGGCGAGCTCGCCACGCGCGATCTCCGCCGGCTGGCGGGTCGCATCCACATCACGGTCACCGCCGAGCACGACTGGGAGGTGCTGGCCGGCGCTTTCGATGTCGTCCGGGTCGACGGCGACGGACGGCTCTCGGGGGTCCTTCGCACCGAGCTTCCGGTGCCGAGCGTCGTCAGGACCTTGGTGTCCCTGGGGGTGTCGATCGAGGAGGTCGGTCCGGCCGTGGCATCGCTGGAGGAGGTCTTCCTGTCGACCCTGGGCGTGGAGGCGTGAGAGGGCTCCGCCTGGAGCTCGCGCGCCTGCTCGGGTGGAAGCGCTGGCTGGCGGCCGGTGCCGTGTTCGCGGGTGCCGGGCTCGGCGGTGCGGACCAACTCGTCGCGGAGGTCGGCAGGCGCAACGTCAACCAATGGGACGTCATCCTCTGGGTTCTGAACCAGCCGATCATCGTCGTCTACGTGCTGACCCTGGTCTTCGTGGCCATGGTGGGAGACATCTCGGTCGGGGATCGGGGAGCGGCGTTCGCGTCCCTCGCCCTCCCCCGCGCGGGCTCCAGGACCCGCTGGTGGGCCTGGAAGCTGAGCGCCCTGATCGTGGTAGGGGCGGTCTACGCGCTCTTCGCCGCCGGGGTCGTCGGCGTCGTGGGCGCAGCGCTCACGCACGCCGGATGGGGGTTCAGCACGCACGCACGTGGGCTCGATCCCGCGGCGCTGGGCGGAGGCGAGGTGCCTCCGCTGCCGCCCCCATCATCCCTGCCGATCCTGGGCATCGCCGTGGTCGCTGCGTACACGGGTCTCGCGATCGGGTCGCTCGGAGCGGTCGTCGTGGCGACCGCGCAGATCTGGCCTCGCCCGTGGACGCCCCTCCTCCTCGCCACGATCGTGGGGCTGCTGTTCTTCCGGGTGCGGCCCACGAACATGTTCCACCCCCTGATCCACCTCCTCTGGAACTACCACAGCCTCCGGAGCGGCTTCGGACTGGCCGTCCACTGGTGGGCCTCCGGCCTCTTCATCCTGACGGAGCTCGCGGGCGCGTTCCTGATCGGACGAGCCGTTCTGGGAAGGGCCGACCTGTGAAGTGGCTCGACGGTTGGTCGACCATGGGGGTGGTGCAGGAGGGTCTTCGGCGCATGGCGGTGGGCGGGCTTGCGACGGCCCTTCTCCTCGCGGGCTGCAGCGGGTTCGGGGTGAGGATCGCGGAGAACCCGTGGCAACAGATCTGCCGGGACACCGGGGTGTACCTCGCCGCGATCGGTCGCGGCGATCGAGCGGCCATCGAGGAGGGAGTGCGGCTCCTCCGGCGGGATGTCACCCTGGTCTCCGAGATCTCCATACGGCAGTGGCTGCGACAGGTGGCTGATCGCGCGGCCGGCGGAGATCCCAGCCTGGCTCGCCAGAACTACCAGGCGAACTGCGCGCCTCTTCCGAGCCCCAGCAACCCGGCGAGCTCGAGCCCGTAGGCGAGGCCGGCATCGGGGCGCGCTCAGCCCCGGGCCTATGCTCGCCGCGGTGGAGCGCGCGGAGCGGGCCGCCGAGCTCGCCGCCGAGGCCGAGCGGATCGTGCGGTCGTGGGTCGAGCGCGGAGCGACCTTGGTCGTGGCGTTCGGCTCGTTCGGTCGGGGCGAGGTAGGCCGGTGGAGCGACCTCGATCTCATCGCCGTGATGGACAGCGACCTCCCCTTCATCCCGCGCCTCGCCGCGCTCTACGAGGAGCTCGCGCCGCCCGAAGCTCACCTGGGCCGATGGGTTCACAGGGACATCAGGACTTGACCTGTGCTCGGGGGGGGGTATGTTTCACTGGGAAACATCCCTCGCGGGAGGCGTCGAGATGCGGCGTGTCGTCTCGGTCCTGTCGGTGGCGCTGGTGCTGGGCGCGGTTTGGTCGAGTGAGCTCCCTGCGGCTCATGGGGCGGGCGCCACGTGTGATACGCCAGGGAACTTCTTCTCCGGAGCTTGGTCGGCCGGAGGGAGCGCGAGGTACGGGACCCGCGCGGTGATTGAGCCCGATCGGGCGGATCTGTGCGGTGAGACCAGCGCCAGCTCCGCTTGGGTGATGCTCACGGGGAGGAGCTTCTGGGACGGTTGGGCGCAGATCGGGTATGCACACGTGGGCCGGGATGCCTGCGACTACTGCCGGAGCGGGTTCCACAACTTCAGTCGATGGACGAGGTGCTACCCAACATGCGACCCGGTCACCCGATGGTATGCCGAGCCCTCGGCCGGGGACAACGTGGACGAGTACCGCGTTGTCTACAGCAAGTCCGCGAACGTCATCCGCATGGTTCTGAACGGGGACATCAAGGACCGCACCGATTTCGACCCGCTCGTCGTCTGGTCCACGCCCTTCGTGAGTGAGCTGTTCGGGGAGACCTGGCACGCCGAGAGCGACGTCCCGGGAACCGCGAGCGACCGCGTCCGCTTCGGTCAGGTCCAGAAGATGCGGTGGGACGGCACGTGGGTCGATGATGACGACCTGTGGCTGCCCGAGCCCGACGTCTGGCGCTACCATGTCGCGTGGGTGAACCGTCCCACGCGCTTCGAGATCTGGACCCATCCGATCTGATCCCGGAGGAGGGAGCGAGCGATGCAGGGATGGGTGCGTGAAGGTGGACGGTCTGGAACGAGGGTCGCCATCGTCACGGCGATCCTGGTGATGTGCGTCGTCGCGGTCCCGGTGCTCTTGGCGCGCGACGCGGGTGCTCCACCCGAGGCTCGACCTGACGGCGTGGGGATCGAGGCGCGCGCCACGCCGGTGGTCGCCGAGGAGCCGCTCGCCGAGGAGCCGCAGGTCCTGGCATCCCTGCCCGAGGAGGAGATCCGAGCGCTCGCCGCGGAGGGCGTTGTGGTGGCCCCGGCACCATCCTCGGCGGCGGCGGAGGCGATCAGCGCCTCGGAGGCCCTCCAGGTGGCCCTCGAGGAATTCGGGCTCCCGAAGGGGATGGATGCGTGGGAGGCCGCGAAGCCGGGCACGACGCTCGCGCTCTGCCGGTTCACCGACCTCGACATGGGCACGGAGCTCCCGGACGGCACGGTGGATCCGCGCTACGAGGATGCGCTCGTGTGGCTGGTGACGATCCCGGACGTGGAGTTCCCTCTCTTCGGCCCCGGCCCCCCGAAGGGCCCGGATGATGTATCGGCCCGCGGCCCCCACGCCTACATGGCCGACATGGTCGTCGTCGTGGACGCCGTGACCGGACGGTTCATCGTGGCCATGTCGGTCAACCCGGGGACCCCGTTTGAGGTGTCCGGCTGAACCCCGCGGCGTTCATGAAGGGGAGATGGGACCGTTGAGGAGCTGGGTTCTCGCCGCAGGGATGCTCCTGGCGGCGGTCGGGTGCGCGAGCGGCGGTGCTGCGTCTCCTCGCGGATCGTCTGGCTCGTCCCTCGGCATCGAGGGGCCGGACTGGGAGCGTCCCATCCGCGGGGGGATCGAGGTCGCATCCGCCGCCGACGCGCCGCTCCCGTTCCAGGCGATCCCCCCGATGACCTGAGCCCGCCCTCGCGGATCCTCGTGACCCCGGCCGATGTGCCCCTCGCCCGTGCCGCGATCGTGTGGGTGTACGACCATCACCCTCGGTTCGGGCGCCTCGTGGTGGAGGAGCGTCTCGAGGACGGCGTCGCCGCGGAGGCCGAGTTCGACCGACCCGCGGCTCAGCCCTCACCGGGGTGCTACCCGGCCTCGCCCGTCGAGGGTCTCGGCGGGGATGCTCCGGCGATCGCCTGCTACGGCGGGGTGTTCCGGTGGCGGATCCTCCCCGGCGGGCAGCGCGTGTTCATCCACCTCGCCGACGTCACGACCACGGCGCACGTCCTGCTGCCGGCCCGGGTCGAGAGCGACGCGCTGGAGGCGGTCGCCTCGGTCTTCGAGGATCCGGTGCTCGAGCTCGTGGTGAGCGGTCCGGGGTCCGAGCTCACCGAGGAGCAGGTGCTCGAGGCCGCCGGGCTCATCCTCGGATAGGCGGCGTCTCCCGGCGCGGGGGGGTCCGCACGCGGGCCGCGGGCGGCTCATCACCATCCCGGGCGTGAGGTTCCCGATCCTCGATCCGCTACGCCGGGGCGTCCCACCCCTCAGGGAGGGTGGGGGTGGGCCAGGAAGGCTCGGGCCGCCATCGGGTCCCGTCGCGGTCGAAGGGCGGCTCGCGCGCGAGGATCCGGCGCACGGCGCGGAGGCCGTCCGCGCGGAAGCGCTCGGCCTCGGCGGGGGTGAACAGGCCGAGCGCGACGGCCCGCGCGAGGTCCTCCTCGTCCTTCCACCGCCAGATCCCGTCCGGGGCGACGAGCACGTCGAGGACGTGGTCGGTGGTGTCGAACCCGATCTCGGTGCGGCGCAAGGGGTCCTGGAGGTTGACGTACCAGGCCCAGGGCTCCGTCCAGCGGAGCACAGCGAAGGGCTCGCCGGGCCAGGCGAAGGACAGGACCGGGCTGGGGCCGCGCTCGCGGAGCTCGAGCCGCCAGGGCCGGTCGGGGATCCGCAGCTCCTCGCCGTCGGGTCCGACCGGGACGGCGCAGGTCACGCCGGCCGGCACGAGCAGCACGGTGAGCTCGGGCCTGTCGTGGAGGACGGTGGCCGGTCGGGCGGCGAAGACCCGCCCGCGCCAGAGCTCGCGCAGGACGACGGGCTCGCCCGGCGCGAAGGGCCGCATCGGCCTACGCGAGCCGCTCCGCGAACGCCCGGCGGGTCGCCTCGAGCAGCGCCTCGGCCTCCGCGCGGAACGTCGAGACCCGCGAGCGCAGGTCCTCGGCCTTCGCGCGGTCCTTCAGCGCGGCCGCGTTGATCTCGACGTTCGCGAACGCGCAGGCTGCCGCGGCGTGGAGCATCACGGCGGCCGAGGCGCCGTCGGAGGCCGCGTGCGCGTTCCCCTTGGCCGTCACCTCGTGCGCGAGCTCCATGAGGCCGACCGCTCGCTCGGCGATCTCGAGCGGGGCCGCGGCCGCCTCCTCGTACGCGCGCTGGATCGCCTCGGAGCGCGCCGCGCGCTCGGCGTCGGTCCCCTTCGGCATCCGGAAGGCCGCCATCACGCCCTCGAAGGCCGCGGCGTCGCGCTCGGCGAGCTCGAGGAACGCGCCGCGGGCCACCCCGGCCTCGGAGAGGATCGCGCCCATGCGGTCGGCCACGTCCTCGTACCCGGCGCGCCCGAGCGTGAGGTTGGCCACCATCTCGATCAGCGCCGCGCCCATCGCGCCGGCGAGCCCGGCGACGGCCCCGCCCCCCGGCGTCGGCGCGTCCGAGGCGAGGGCCTCGAGGAACGCGTCGATCCGCTCGTCCGCGAACCGGCTCATGAGTCGCTCCAGGATCTGGTGCTCCGCATCGAACCCCTCCAGTCGTAGGTACCCCACATCCTCCTCCGAGATCGCGGCCTGGGGCACGAGCCCCACGATCTCGCTCGAGAGGACCCGCATGCCGCGGCGCTCGGCCTGCTCGCGGACGGCGTCGAAGGCCCGGCGCAGGCCGGTCACCTCGTGGTCGACGAGGTTCATCGAGACCGTGACGCAGCCGCGCTCGGGCACGGAGAACCCGATCGCCCGGACGGCCGGCAGCCCGCCCGAGGATCCCCGGACGGCCCGTGCGACGGCCCTGGCGTCCTCCTCGGAGCCCGTCAGGTAGACGTTGAAGGCGATGAGCGGCTTGCGCGCGCCGACGGCGGTCGCCCCGGCCCGCCCGATCCTCGCGGGCCCGAGGTCGGGCAGGCGCTCGCCCCGGGCGACGGCCTCGCGGAGCCCCTCGACCTCGCCGCGACGGACCTCGGCGAGGTCGCGGCGCTCGGGCGCGAGCGCGGCCTCGCCGTAGAGGTACACGGGCAGGTCGAGGGTCTCCGCGAGCTCCCGCGCGACGGACCGCGCGAGCTCGACGGTCTCGGCCATCGAGATCCCCCGCACCGGCACGAACGGCACGACGTCGAGCGCGCCGATCCGCGGGTGCGCGCCCCGGTGCTCGTCCATGTCGATGCGGCGGACGGCCACCCGGGCGGCGGCGAGGACGGCGGCGCGGACGGCCTCGGGGGAGCCGAGGACGGCGGCGTCGAGGCGGTGGTGCTCGGGGTCGGCCTGCCGGTAGACCAGCCGAGCGCCGGGCACGCTCGCGAGCGCCCGGCAGATCTCCTCGATGACCTCCTCCCGGCGCCCCTCGCTGAAGTTCGGGACGCACAGGACGAGCGGCTCCGGGGATCCGGCCATCGTCGGCAAGCCTACCCGGCGCGGGACCCGGTCCCGTCGGATGCGGGCCGCAGGGCCCCCCTCGGCCGGGCGGCGCGGCGGGAGGCTCGAGGCATGTGGCGGATCGGGCTCGCGGTGCTCCTCGCGCTCCACGGCCTCGTGCACCTGCTCGGGTTCGTCGTGCCCTTCGGCCTGGCGGAGGTGGAGGGCTTCCCGCGCTCGACGACGGTGCTCGCGGGGCGGGTGGACCTCGGCGAGGTTGGGGTCCGCGTGGCGGGGGTGGGGTGGCTGCTCGTCGCGGCGGCCTTCGTCGCGGCCGCCGTGGGGCTGTGGCTGCTCCAGCCCTGGTGGTGGGGGCTCGCGCTCGGCGCGACGGCGATCTCGGCCGTGCTGTGCGCGCTGTTCGTGCCGACCTCCTGGGCGGGGCTCGCCCTGGACGTCGCGATCCTGGTCGCGCTGTTCGTGCCGGCCGTGCGGGAGCTCGGAACCTCCTGATCCCCGCGCCGGGGCCGCGGACCGCGCCGGGCGCGGCGCCCGCCCCTTGACCGATGTCGGCCCCCGGGCGTATCGTGAGGCTCCCTCTCGAACGTATGTTCGAAGCACCAGGCGGAGGCGAGGTCCGATGTCCAAGCGGTACGACGAGGAGGTCGAGGTCCGGGTCGAGCGGGACGCCGGCATGCCCGCCGCGTTCGTCTGGCGCGGCCGCCGGTACGAGGTCGCCGACGTGATCGGCCGGTGGCGGATCGAGGGCCGGTGGTGGGCCGACGGGCGCGACCGCGAGTACTGGCGGGTCGAGGCCCGCGGCGGCGCCGTCTGGGACCTGTACCACGACCGGCAGCGCGACCGGTGGCACGTGGAGCGCCTGTGGGACTAGGATCGTTCGTTCCATGAAGACGGTACGGCTCGCCCTCATGGCCGCGCTGGCGGGGGCGCTCGTCGCGTTCGCACCCTTCGGCCGCACGTGCGCGGCGGGCCTGCCCGGCGGCGAGCTCGTCTGCTCGAGCACGAGCCTGCTCTCGGTGGAGGGCCCGTGGGTGCTCGCCCTGGGCGCGGTGCCGGTGGCGCTCTCGCTCGTGGGGGCGCTCGCGCGCTCCCGGGCGGCGTGGGCGGTCTGCGCGGCGCTGCTGTGGGGCTTCTGCGTCCTCGGGGCCCTCTCGATCGGCCCGTTCTTCATCCCGGCGGCGATCCTCATGACGGTGGCCGCCGTCCGGGGCGAGCCCGCACGGACCCGCGCCGCCTGAGGGCTCGGGCTGAGGGTCGGGCCGCTCGAGATCAGGCCGGGACGGTCTCGAACCCCTCGCGCGCGAAGTCCGGGTCGAACGCGAAGGCCCGCGGGATCCGCTCCGTCCGCATGAGCTCGAAGCTCACCCGGTCCACGAACGAGACGCGGCGGTCGAGCCCCGCGAGGTAGGCGGCGACGGCGCGCTCGTGCAGGGACGCGTCGACGGAGCGGACCTCGCACATCGGGAGCAGGTGGTCCAGCAGCGCTCGGGCGGCCTCGGGCCCCAGACGGCGCTGGGCGACCGCGAGCGCCTCGACGATCACGTAGGTGTGCGTGACCAGCCGCTCATCGCGCTCGGTGACCGCCTCCTCGAGCCACCGGAGCGCCGCGTCGAAGCGTGGGTCGGCGCCGTCGAGGAGCGCGATGAGCGCCGAGGTGTCCACGAAGGTCGTCACGCCTGCGGGCCCTCACCGCGGAGGTCGGCGTCGATGGCCTCGGCGAGGTGCTCGTCGTGGCGGACGCTCACGTCCGTCTCGCCGTGGACGTCGCGGAAGCTCCCGAGCACGGACCGGGCGCGGGCCCAGCGCTCGAGGCGGTCGTCGCGCTCGGGGAGGCCGTCGACCGCCTCCCGGATCACCTCCGCCATCGAGACGCCGCGGGCGGCGGCGATGCGTCGGAGCTTCTCCGCCTGGGTCTCGGTCAGCTGGACCTGGGTACGGATCATCATGACTGGATGCTAACACTTCATGCCATGATGATGGCATCCGCGGCAGATCCCTGGGTTGACCGGTGTCGGACCCATGGGGTACGGTAAGGCTCGAACAGATGTTCGATGAAGAGCGACTCGCGGGATCGACTGGCGGGATCGGCGGTCAGGGTGCGGTGGAGAGGTAGGATGGCCCTCGTTCCGGATATATCCGGAGGTGATGGGATGGCGCTGTCCAGGCGGGTCGAGATCCTGTTCGATGAAGGGGAGTACGAGGCCATCCGCCAGGAGGCCGCGCGGCGCGGGGTCTCCGTCGGCGAGCTGCTCCGTGAGGCGGTGCGACGTGCCTACCTCCGGCCTTCCGAGGAGGAGCGACGGGCGGCGATCTCGCGGATCTGCTCGCGCGAGGTCGACATCGGGACCTGGGAAGACGTCAAGCCGTTGATCGGTCGGTTCGTCGAGGGATCGGGGGCGGAGGGGTGAAGCTCCTTGATACCGACGTCTTCATCTACGCCCAGGGCGCGTCGCACCCGTACCGCGAGCCGTGCCGGGCGGTGCTGACCGCGGCGGATCCCGAGACCTACGGGGTTGACGTGGAGACGCTCCAGGAGATCCTCGACGTGTACACGCGACGCGAGCAGCGCGAGATCGCCCTGGTCACGGTGGCGGACGTCCTCGCCGCCTTCCCCGATCCGTTCCCCATCGCGCGGCGCGAAGTCGAGGCGGCGGCGGGCATCGTGGCGGCGCACGAGCGCCTGTCCCCGCGCGACGCGATCCATGCGGCTGTGGTCCTCACGTACGGCCTCGAGGGGATCGTCTCCACGGATCGGGCGTTCGACGGGGTCCCCGGTCTCGTCCGGTTCGATCCCGCGGAGCTCCCCCGCGGGGGAGGGTGAGCGGCTCGGTGGCGCCATGGCCTCCCCCTTCGTGCACCTCGACGTCCGCTCCTTCTTCTCCCTGAAGGAAGGGGCCTTCTCGCCCGAGGACCTCGCGCGGCGGGCGGCCGAGCTCGGGATGCCGGCCGTCGCGCTCACCGACCGCGACGGGCTCTACGGCGCGGCCCGGTTCGTGCGCGCGTGCGAGCGCCACGGGGTGCGGCCGATCCTCGGCGCCTCCCTCACGATGCGGGCCGGGTGGGGGGAAGGGGGGCGGGCCGGGCGGAGCGGGGTCTCTGAGGCGAGCGGAGCGAG
>CAZXJB010000051.1:0-6986 GCA_964640965.1 uncultured Actinomycetes bacterium | reverse complement strand
ACGTCGTCCTCCTCGCGCGCGACGCGGTCGGGTACGCCAACCTCTGCCGGCTCATCACCGACGCCCACATGACGGGGGAGCGCGGGGAGCCGGCGCTCGCGCCCGAGCAGGTGTGCGCGCATGCCGCCGGGCTCGTCGGGCTCCTCGGCCCGCGCTCGCCGGCGGGGCGCCTGGCGATCTCGGGCCGGCCCGAGGCGGCGCGCCGAGCGCTCGAGCCCTACCGCGAGGCCTTCGGCGAGCGCCTGTACGTGGCCGTCGAGCACCGCCTCGAGCCCGGCTCGCGCGAGGAGATCCGGGCCCTGCTCCGCCTGGCTGAGCGCGCCGGGGTCCCCGCCGTCGCGACGAACCCCGTGCGGTACCTCGTGCCCGAGGACGCCTTCCTCGCCGACGCCCTGGCGTGCATGCGCCGGCTCGTGCCGATCAACCGCCGCAACGTCTCGCGCGTGAACGCCGAGGGGTGGCTGAAGCCGGCGCGCGAGATGGGCTGGCTGTTCGAGGAGCGACCCGAGCTCGTGCGCGCGACCCTGGATGTCGCCGCGTCGTGCTCGTTCGATCTCGACCTCGGGAGCCGCCACTTCCCGGCCTTCCCGACCCCGTCGGGGCGCAGCGCCTCCTCCCTGCTCGCCGAGCGCTGCTGGCGCGGCCTCGAGCGCCGGGGGATGCGCGTCACGCGCGCGGTCCGGGACCGGCTCGACCACGAGCTCGCGACGATCCACCGGCTCGGCTACGCGGCGTACTTCCTCACGGTGGCCGAGATCGTGGAGGACATCCGCGCGATGGGGATCGCCTGCGCGTGCCGGGGGAGCGCGGCGGGCTCGCTCGTGTGCTACGCGCTCGGCATCTCGGACGTGGACCCGATCCGGCACGACCTCGTCTTCGAGCGGTTCCTGAACCCGCTGCGCGAGGAGCTGCCCGACATCGACATCGACGTCGAGTCCGCCCGCCGCGAGGACGTCTACGACATGGTGCTCGCGCGCCACGGCGACGCGCGCACCGCGTGCGTCGCGATGGTGGATACCTACCGCGCGCGCTCCGCCCTGCGCGAGGTCGGCAAGGCCCTCGGCCTGCCCGAGCCCGAGGTCGACACGATCGCGAAGGCCTTCCCGCGGATCGGCGCCGACGACCTGCGCGTGGCGATGGAGCGCCTGCCCGAGCTCGCCGGTCAGAACCTGCGGGCGCCCCAGCTCGAGCTGCTGTTCCGCGTGGCCGAGCGCCTCGACGGCTTCCCCCGGCACCTCGCGCTGCACCCCTCGGGCATCGTGCTCGCCGACCACGACCTCGTGACGCGGGTCCCGCTCGAGCGCTCGTTCCAGGGCTACCGGATGATCCAGGCCGACAAGGACGACGTCGAGCTGCTCGGCTACCTGAAGCTCGACGTGCTCGGGGTGCGGATGCTCTCGGCGATGCGCCACGCCCTGGACGAGATCGCCCGCACCGAGCACGAGAAGGTCGACCTCGAGCGGATCCCGCTCGACGACGCCGCCACCTTCGAGCTGATCCGCGCCTCGGACACGCTCGGGTGCTTCCAGATCGAGTCGCCCGGCCAGCGCGAGCTGCTCCAGAAGCTGCAGCCCGAGCGGTTCGAGGACCTCATCGTGGACATCTCGCTGTTCCGGCCCGGCCCGGTGAAGTCGGACATGGTCGCGCCGTACCTGCGGCGCCGCCAGGGGCTCGAGCCGCCGCGCTACGGGCACCCCGCGCTGCGGCCGATCCTGCGCGAGACCTTCGGGGTGATCGTCTACCACGAGCAGGTCCTGCGGACGCTCGCGGCGATCGGCGGGTACGACCTCGCGGAGGCCGACCGCATCCGCCGGCACCTGGACGACGCCGAGCGGCTGCCGGCCCTGCGGGAGGACGTCCTCGCGCGCGCCGCCCGCCGCGGGGTGGACCCGGCGGCCGCCGAGCGGATCTGGGAGGAGCTCGCGGGCTTCGCGAGCTTCGGGTTCTGCAAGGCGCACGCGGCGGCCTTCGCGGTGCCGACGTACCGCTCGGCCTGGCTGAAGGCCCACCACCCGGCGGCCTTCCTCGCCGGGGTGCTCACCCACGACCCCGGGATGTACCCGCGGCGCCTGATCCTCCAGGACGCCCGCCGCCGCGGCATCGAGATCCTGCCTCTGGACGTGAACCGGAGCGAGCGCGACTACGTGGTCGAGCTGCTGCCCCCCTCGACGCCGTCCGCGCGGCCGCGCTCCGGGATCCGGCTCGCGCTGAAGGACGTGCAGGGCATCTCGGAGGCGGAGATCCGGCGGATCCTGCAGGCCCGGGCCGAGCGGCCGTTCCGGGACGTGGGGGACTTCCTGCGGCGGACCGGCGTGTCCCGGCCGGTGGCCGAGGCGCTCGCGCACGCCGGGGCCTTCGACGGGCTCGGGGCGGGGAGCCGTCGGGACCGCCTGTTCGTGGCGATGACGACCGAGCCGGTGCGCGAGGGCGAGCAGCTCGCGCTCGAGGGCCCGCCCGAGCAGCTCGCGCTCGACCTGCCCGAGTACACCGACGCCGAGCGCGTCCGGGCCGAGCTCGAGGTCGTCGGCCTCGACGCCTCCCGGCACCTGGTGAGCTTCTTCGAGCCGCTCCTGCAGGAGCTCGGGGTGGTGCGCGCCCGGGACCTCTGGCGGCGGCGGGCGGGGGAGCGGGTGATGGTGGCCGGGGTGAAGGTGGCCTCGCAGACCCCGGCGGTCCGCAGCGGCCAGCGCATCATCTTCCTCACGCTCGACGACGCGACCGGTCCCGTGGACGTCACGGTCTTCGAGAGCGTCCAGCCGAGGGTCGCCCGGACCGTCTTCCACGCCCCGGTGCTCGCGGTCCTCGGACAGGTCCGGCGCACGGGCGTGCGGGGGGTGAGCGTGATCGCCGAGGACGTGTGGGACCTCCTGGCCCTGCACCGGGCCCGGCGCGAGGGGCGCCTGGCGGAGGCCCTGGCGGCCGGCGGGGGCGCCGTGCTCGGGGGCGCGCCCCGCAAGCTCTGGCACGCGAGCGGGGGGTCGGCCGGATGGTGAGCGCGCGGCTAGGCTTGCGCGCGGTGCCGCGATCCCGTCCCGCCGAGCCGATCCTCCACGTCGACCTCGACGCGTTCTACGCCTCGGTCGAGGTCCTGAAGGACCCCTCGCTCGCCGGGCGCCCGGTCGTCGTCGGCGGCACCGGCTCCCGCGGCGTCGTGATGTCCGCCTCCTACGAGGCCCGGGCGTACGGGATCCGCAACGCGATGCCGGCGGTGCGCGCCCGCCGCCTGTGCCCGGACGCCGTCTTCCTGCCCCCGGACTTCGAGGCCTACCGCGCCCACTCGAACCGCTTCCGTGAGGTCCTGCTCGCCGTGACCCCCCTCGTCGAGCCGATCGCGCTCGACGAGGCCTTCCTCGACGTCTCCGGGGCCGGCCTGCTGTTCGGCGAGCCGCCGGCGATCGCGGAGAAGATCCGTCGCGAGGTCGCGGCCGAGGTCGGCGTGCGCTGCTCGGTCGGCGTCGGGCCGAGCAAGCTCGTCGCCAAGCTCGCCTCCAAGCGGGCCAAGCCCGACGGGCTCCTCGTCGTCCACGCGGAGGAGGTCCAGGCCTTCCTCGAGCCGCTGCCGGTGCGGGCGTTGTGGGGCGTGGGGGAGCGCACGGCCGAGGTGCTCGGGCGGATCGGCGTGCGCACCCTCGGCGAGCTCGCGCGCACCCCCGTCGGCGTGCTCGAGCGCCTGCTCGGCGAGCAGCACGCGCGCGACCTCCACGCGCTCGCGCGGGGGCGGGACGAGCGCCCGGTCACCCCCTACGAGCCGCCGAGGTCGATCAGCCACGAGGAGACCTTCGAGACGGACATCGACGACCCCGAGGAGCTCCTGCGCGAGCTGCTCGCGCTCTCGCACCGGGTCGCGGCCCGGCTGCGGGAGGAGGGGTACCGGGCCCGGACGGTCTCGCTGAAGGCACGGCTCGCGAACTTCACGACGCTCACGCGCTCGCGGACGCTGCCCGAGCCCACCGACGTCGGCGTCGAGATCCACGCCGTCGCCGCCGAGCTGTACCGGGGCCTGCCCGGCGTCCGCCGGCGGGTGCGCCTGCTCGGGGTCGCCGCGACCGGCCTCGTGCCGGCGGGGCAGGAGCAGCTCGCGCTCCTGCGGGGCGAGCGGTGGGGCGACGTGGAGCGCGCGATGGACCGGATCGGGCGCCGGTTCGGCCGCGGCTCGGCCATGCCGGCATCCCTGCTCGGGCGCGGGAGCCGCGCCCAGAGGCCCCGCCGGCCCGACGGCTCGTAGGAACCCCCTTCAGTTCCGGAGGGGGTCGTCCCTATAATCGAGGTGCCAGGACCGAGGAGCCCGATCGCGATGCCGCTCTCGCCCGACGAACAGCGCATCCTCGACGAGATCGAGCAGCGTCTGGCCGAGGAGGACCCCCGCCTCGTCGAGACCGTGAGCCGGACCTCGCTCGCGGCGCATCTCGCGCGGAGGATCCGCTGGTCGGCGCTCTCGTTCGTCGCCGGCTTCGTCATGCTCATGCTCTTCCCGATCCAGCTCTGGATCGCTGCGGTCGGGTTCTGCGTGATGCTCGCCTCCTCCCTGCTCGTGTACCGGTACCTGAAGCAGCTCACCCTGGATCAGGTCCGAGCGATGCAGGGGTCCGGGCGGTTCTCGCTCGCGTCGATCCTCGCGCGGCTCTCGGGTCGCCTGCGGCCGCCGCAGGGCTGAGCCGCACGCGGCGCGCGAACCGCCCGATCGGCGAGCGAGCCTACCTGGGCACTTGCCACCGTACGCCGTGGCGAAGTACAACAGCCTCACCTTCCCCGGGGGCGTGACCGTCAACCGCACGTCGAGCGTCGCCTCGACCGCGTGACGGGCGCGTGAGGTTGAGGTTGGTGGCGAGTCGTCGGAGGGCGCGCGTTCCTATGGAGGGCTTCACGGCACACCAGGCAACGAAGTTCACCGGCTGCACCCCGCGCCAGCTCCGCTACTGGGACCAGATCGGCCTCGTCAAGCCGTCGGTCCGCGGCACGGGGGGTCGGCCCGGCGTCGCCCGCCTGTACTCGTTCCGCGACCTCGTCGCGCTGCGGGTGGTGAAGTCGTTGCTCGACGGCGGGATGTCGCTGCAGCGCGTCCGTCGGGCCTGGGACTACCTCAACCGTCGGGCGGGGCTTGACCGTCACCTCTCGGAGGTGAAGCTCGTCACCGACGGCCAGAGCATCTTCAAGGTGTGCCGCCGCGACGGCGAGGTGCTCGACGCGCTGCGCGAGGGCCAGATGGCCTTCTTCGTCGCGATCGACGAGATCGCGAGCAGCGTGGACGCCAAGGTCGGGCAGTTCAAGGAGGACCGCGAGCGGTTCATCCGCGCGCTGCGGGAGGCCGCGGCGCACACCCACACCGGCACCGATGGGTTGCCCACCCGCGGCTCCCGGCACCCCTCCGCTCCGAGGCGGGGCGCCCCCTACCAGCCCGGGCGGTAGATCCCGGTCAGGGTTCGGATCGCCCCCGCATCCCGACGGAGCCCCCGGATCGCGTCGCGGGCGGCCCGGACGGCGAGCTCCGCCTCGGCGGGGGCGAGCGCATCGGGCGCGTAGGCGGCGCGCACGGCGGCCGCGACGAGCGCGTCGAGGTGGCCGTCGAGCGAGCGCGCCGTCCGCGTCAGGCGGTCCCGGTGCTCGAGCACGGTCTCGCCGGGGGCCCGGCCGAGGCCGAGGTCCGCGGCCTCGCCGTCGAAGACCCGGTACGCGGCGAGGACCCGCTCCCGCGGCGTCCTCCGCCGGCGGAGCGCGGCCGCGCGCCGGAGGGTCTTCGCGAGGGGGATCAGCACGAGCGCCGCCCCCGCCGCCGCGAGCAGCGCGACGGCGAGCAGGCCGAGGGGGAGCCCGTAGCCGGGCTCGGTCGGGGTGGGGGAGGGCGTGGGTGCGTCGGTGGGCAGGTCCACCGGGCCGGAGCGCCGCCCGCCGAGGAACTCGACGTTGCGGATCTGGGGCGGGAGGTCGCTCGGCAGCGACCCGATGCCGCCGGTGGATCCCTGCTCGCCCTCGGTCCCCGAGGCGCCTCCCTCGCCGATGGGCGCGACGGGGTTCAGGTAGCTCCCGGGGAGCCCGAGGGGGTTCGCGCGGCCCGGGGTCGGCTCGAAGGGGAGCCAGCCGTAGCCCGGGAACAGCACCTCGACCCAGCTGTGCGCCTCATCGGTGGTGACGGTGAACGAGTCGCCGTCGGGCTCGCCCGGCCGGTAGCCGACGGCGACGCGCGCGGGGTAGCCGAGGGCGCGCACGAGCACCGCCATGGCCGTCGAGAACTGCTGGCAGAACCCGGTCTTGGTCTCGGTGAGGAAGCGGGCGATCGCCCGGGCGTCGGCCACGGGGCGGACGTCCTGGGAGTACGTGAAGTCCGGGGCGAGCAACCGTCGCTGGATCGCGAGGATCTGTCGGTAGGGCGTCGGCTCGCCGGCCGTCCACTCCCGGGCGATCTCGAGGACCTCGTCCGGCAGGTCGGCCGGCAGGAACGTGTCGCGGCCGTAGTCGGCGGGCGGGCCGAAGCGCACGGCGTCGAGCTCCTCGGGCGTGGGGGCGACCCGGCGCGAGAGCACGATGTAGGCGTCGCCGGCCTCGAGCGGGTCCGGCGCCTGGGCCAAGCCGAGCTCCGGGTCGTACCGCAGGCTCGCGCCGCCGAGGTCCACGACCTCCGGCGGGTAGGCCATCGGGAGGAACCGGTCGGCGAGGTCGGTGAGGACCTCGAAGCGTTGGCGGAACGCGTCGCCCTCGCCCAGGCCGAAGCCCGGGAGGTGCGCGGGGCTCGGGTACAGCGGTGCGTCCTCGAGGTCCTGGTCGCTCATCGTCCAGGAGGCGCCGTCGAACACGTCGAGCGCGAGGACGCGCCAGTAGGCTGCCACGCCGCCCGTGGTCGTCACGCGAAGGAGCGGGATCGCGCGGTCGCGGTTCAGCGAGGCGTGGATCGACACGAAGGGGTCGAGGCGCACCGCGCCGCCGCGGCCGCTGCCGGCGAGGTGCACGATCGGCGCGGCGCGGAAGCCGGGCAGCAGGCCGGGGACGAGCAG
>CAZXJB010000050.1:0-17994 GCA_964640965.1 uncultured Actinomycetes bacterium | reverse complement strand
GCTCCCGGTAGGCGAGCGGCGCCGCGCCCACCAGCCGCCGGAGCGGGCCCCGAGGCCGCCCCCGCTCCTCGCGCCGATCGCCCGACGCGAGCGCCCACACCGCGGCCCGGACGAGCGGGTAGCGGAGCGGCTCGGGGGGAACGGCCCCGATCCCGCGTCCGACGACCGGCATCGAGGACCACTCGTCGCCCACCCCGAGGACGAGCGAGGCGAGGATCCGTCCCCCCACCCGGGTCTGCACGAGACCGTGCCCCGAGAAGCCGAGTCCCGCGTGCACGTTGCCCGGGGCGAGCGTCCGGAAGAACGGCAGGAACGAGGCGGTGTGGTCGATCGGCCCGCCCCAGGCGTGGGTGAACCGGACGCCCTCGAGCTGGGGGAACAGGGACAGCAGACCGCGGGCGGAGCCCTCGGCCACCCGAGGATCGGCCGTCGCCCGCCGGCCGATCCGCCCGCCCACGAGCACGCTCGCCGAGCCCCCGCCGATCGCGATCCGGCCGTCGTCGGTCCGGCGCAGGTAGTACAGGAGCTCGCGGCCGTCGGCGATCCCCACGTGGCTCGTCCACCCGATCTCGGCCAGCCGGTCGGGGATGGGCTCGGTCACGACCATGTGGTCGGCGATCACGCCGAAGGACCGACGGAACGGCCGCCAGGCCGCCGCCCACGAGCCGAGGGCGAGCACCACCTGCTCGGCCCGGAGCGAGCCCGCCTCCGCGCGCAGGAGCGGCCGCCCGCCGTCCCGCTCCAGGCGCCGCACCCGGGTCCGCTCGAAGATCCGCACGCCCCGGGCGAGCGCGACCCGCCGGAGCCCGCGGGCGAGGCGCGCGGGCTGGACGGTCGCGCAGTCCGGCACGAACGCGCCGTCCACGAACCTCGGCGAGTCCGCGTACCGACGGCACGCCTCGCCGGAGAGCGGCCGAACCCGGTCGGTGAGCCCGAGCTCGCGGAGCAGCGCGATCGCCTCCTCGCCCACGAACCCGTCCTGCCAGGGGCCCGTCCGAACCCCGAGCATCCCCTCGTGGTGGAACCAGGCGTCGACCCCGTGCTCGGCGCACCACCGCCCGATCCCCGCGACCTCCTCGGCGAGCGCGAGCGCGTAGCGCAGGCCCTCGTCCCGGCCGAACAGCCCGCAGATCGCGGGCAGGTCGTTCCAGGAGGAGGAGACGAACCCGCCGTTGCGGCCGCTCGCGCCGCCGCCCACGACGTCCGCCTCCAGGACGGCGATCCGCAGCCCCGGCTCCCTGGTCGCGAGCTCGATCGCCGTCCACATGCCCGCGAACCCGCCGCCCACGACCGCGACGTCGACCTCCGCGCGGCCGGCGAGCGGCGGGCACGGCTCGCCGGGGTCGTTCGCGAGGGCCTCCTCCAGCCAGAAGCACCGGCCGGGCGGCGGGGCGAGGCGGGGTCGGCTCATCGCGCCGCGGGCGCGCGCCGGGACCGCCACGCCGTGGCGGCGACGAGGCCGACTCGGCCCGCGAGCAGGAACAGGAGCGTGAAGGCCATCGCCACCCCGCCGAAGACGAGCAGACCCCGGCCCCAGGGTCCACCGCGGACCGCCGAGCGCACGACGAGCCCGAGCGGCACGGCGACGAGCCAGGTGAGGACGAGGGCGACCCAGCCGAGCCGCCGGTACGTCCCGAGCGCGGCGGCGACGAGCACCCACGCGCCGAGCAGCGGCAGGCCGGTGCGCACGAGCGCCCCGAGCGCGAGCCCCTCGCCGTGCTCGGCGGCGCCGACGAGCACGAACGCCACGAGCGCGGCGAGATCCACCGCCGCTGCGGCGCGAGCGGAAGGACGGGCGCGGGCGTCCACGACCTCATCCTCGCAGACGGAACGGAACCCGCCCGCGGGGGGTCTGCAGAACGTGGACCCGCCCGGGAGCCGGCGAGGGGTGGACAGGAGCCGCGGGGTTCGGCAGCATGGCCGCGTGCGTCGCCCGGTCCTTCCCCGACGGGCCGCGTTCCGCGCGGCCCTGTTCTCCGTCGTGCTGCTCGCGCCCACGCTGCTCGGCGCGGAGCTCGCCGACCTGCCGGGTCCGATCCACCTCTCGGTCGACGGCCACCCCGTCATGGCGGCCCGGGGCGCCACGCTCGGCGAGCTCGTCCGCGAGCTCGGCCTCAGGCCGGCCCCGGGGCGGCTCCTCTCGGTCACCGGACGCGTGCTCGAGCGCCGCGCCGACCCGGGGAGCATCCTCGTGAACGGGGCCGAGGTGCCGCCGACGAGGCCGCTCACCGACGGCGACCAGGTCGTGGTCGTCGACGGGCGGGACCTGACGGAGGGCACCCGGCGGGAGGTGCGGGTCCTGCCGGGACGCCGGCTCCGCAACCCCGCGTACACGCTGGCGCGGTCCCGCCTGCGCGAGATCCGCACCGTCGGCCGGGTCTCGGGGGAGCTCCTGGCCGTCCGGTACGAGCCGATCGGCGGGAGCCGCACGCCGAGGGCGGTGGCGCTCACCTTCGACGACGGGCCGTGGCCGGGCACGACGCTCCGCATCGTCCGCATCCTGCGGCGCATGCACGCGCCGGCCACCTTCTTCATGGTCGGCTACCTCATCGAGCGCTACCCGGAGATCGTCGAGCGCGTCGAGCGGGCCGGGATGACGATCGGCACGCACTCGTGGTCGCACCCCTGGCGGCCCCCGTTCGCGGAGCTGCGCCCGCACCGCATCGAGACCGAGATCCGCCGGCCCGCCGAGCTCCTGCGCGAGCGCGTCGGCATCGCCCCCACGCTGTTCCGGCCACCCGGCGGCAGCTTCGACCCCTTCGTGCTCCGCGCGGCCCGGGAGGCCGGGATGCGCCTGGTGCAGTGGAGCGTGGACCCCCACGACTACCGGGGGGGCACCACACCGACCCGGCTCGCGCGGTCCGTGCTCGCCGAGGTGCGACGGGGCTCCATCGTCCTGCTCCACGACGGCGGGGGCGACGGGGCCACGACGGCGGCCGCCCTGCCCCGGATCATCCGCGGGATCCGGCGGATGGGCCTCGAGCTCGTCGCGATCCCCGGCTGATCGGCTCGGGTTGAACGCGATGGCTGACCCCTCGCGCCTCGCAGGCATGGCTCGCTACGGCATCGCGATCGACACGGCGCTCGGCGTCACGGTGACCGAGCTTCGAGGTCTCGCGCGCCGGATCGGCCGCGACCACGATCTCGCGGCCGAGCTCTGGGACACGGGGATCCACGAGGCCCGGATGCTCGCGACGATGATCGACGATCCAGTCCTGGTGACCGAGGCGCAGATGGAGGCCTGGGTCCGCGATGTCGACTCGTGGGACCTGTGCGACGGCCTGTGTGGGAACCTGTTCGACCGCACGCCGTACGTCTTCCGCAAGGCCATCGAGTGGAGCGCGCGGGAGGAGCCCTTCGTCAAGCGCGCCGCGTTCGCGCTCATGGCGTGGGCGGCGGTGCACCGCAAGGACGCGGCCGACGCGCGGTTCGAGACCTTCCTGCCGATCATCCTCGCCGAGGCCTCGGACGACCGCACCGAGGTGAAGAAGGCGATCAGCTGGGCCCTGCGGCAGATCGGCAAGCGGAGCCGGACCCTGCATGGCCGGGCCATCGAGACCGCCACGCGGATCAAGCGGATCGACTCGCGGTCCGCGCGGTGGGTGGGCTCGGACGCCCTGCGCGAGCTGACGAGCGAGAAGGTGCGCGAGCGCCTCGCCGCCTCCCCCGCGCGGAGCTAGCGTCCACCGCCCCGGCTACAGCGCGAGCAGCGCCGGCGCGAGCTCGGCGAGCTCCTTCAGGCAGACGTCGGCCTCGTCCTCGGAGACGACCTGCACGCAGACGTGGTCCGCGCCCGCCTGCAGGTGCTCCCGGACCCGGCTCGCGATCCGGTCGACATCGCCCCAGGCCACGACGGCGTCGATCAGCGCGTCGCTCCCCTGCCCCGCGATGTCCTGCTCCGACCAGCCCATCCGGCGGAGGTTGCGCGCGTAGTTCGGCGTCTGCAGGTAGTCGACGGCGAACAGGCGCGCGATCCGTCGCGCCTCGGCCGGATCGGTCTCGAGCACCACGGTCTGCTCGACGGCGAGCACCGGCTCGGGGCCGAGCCGGCTGCGGGCGAACGCCGTGTGCTCGACCGGGACGAAGTAGGGGTGGGCGCCGAGGCTGCGCTCGGCCGCGAGCTCGAGCATCCGCGGCCCCAGGGCCGCGAGCATCCGCCGCGGCTCCGCCTCGGGCTCCGGCGCTGAGGAGGCGGCCCGGTCCATCGCGTCGAGGTACGCGCGCATCTTCGTGTAGGGGCGCTCGTACCGGCCCCCGCGACGGCCGACCGACCCCTCGTGACTCACGCCGAGACCGAGCACGAACCGATCGGGGTACGCGTCGGTGAGCATCCGCCACCCGTTCGCCATCGCGGCCGCGTCGCGGGCCCAGATGTTCGCGATCCCGCTCGCCACCACCAGGCGGTCGGTGGAGGCGAGCAGCCACGAGGCGTGGGCGAAGATCTCGCGGCTGGTGACGGCCTCGGGCACCCACAGCGCGGGGTAGCCGAGCTCCTCGATCCGCCGCACCGCTTCGCGCTCCTCGGCCGCCGTCTGCGCCTCGAGCGCGAAGCTCCAGACCCCCACCCGACCGATCGACGCGCGGAGCGCCTCGCGCTCCTCGCGCATCCCGCCCTCGACCCGTTCCTCCATCATGCGGGACCCTCCATCGTGCGGGACCCGTGCGGGCCCTCGTCCGACCCTGCTGCGGACCCTACCAGACCGGCCCGAGGAGGCCGGAACCTCCTCCGGCGCAGCCCTTCCGGATCGCCGGGTCAGACGTCCTCGAGCGCCCCCACCGGCTCCGGCGCCGGCTCGGGTCGGCGCTCGGGCTCCCGACCCTCCACGTTCACCCGCGGCAGCCACTCGAGCCACCTCGGGAGGTACCAGTTCCGGTCGCCGAGGAGCTTCATCGTGGAGGGCACGAGGATCGAGCGCACGATCGTCGCGTCCATGAACACCGCGACGGCGAGCCCGAACCCCATCTGCTGGAGCGGCACGAGCCGCCCGGCCGCGAAGGCCGTGAAGACGGCCACCATGATCACCGCCGCCCCGGTGATGATCCCCGCCGTCGTGCGGAGCCCGTAGGCGACCGACTCGGCGTTGTCGCCGGTCTTGTCGTACTCCTCCCGGATCCGGCTGAGCAGGAAGACGTGGTAGTCCATCGAGAGGCCGAAGAGGATCGAGAACAGGAGCAGGGGGAGCCAGGCCTCGATCGACGCCACCTCCTGGAACCGGAACCCGATGAGGCGGAAGGCGGCGAGCGCGAACCGGTGCACCGCGTCGAGGGTGGGGTTCGACTGCTCCTGGAACACGAGCACGATCGCGCCGTACGCGGCCCCGACCGACAGCAGGTTCATGAGCACGGCCTTCGCCGGCACCACGATCGAGCGGAACACGACGGTGAGGAGCAGGAAGGACAGGCCGAGGACGAAGGCGAGCACGATCGGCTGGTAGGTGTCGGTCTGGGCGAGGAAGTCGGTGAAGATCGCCGGCACGCCGCCGACGAGCACCTCCGCGCCCGCGCCGCGGAAGATCGGCGGGATGACCTCCGAGCGCAGGCGCTCCACGGCCTCGAACGTCTCGTTGCCGAAGGCGTCGCCGACGGGGATCGCGCTCACGACGAGCGCGTCGCCCTTCGGCCCCGGCTGGACGGGGACCTCGTCGCTGAACGCGGGGTCGGCGGCGATCGCCTCCTGCAGCCGACCGACCGCGGCCTGGAGGTCGGCGTCGAGCTCGCCGCCCACGTAGATCTGGACGGGGTCGGTCCGGCCGCCCGCCGCGAACTCCCGCGACAGGATGAGGAACGCGCGCTTGGACTCGACCTCGTCCGGCAGCGTCGCGGCGCTCTGCGTCGTCCCCTTGTGGATCGTGAAGTAGACGCCGCCGAGCGCGCCGAGGAACACGGCGGCGGCGGCGAGGAAGGCGACGGGCCGGGCCATCACCGCGTTCGTGGTCCGGTCCCAGAAGCCGCCCCGCGGGTCGTGCTCGCCGTCCATGCGGGCCCGCTTGGCCAGGCGCGGCCAGTTGATCCGGTCCTTCAGCAGGCCGAGCAGGGCCGGCAGCAGCGTCAGGGAGGCCGCGATCGAGGCGAGCACGACGAGGATCGCCCCCGTCGCCATGCTCCGGAAGATCGTCGTGGGCATGATGAACATGCCGAGGAGCGCCAGCACGACCGTGAGGCCGCTGAAGAACACGGCCCGGCTCGCCGTCGCGCCGGCGGCGACGATCGCGTCGAGGGGCTCGAAGCCCTTCTTCCGCTCCTCGCGGTACCTCGCGATGATGAACAGCGAGTAGTCGATCCCCACCGCGAGCCCGATCGAGCTCGTGATGTTCGTGGTGAACAGGCTGAAGTGGACCCCTGCGAGGGCGGCCACGAGCGCGATCGCTCCGAACGCGATCGGGATCGCCACGAGCGCCATCGCGAGCGGCAGGAGGGCGGCGACGACCGCCGCGAAGACGACGACGAGCACGACGAGGGCGGTCCCGATCCCGATGGACTCGCTGCGGCGCAGGTCCTCCTCGGCGACCTGGAAGGAGTCGGCGCTGAGCGTCGCCGGGCCGGCGAGGAGCAGCTCGAACCCGTCCTGCCGCTCGAGCCGGTCGCGAGCCGCCTTCAGGGCGTCGACCGTCTCGATCTCGGTGTCGACGACGGGCACGACGACGAGGGTCGCGCGCCCGTCGCGGGAGACCAGGCCGGCAGCCTGCTGCTCGAGCGCGGCCCGCTCCGCCGGATCGGTCGCCGCCTCGGCCGCGGCCGCGAGGTCGTAGGTCGTGAGCACGTCGCCGGCGATGACCTCGGGCCCGAGCGCGGCGATCTCCTGCTGCGCCCGCCGCACGAACGCCTCGAAGGTGGGGTCGGCGACCGGGAGCGTGCGGTGCTTGACGATGAAGAACTCGCTGTCCTGCTGCTCGCCCGTGACGTTGCGCTCGATGAGCTCCATCGCGCGCTTGGACTCGGGCCGGTTCGTGAAGTCGATGTCGGTGGTCAGCGCATCGGCGAGGAACGCCTGCGAGGCGAACCCCATCGCGACCACGACGAGGACCCACGCCGCGATCACCCGCCACGGGTGACGGCTGCTCGCGCGCGCGAGCGACTCCGGGTTGACGCGCATCGGTTCCCTCCCCTCCGGGTCCCAGGGCCGAGGCGCCCCGGGCGGTGATGGCCAGAGATGAGCCTTACGGTGTACGCCAGTATAGGTGTACGCTGTAAGGCGTCAACCGAGCCCACCGCCCGAGCCCACCGGAGGAGCCCGCATGGCGACCGACCCGCGCCCGACCGACGAGCACGGCCGACGAGGCCGGCTCACCCGCGACCTCGTCGTGGCCACCGCGCTCCGCCTGATGGACCGGGAGGGGCTCGAGGCCGTGACGATGCGCCGGGTCGCCCACGAGCTCGGCGTCGAGGCGATGTCCCTCTACCACCACGTCCGCGACAAGGAGGACCTGCTCGGCGGCGTCGTCGAGGCCGTGATGGCCGAGTTCCCGATCCCCGAGGATCATCCGGACTGGCGCGAGGCGGCTCGCCGGACCGCCCGAGCCTGGCGGGTCCTGCTGAAGGCGCACCCCCACGTGATCACGCTGCTCGCCCATCGCCGGGAGCCGCTGCTGTCCCCGCGCGTCCTCCGTCCGCTCGACCACGCCCTCGCGCTGCTGCGGCGGGCGGGCCTGTCCGAGCTCGAGGCCGTTCGCGCCTTCCGCGCCTTCGGCAGCTACATCCAGGGCTTCGTGCTCGCCGAGGTCGCCCACCTGTTCGGGGGCGAGACCGAGGTGCTCCCGTCGGAGCTCGACCTCGTCCCGATCCGCGCGGAGCTGCCGACCGTGGCCGCCCACCTGCCGCACCTGCTGCGGTGCGACCTGGACGAGGAGTTCGAGCACGGGCTCGAGCTCCTGATCCGCGGGCTGGAGGCGACCCTCGCGGACCGGCCCGCATCGCGTCGCCCCGCTGGGCGCGGCTAGATGACCCCGAGCTCCCGGCCGACCCGGGCGAAGACCTCGAGCGCGCGGCCGAGGTCCTCCTGCGCGTGCTCGGCGGTCACGATCGTCCGCACGCGCGCCCGCCCCCGCGGCACGGTCGGGTAGACGATCGCGGGCGTGAACACGCCCTCCTCGAACAGGCGCCGGGCGAAGTCCTGCGTGCGCTCCTCCTCGCCGATGAGGACCGGCGTGATGGGCGTCTCGCTCGCCCCGGTGTCGAACCCGAGCTCGTGGAGGCCCGCCTTGAACCAGCGGGTGTTCGCCCACAGGCGCTCGATGCGTTCGGGTTCGTCGCGGATGATGTCGAGCGCCTCGATGCACGCCGCGACGACCGCGGGCGGCGCGCTCGTCGAGAACAGGTACGGGCGCCCGCGGTTCTCGAGCCACTCGGTCAGGTGCCGCGGGCCGGCGATGAACCCCCCGAGCACCCCGATCGCCTTCGAGAGCGTCCCGACCTGGACGTCCACGCGGCCGTGCAGGTCGAAGTGGTCGACGGTGCCGGCGCCCCCGCGGCCGAGCACCCCCGAGGCGTGGGCGTCGTCGACCATCATGATCGCGCCGCGGCGCTCGGCCACCTCGACCAGCTCGGGCAGCGGCGCGATGTCGCCGTCCATGGAGAAGACGCCGTCGGTGATGAGCAGCTGCCGCCTGCCGGGCCGGGCCGTCTCGGCGAGCAGCCGGTCGGCGTGCTCCGCGTCGCGGTGCTCGAACACCCGGATCTCGGCCTTCGACAGCCGCGCCCCGTCGATGATCGAGGCGTGGTTCAGCCGGTCCGAGACGATGACGTCCTCGGGGCCGAGGATCGCCTGGACCGTGCCCGCGTTGGCGGTGAAGCCGGACTGGAACATGAGCGCCGACTCCGCGCGCTTGAACGCGGCGAACCGCCGCTCGAGCTCGCGGTGGAGCGCCATCGTCCCCGCGATCGTCCGCACGGCCCCGGTCCCCGCGCCGAGCTCGGCCGCCGCGCGCGCCGCCGCGGCGTTCATCCGCGGGTGGTTGGCGAGGCCGAGGTAGTTGTTCGAGGCGAGGTTCACCACGTCCCGGCCGTCGAAGCGCGCCCGGGCCCCCGTCGGCCCCTCCAACGTCCGCGGGTGGACCGCGAGGCCCTGCCCCTCGAGCTCGGCGAGCTGCTCCTTCAGGTAGTCGAGCGCACCCATCGTCCCCTCCTGCGGCTCCTCCGCGGCCTCCTCCGCCAGCCCCGGACGCCACCCTACCGCCCGCCGACTACGATGGCCGCGTGGAGGTCGAGGCGTTCCTCGCCGATGCGGTCCAGGCCTCGGGCGGGAAGCTCTCCGCGCTCGGGATCGGGTGGCAGGTGCTCTCGACGCCGGGGTTCCCGACGCGGCACGACCGGATCGGGATCGGCGTCCTCGTGCGCCTGGCCGAGGGGGAGGATCGCGCCCCGCACCGGCTCTCGGTCCGACTGCTCGGGCCGGACGGCGAGCCTCGACCCCTCGGACGCACCCCGACCGGGGAGGAGGTGCGCGAGCTCGCCGCGCCCTTCGAGGCGGGCGGCTCCCCGGCCTCGGCCACCTTCGCGCTCAACTTCGACGGCCTGATCTTCACCGAGCCCGGCGCCTACACGTTCGTGATCGAGGTGGACGGGCGCGAGGGCAAGCGCCTGCCCTTCCGGGTGCAGCGGCAGCCGGCCCCGCCGCCCCCCGAGGTGAGCTCCGGCGGCTACCTCTGACCCCGGGGGCCGTCGGGGAACATGATCACCTTGGCGGCCCGGCCCGCCGCGACGGTCGCGAACGCCTCCTCGAAGTCCTCGAGCGCGAACCGGTGGGTGATGACCGGGGTGACGTCCACCCGCCCCGTCGAGAGCAGCGTCGTGGTCTGCTGCCAGGTGCGGAACATCTCGCGCCCGGTGATCCCGAGGACCTTCGCCTCCTTGAAGATGACCTGATCGGCGAGGTCGAGCGTCACGGGCCCGTCGGGCAGGCCGAGGAGCGACATCCGGCCTCCCCGGGCGAGCATGCGGGTCCCCTGGTCGATCGCCCGGGGGTTGCCGGACATCTCGAGCACCACCTCGGCGCCGACCCCGGCGGTCTCGCGCAGCACGACCTCCACCGGATCCTCGACCTTCGGGTCCACGAGCAGGTCCGCTCCCATCGCGGCCGCGAGGGCCCGCCGCTCGTCCACCGGCTCGATCGCGAAGACCTTCCACGCGCCGAGCGCCCGCGCGATGCCCACGGCGAAGAGCCCGATCGGGCCGCACCCGATCACCGCCACCGGGTTCGTGAGCAGGTCCTCGCCGCCCTCGGTCCCGAACGCGGCGTGCACGGCGTTGCCGAAGGGCTCCATGACCGAGGCGACGTCAGGATCGATGCCCTCGCCCACGATCCACGCGTTCGCCGCCGGGATGACGACGTGCTCGGCGAAGGCGCCGTCGGTGTCCACGCCCAGGATCCGCAGGTTCTGGCAGATGTGCGCCCGGCCGGTGCGGCACGTGGCGCAGTGGCCACAGGCGATGTGGGTCTCGGCCGCCACGAAGGCCCCCGGACGGATGTGGTGCACCTCCGGGCCGACCGCCTCGACCGTGCCGGCGACCTCGTGCCCGAAGGTCATGGGGATCCGCGGGATCCGCCGCTCGGCCCACTCGTTCCACTCGTAGATGTGCAGGTCGGTCCCGCAGATCGACGCCGCGTGGACCCGGATGAGCACCTCGCCCTCGCCGGGAGCGGGGACGGGGACCTCGACGAGCTCGGCCCCGGGCTCGGCGCGGACCTTGCGGAGCGCTCGCATCGTGGCGCCCATGCACCGGCAGCCTACCCGAGGACGGCCGGAACCCACGGCGCCGTGCGGCCGTCGAACGCTCGTCCGACGATCCTCAGGGGGAACACCATGCGAGCGAGGGTCCGAACGACGGCGCTGATCGTGGCGGGGGCGCTCGTGCTGGCCGCGTGCGGCCGCCTCACGGGCGCGGGCGGCGGGGGCGGCTCGACCGGGCCGACGGGCTCGACCGGCTCGACCGGCGGCATCGACCACCCCAGGGGGCCGGACGAGCTCGTGCTCCGCGTCGAGCTGCAGGGCGGGTTCGTGCCCGTCGAGTACCACCTCACCCGCGTCCCGAGCTGGTCGCTCTACGGCGACGGCCGGGTCGTCGTCGAGGGCCCGCAGATCGAGATCTACCCCGGCCCGGCGCTGCCGAACCTGCTCGCCTTCCACCTCACCGAGGAGGGCGTTCAGGCGGTCCTCGCCGCGGCCCGCGACGCCGGCCTCATGGAGGGGGACCGGCGGTACCCGCAGCCCTGCGTCGCCGACGCGCCGACCACGGTGTTCACCGTGGTCGCGGACGGGCGCACGAGCGTGGTCTCGGCCGATGCGCTCGACCTCGGACCGGGCTCGTGCCCGGGGGTGGACGAGGAGGCCCGCGGGAAGCTCGCGGCCTTCTGGGCCAAGCTCACCGACCTCGCGAGCTGGCTCCCGGAGGGCTCGGTCGGGCCCGAGGAGCCGTACGTCGCGACCGAGATCCGCATCTACGTCCGCTCCTACCGGGGCGACCCCGACCTCGCGCAGGAGCCCGTGACCTGGCCGCTCGAGACGCCCCTCGCCCGGTTCGGCGAGCCCTTCGAGGGCGCCCTCGAGGACGTGCGCTGCGGCGTCGTGAGCGGCGCCGACCTCGAGACGCTCCGTCCGCTGCTCGAGCGCACGAGCCAGCTCACGCCCTGGGAGAGCGAGGGCGAGCGGTACGGGCTGCTGCTGCGGCCGCTCCTGCCCGACGAGCACGGCTGCTGAAGCCTCGGCCGGATCGGCCCGCCCTCTTCCCTCCGAAGGCCGTTCGGGGTACGCTCCCACGCATCCGTCACGTGGGAGAGAGGAGAGGCGATGACGGAACGCAGGATGGGGCCGTGGCTGCTCCTCCTCGTCGCGCTCGCGCTCGCGCTGGTCGCGACCGCGTGCGGGGGCGGCGGCGAGGGCGGCGGCACGGTCGAGGTGACGCTGCAGGAGTTCGCGATCGCGGCGAACCCGAGCTCGATCTCGGCGGGCGAGGTCACGTTCCAGGCCACCAACGAGGGGCCCAACGACCCGCACGAGCTCGTCGTGATCCGGACCGATCTCGCGCCGGACCAGCTCCCCACCAACCCGGACGGGTCGGTGAACGAGGACGGTGAGGGCATCGAGGTTCTCGACGAGATCGAGGAGTTCCCGGTCGGCGAGACCCACAGCCTCACGCTGAACCTCGACGCGGGCAGCTACGTGCTCATCTGCAACATCTACGACGAGGAGGAGCAGGAGGCGCATTACCAGGAGGGGATGCGCACCGCCTTCACCGTCTCCTGAGCCAGGCGGGGGCCGGGGTCGCGCGCCCCGGCCCCCCGGCTCCCCTCGCGCATCGAGCGCGCAGACCTCAGACGCGGCGGCGTCCGCGCGCCCGGAGCCCCGAGCGGCGCCCGCCCCGGGACCCGGAGAACACCACGCGCGGCGGCGCGATCGCCATCCCGTCCTGCTGGAACTCCCGGTGCAGGTCCAGGCGGGCGGCCATCCGGCTCACGTCGCCCTGCTGGTCGGCGGTGACGAGCGTGATGCCGGTGCCGCTGCGCCCGGCGCGCGCCGTCCGCCCCATCCGGTGGACGTACCCCTTGTCGTCCTCGGGCGGGTCGTAGTTCACGACGTGGGTGATCCGCTCCAGGTCGAGCCCGCGCGCCGCGACGTCGGTCGCGACGAGCACGTCGACCCGGCCCGACTCGAACCGCTGCAGCGCCCGCTGCCGGGCGTTCTGCGGCATGTCGCCGTGGAGCCCCTCGACGCGCAGGCCCCGCGCCTTCAGCTTGGCGACGAGGCGGTCCACCCCCCGCTTGGTCCGGACGAAGACGAGCGTGAGCTCGCGGTCCTTCTCGAGCACCTCGACGAGCGCATCGATCTTGCCCTGGGCCGAGACCGGGATGAACCGGTGCTCGATCTCCTCGACGGTCTTCCTCCGACCCTCGACCTCGTGCAGGACCGGCGCGCGCGTGTAGGCGCGCGCGAGCGCCCCGACCGCGCCGTCGAGCGTGGCCGAGAAGAACATCGTCTGGCGCTCCGTCGGCACGCGCCGCACGATGCGGTCGACCTGCGGCTGGAAGCCCATGTCGAGCATGCGGTCGGCCTCGTCGAGCACGAGGATGCGCACCCCGTCGAGCTTCACGAGCCCGCGCGAGGCCACGTCCTCCAGACGCCCCGGCGTCGCGATGAGCACGTCGGCCCGAGCGGCGCCGCGGGTCTGCTCGCGCACGCTCGTGCCGCCGTAGGCGACGCCCACGCGCAGGCCCTTCGCCCGCGCGATGTCGGTGAGCTCGTCCGCCACCTGCTGCGCGAGCTCACGCGTCGGCACGAGCACGAGCGCCGAGGGCCCCGCGCCGCCCGGCCGCACCCGCTCGACGATCGGGATCGCGAACGCGAGGGTCTTGCCGGAGCCCGTCTGCGAGCGCGCGAGCACGTCCGTGCCGGCGAGCGCGTCGCGCATGACGAGGGATTGGATCTCGAAGGGCGCGGTGATGCCGCGCGCCGCGAGCGTCCGGGTGACGGCCTCGGACACGCCGAGATCCCTGAACGACGGATGGTGCATGTTCGCCTCCTTGCCCGCGGTCGTCCGCGGCCTGGGACCGGGGAGGTTCTGCCTGACCCCGGCACCTTCGCGAGGAGGGAACGAGGGAACGGAACCTCACGGGACGGCCTCGCCGTCCGTGCCCACACCCTACCAGGAGCCGGCGACCCCGCGACGGCGGGCGCGCTCAGCGCACCGCGTCCTCACCCGCGCTCGGCCCGCAGCTGGAGCTCGCCGCGGACGCGCTCGGCGATCGCCCGCGCCGAGATGCCCGCCCACTCGCGCAGCTCCTCCGGGGTGCCCGAGCCCGGCATCGCGCCGACCCCGAGGCGCACGACCCGGCCGCGGACCTCGGGGGCGTGCGCGAGGGCGGCGAGGACCGCCTCGCCGAGGCCGCCCTCCATCCAGTGGTCCTCGGCCACGACGATGAGGCCCGTCTCGGCCATCGCGCGGATGAGCGCGTCGGCGTCGATGGGCTTCACCGAGTACGCGTCGATCACGCGCACGGCTCGCCCCTCGGCCGCGAGCTCGTCCGCCGCGCGCAGCGCCTCGAACACCGTGATCCCCGCGCCCACGATCGTGGCCTCGTCGCGCTCGCTCGCGCGCAGGACCTTGCTCCCGCCGATCTCGAAGCGCTCCTGCGGCCCGTAGAGGATCGGGGTCTTCTCGCGGGTGGTCCGCAGGTACGAGATGCCCGGGAGGTCTGCCATCGCGAGCGTGAGCCTCGCCGCCGCGTTGCCGTCCGCCGGGTACAGGACGGTCGAGCCGTGCACGGCGCGCATCATCGCGAGGTCCTCGAGCCCCATCTGCGACGGCCCGTCCTCCCCGATCGACACCCCCGCGTGCGAGCCGCACAGGCGCAGGTCCGCCCGGGAGACGGCGGCCATGCGGATGAAGTCGTAGGCCCGCGTGAGGAACGCGCCGAAGGTCGCCGCGTAGACGGTCTTGCCGAGCGCCTGGAGCCCGACGGCCACCCCCGCCATGCACTGCTCGGCGATGTAGAGCTCGACGAACCGCTCCGGGGCGACGGCCTGGAAGTCCTCCGTGTAGGTGGAGTTCGCCACCTCGCCGTCGAGGACGACCACGTCCGCGCGCCCGGCCATCGCCGCCAGGGCCTCCCCGAACGCCTTCCGCGTCGCGATCCCCTCGGTGTACACGGGGGGGTCCACCGGGACGGCCGCGCGCTCAGGCGGCGTCCACGGCTCGGGCTTCGGCGGCGTGATGCGCAGATCCCGCGGCCCGCCGAGCTCCGCGATGGCCGCCTCGGCCTGCTCGGGCGAGAGGGCCTTGCCGTGCCAGCCCTCCGCGTCCTCCAGGAACGAGACGCCGTGGCCCTTGCGGGTGCGGGCCACGACGAGCGCGGGCCTCCCGGCCGCCTCCGCCCATCGGAAGGCCTCGTGGATCTGGGCCGGGTCGTGCCCGTCGATCTCGACCGCCTCCCACCCGAAGGAGCGGGCGCGCTCGACGTAGGCCGCGCCGTTCCAGCCGAGCATCGTGGGTCCGCGCTGCCCGAGGCGGTTCATGTCGCAGATCGCGATCAGGTTGTCGACCCCGTGGTGCGAGGCGTTCGCCATCGCCTCCCAGACGGAGCCCTCGGCCATCTCGGAGTCGCCCATGAGGACCCACACGCGCGCCGGGTTGCCGTCCAGCCGCATCGCGAGCGCCATCCCGAGCCCGATCGCGAGCCCCTGACCGAGCGAGCCCGTCGCGACGTCGATGTAGGGCAGGTCGGGGAGGGGGACCGGGTGGCCCTGGAGCGGGCTCCCGAGCTTGCGGAACGACAGGAGGGTCGCGTCGTCGATCGCGCCGATCGCCTTCAGCACCGCGTACATCCCGGGGGAGGCGTGCCCCTTGGAGAGGACGAAGCGGTCGTTCGCGAGCGACCGCGGGTCGGCCACGTCCATCCGCAGGTGATCGGAGTACAGGACCGCGAGCAGGTGCGCCGCGGACATCGAGGAGGTCGGATGGCCCGAGCCCGCCGCGGTCGACGCTCGGATCGAGTCGACGCAGATCTGGGCCGCGAGCTCGTTCCAACGTTCGACGTCGTTCATCCAGGAACCTCCCCGTAGCCGGAACGCGCCGGAAGCTTACGGGAAGCCTGGGGATGCCGGGGCGCGGCTGGTACGCTTGGCGGGATGGCAGACCACCGAGAGACCCGCGTCGAGCGCCTCTATCTGAAGGTGCCGAACACCGACCGGCTCCGCAAGGGCGCCGCCGGGCGTCACCGCCGCCTCCTGTCGGACGGCTGGCGCGAGATGGAGCGCTCCAACGAGGTGGACCACATCCGCGTCCGGTACGAGCGGACGGGCGTGCCCTCGATGAAGTCACGGATGCCCCGCCAGGACAAGGACCAGTTCCGGTTCGACCGGCGACCCCGGGGTCAGAGCCGGGACATGGGGCGCGGCGGCGGCCGGGGCCGGCCCCGTCGCTGATCCCCTCGATCCCCTCGGTCGACTCGGTCGACCCGGTCGACGCCTCCTCAGCCGACGACCCGCACGTTCGCGGCCTGCGGCCCCTTCTGACCCTGCGTGATCTCGAACTCGACGGTCTGGCCTTCCTCCAGGTTGCGGTAGCCCTCACCCTGGATCGCGCTGAAGTGCACGAACACGTCGGGCCCATCCTGCTGGGAGATGAAGCCGTACCCCTTCTCGGGGCTGAACCACTTCACGGTCCCGATCGCCACTGCGACTCCCTCCTTCCTCGGCCGTCCAGGCCTGTGCTGCAACCCTTCGGGCCACCGGCTGGCTCGCCGGGAGGGAACCGCTGGTGTTGCCGCAACGCCACGCCGTACCCCTCGAGCGGCAGGCTACCACCGCCCGGGTCGTCGCCGCGGGGACGCCACCGGTTCGGGACGCGCCACGCATCCCAGTCTGACGAACATCCTTCGGCTTAGACGTGGGTCGGCCGGATGGATGGGCGTATCATGCCTCTGTGAGTGAAGGACGTTCGTACGGCCGGGCACCGCGCGGCCGACCCCGGAGGAGAGCCATGAGCGAGCAGACCGTCCAGCCGTCGGACCAGCCGACGAAGGTGCGCCCGAAGCGCGAGTTCGGGAAGGCGCGCCCCGCCGAGCAGCCCTTCGAGTACCCCCCGAAGCGCGAGTACATCGAGCCCGACTGGCGCCGGATCCCCGGCTACCGCGACGTCACGAAGGAGCAGTGGGAGTCGGCGCAGTGGCAGCGGGCCCACACCGTGAAGAACCTCGTGGAGCTGAAGCGGGCCCTCGGCGACCTCCTGCCGGACGAGCTCTACGCCGACATCGAGCGCGACCAGCGCGAGCGCGCGACGATGCCGATGCTGATCCCGCCGCACATGGTCAACCTCATGAACACCGACGACCTGTGGAACGACCCCGTGCGGCGCTACATGGCCCCGGCCTTCAGGGAGCGCGACCCCGAGTTCCCGAGCCACCCCATGGCCTCACGGGACTCCCTGCACGAGGCCGACATGTGGCCGGTCGAGGGCCTCACGCACCGGTACCCGACGAAGGTCCTGGCGGAGATGATCCCGACCTGCCCCCAGTACTGCGGGCACTGCACCCGCATGGACCTCGTCGGCACCGACACCGCCCAGATCCTCAAGTACAAGTTCGAGCTGAAGCAGCAGGACCGCTGGGAGGCGATGCTCGACTACCTCCGCCGGACCCCGATGGTCCGCGACGTGGTGGTCTCCGGCGGCGACGTCGCCAACATCCCGATCGAGCGGCTGAAGGACTGGCTCTTCAGGCTCTTCGAGATCCCGAACATCCGGGACGTCCGCCTCGCGACGAAGGCCCTCATGGGGCTTCCCCAGCACTTCCTCCAGGACGAGGTGCTGCGCGGCTACGAGGAGATCGTCCGGCGCGCGCACGAACGGGACATCGAGATCGCCGTGCACACCCACGTGAACGCGGCCCAGCAGGTGACGCCGCTGTTCGGCCGGGCTGTGCGCGCGCTCCTCGACATGGGCTACCGGGACGTGCGGAACCAGGGCGTGCTGCTGCGCGGCGTGAACACGACCCCGCAGGACCTGCTCGAGCTCTGCTTCATGCTGCTCGACCACGCGAAGGTCATGCCGTACTACTTCTACGTGTGCGACATGATCCCGAACGCCGAGCACTGGCGCACGGCGATCTGGGAGGCGCAGGAGCTGCAGTTCGCGATCATGGGGTACCTGCCCGGCTTCGCGACGCCGCGGATCGTCGTCGACGTGCCCTTCGTCGGCAAGCGCTGGGTCCACATGGTGAACGGCTACGACCGCGTGAAGGGCATCAGCTACTGGCGGAAGAACTACCGGACGAGCATCGAGTACGACGACCCCGAGGCGCTCACGCGCGACTACCCGTACTACGACCCGATCCGCACCCTGCCGGAGGAGGGCCAGGCGTACTGGCGCGAGTACCTCGCGAAGCAGCAGGGGCGCGAGCTCCAGCCGGTCTGAGGCTCGGCCGGGACACCCGGGCCTGCTAGGCTCCACACCCGTGGCACGCTCGACGTTCACGGTCCTCGCCGCGCAGGCGCGACCCGTCGCGTG
>CAZXJB010000049.1:0-18076 GCA_964640965.1 uncultured Actinomycetes bacterium | reverse complement strand
CGCCGAACCCCTCGGCCACCCGCGCAAGCCCGCGGGCGAGGCGCGCCGGCTGCAGCGCGGCGCAGTGCGGGGTGGAGACCGCGCCGCGGAGGCCCCGCACGGCGATCCGCTCGGCGGCCTCGTCGGCGTCGAGCCACCGCCGGTCCCCCTCGTCGAGGCCCGCGAGCGCGTCCAGCTCGGCCCGCAGTCGGTCGGCCTCGAGGGGCGAGGTCGCCACCTTCAGGCTCCCGCCGCGCGCGAGGTGCGCGTCGATCCCCTCGGCCGCGCAGACCCGCTCGATCTCGAGCACGGCGTCCCGGAGCGCCGCGCCCATCGCCCGCGCGCCGTCGACGCCGAAGCGCGCGGCGACGACCGGCGCCGGGACCGTGAGCTCGGCCGACGCCCACCCGCCGTTGCGGCCCGAGGCGCCGAAGCCCGCCACCCGGCGCTCGAGCACCGCGATCCGCAGGCCCGGGTCGGACCTCGCCAGGTAGTAGGCGGTCCACAGCCCCGTGAACCCGCCGCCCACGATCGCGACGTCGACCTCGAGGTCCCCCGCGAGGGGCGGACGCGGCGCGAGATCCTCCCCGCAGGTCTCGAGCCAGAAGCCGAGCGGATGGCGCGGGTCCGTCTCCACCGCGTGGGTCACCGGCCGCTCACCGGTCCCCGACCGGTCCGCTCATCGGATCGCTCGTCGGTCGCTCATCGGTCGTAGGCCCGCAGCCCCGTCAGCGCCTCGCCCACGATGAGCGTGTGGATCTCGTTCGTGCCCTCGTAGGTGTACACCGACTCGAGGTTGTTCATGTGGCGGATCACCGGGTACTCCAGGGTGATCCCGTTCGCGCCGAGGATCGCGCGGGCCTCGCGGGCGATCTCCAGGGCCACGCGCACGTTGTTCAGCTTGCCCATGCTGACCTGCTGCGGCCGCAGGCGCCCCTCGTCCTTCATCCGCCCGAGGTGCAGGGCGAGCAGCATCCCCTTGTTCAGCTCGAGGGCCATGTCCGTGAGCTTGCGCTGGGTGAGCTGGAAGCCGGCGATCGGCCGGCCCCACTGCACCCGGTCCTTCGCGTAGGCGAGCGCGGTCTCGAAGCAGGCGCGGGCGGCCCCCATCGCCCCCCAGACGATCCCGTACCGCGCCTCGGTGAGGCAGGAGAGCGGCCCCTTCATCCCGACCACGCCGGGGAGCACGGCCTCCTCGGGCAGCCGCACGTCGTCGAGGACGAGCTCCGAGGTCACGCTCGCGCGCAGCGAGAGCTTGCGGTGGATGTCGTGGGTCGAGAAGCCGGGCGCGTCGGTGGGGACGAGGAAGCCGCGCACGCCCTCCTCGGTCTTCGCCCACACGACGGCGAGGTCGGCGATGCCGCCGTTCGTGATCCACATCTTGGTGCCGGAGACGATCCAGTCCGAGCCGTCACGGCGGGCGTGCGTGCGCATGCTGGCGGGGTCGCTGCCGGCGTCGGGCTCGGTCAGGCCGAAGCAGCCGATCGCCTCGCCCCGGGCCATCGCCGGGAGCCACCGCTCCTTCTGCTCCTCGCTCCCGTAGCGCCAGATCGGGTACATGCAGAGCGAGCCCTGGACCGAGACGAACGAGCGGAACCCGCTGTCGCCGGCCTCGAGCTCGAGGCACGCGAGCCCGTAGGAGACGGCGTTCGCGCCGAGGCAGCCGTAGCCCTCCAGGTGCATCCCGAGCAGGCCGAGGTCGGCGAGGCCTTTGGCGACCTCCCGCGGGAACGTCGCCGACTCGAACCAGCCCTCGATCCCGGGCAGGATCTCCTTGCGCACGAACGTGCGGACCGCGTCCCGGATCTCCCGCTCCTCGTCGGTGAGGAGCCGCTCGATCCCGAGGAAGTCGAGCGGGTCGATCTCGGCTGGCACGGACCACAGCGTACCGGACGCCGGACGCGCCGATCCGCGGCCGATCTGGACATCTCATGTGACCAGTCCTATCATATGGCCATGAAGGAGATCGGCGCGGCGAAGTTCAAGGAGCAGTGCCTCGCCCTCCTCGACCAGGTCGACGAGGAGGGCATCGTCATCACCAAGCGCGGCAGGCCGGTGGCCAAGCTCATCCCGATCCGAGCCGGGTCGGCCCACCTGATCGGCGCGCTCCGCGACAAGGTCAGGATCAAGGGCGACGTGCTCTCGACCGGGGCCCGCTGGGATGCTCAACCTTGACACCCACGTCCTGCTGTACGCGGTCGTCGACGACCTGACGCCGACGGAGCGTCGGCTGCTCCAGGGCGAGCCGTGGTCGGTGTCGGCCATCGTGCTCTGGGAGATCGCGAAGCTCGCGCAGCTCGGCCGGATCGAGGTGGATCTCGACGACCGGCTCGTGCGGCGGACCCTGGCGCAGATCCACGTGTGGCCGATCACGATCGAGATCGCCCGCGCGAGCACGCGCCTCGACGTGGCCGTCGATCCCG
Organism: uncultured Actinomycetes bacterium; assembly: GCA_964640965.1. GTDB lineage: Bacteria > Actinomycetota > UBA4738 > UBA4738 > HRBIN12 > HRBIN12. The sequence goes on along the minus strand of CAZXJB010000049.1, from coordinate 15,674 downwards.
CGGACGAGCTGATCGCCGCCACGAGCATCGTCCACGGGATCCCGCTCGTCACCAGGGATCGCGCGCTCCGGCGCTCCAAGCGGATCCCGCTCGCTCGGCTCCCGGCATCGTGACGCGCCCGCCGAGGCGGGGAGCCGAGGCCGGCTCGTCTCAGCCGATCGGCACCTCGGGCAGGTGGGCGAGGGCCGCCTCCTCGGCCGCGGGGTCGAACTCGATCTCGGGCAGGCGCCGGTTCAGGTAGTCGTCGTAGGCCTGCATGTCGAAGTGGCCGTGGCCCGAGAGCCCGAGGAGGATCACGCGCTCCTGCCCGGCCTCGCGTGCGGCGAGCGCCTCGTTCACGGCCCCGCGGATCGCGTGGGCCGACTCGGGCGCCGGCACGATCCCCTGGGTCCGGGCGAAGAGCACGGCCGCCTCGAAGACCTCGTTCTGCGTGTACGCGGCGGCCTCCATGTGACCCTCGCGCACGAGGAGCGAGAGCGAGGGCGCGTCGCCGTGGTACCGGAGCCCGCCGGCGTGCACCGGGGCCGGCACGAAGTCGTGCCCCAGCGTGTACATCGCAAGCAGCGGCGTGAGCTGCGCGGTGTCGCCGAAGTCGTAGGCGAACCGCCCCTTGGTGAGGGTCGGGCACGCCGCCGGCTCGGTGGCGAGGAACCGCATGTCGGGGGTCTCGCCCCGGAGCCGGCCCGCCACGAAGGGGTAGGCGAGGCCCGCGTAGTTCGAGCCGCCGCCCACGCACCCGATCACGACGTCCGGCCGCTCGCCGGCCATCTCCATCTGGCGCTGGGCCTCCAGCCCGACCACGCTCTGGTGCAGCAGGACGTGGTTCAGGACCGACCCGAGGGAGTAGTTCGTGTCGCCGTTCGTGGCCGCGACCTCGATCGCCTCGCTGATGGCGATCCCGAGCGAGCCCGTGGAGTCGGGGTGCTCCTCGAGCACCCTCTTGCCGGCCTCGGTCGTGCTCGAGGGCGAGGGCCGGACCTCGGCCCCGAAGGTCTCCATGAAGATCCGCCGGTAGGGCTTCTGCTCGTAGGAGGCCTTGACCATGAACACGAGGCACTCGAGGTCGAAGAACCGGCAGGCCATCGCGAGCGAGGACCCCCACTGCCCCGCGCCCGTCTCGGTCGACAGGCGTCGGACGCCCGCCTGCCGGTTGTAGAAGGCCTGCGCGATCGCGGTGTTCGGCTTGTGCGAGCCGGCCGGCGAGGTCCCCTCGTACTTGAAGTAGATCCGGGCCGGCGTCTGAAGGGCCCGCTCGAGCCTGGTCGCCCGGAACAGGGGCGTCGGTCGCCACAGCCGGTAGATGTCCAGGACCTCCCCCGGGATGTCGATCCACGGCTCGGTCGAGACCTCCTGGGCGATCAGCGCCTCGGGGAACAGCGCCGCGAGCAGGTCCGGGGTGACGGGCTCCTTCGTCCCCGGGTGCAGCGGCGGCAGGAGCTGGATGCCGGCCGCCGCCATGTCCGGCAGCAGGTTGAACCAGGCCGTCGGGATGTCGGCGGTGGCGAGGTCGAAGCGGGTGCGCTCGGTCACGGGTCCTCCTCGGTACGGCTCGTGTGGCGCGCAGCCTACCCGCGCGGGCCTCCCGGCGCCAGCCCCCGCGGCCGGGCGCCGGCGCCATCGACCGGCTCAGTCCTCGGGCACCGGGCGGACCTCGACCCAGCCGTCGCGGACGCGGATCGGGTACACGGGCACGGGGTCGGAGGCCGGACCGGCGAGCGGCTCCCCCGTCCACAGGTCGAACTCGCTCCCGTGGCAGGGGCAGACGACCGTCTCCTCGCGCTCGCCGAGCTCCCCCTCGGCGAGCGAGCACCCCTCGTGCGGGCACTCGTCGCCGAGCGCGTACAGCTCGTTCTCGACGTGGACCACGCAGATCCGGCCCTGCGCGAGCTCGAAGCAGCGGAGCTCGCCCTCGGGGACCTCGGCGAGGGACCCGATCCGCTCGAACCCGTCCTCCACCCGCCCCTCCTTCAGCCCTGCGCCGCGCCGACCCGCGTGAGGGCGTTCCAGGCCCGCTGCGTGAGCGTGATCCCACCGAGCGTCGCGAGCACCACGAGCATCGGCAGCATCATCCCCGGCACCGTGAGCGCCAGGACCATCGCGATGTAGCGCTCCAGGCGCTGGAAGAGCCCCTCCGAGAGCGCCACGCCGGCCGCCTCGGCCTCCGCCCGGACGTGGCTCACGCCGAGGGAGACGACCAGCGTGACCAGGGCGAGCCCGGCCTCGAGATCCCGGCCCTGGGCCGCCAGCATCCAGAACGTGCACCCGAAGAGGATCACGTCGGAGACCCGGTCCAGGACGGCGTCGGTGAAGGCGCCCAGGCGGCTCGCGGTGCCGCGCATCCGCGCGACGGCCCCGTCCAGCACGTCGAAGGCCCCGGCCGGCACGAGCAGGATCCCCGCGGCGAGCGCCTCGCCGCGGAGCAGGAGCGCGCCGAGGGCGACGTTCGTGAGCAGGCCGAGGACGGTGAGCTGCATCGGGGAGAGGCCGAGCGCGAGCACCCCGGCGAGCAGCGCGCGGTAGGGCCAGTCGAAGATCCGGGCCATCGCGGGGCCGGCCGCCCCCTCCGCCTCCCGCGGCGGGGGCATGTCCTTCGGCCTCGGGATCTCCCCGGACCCGCGGGGCCCGCGCGCCTCACCCATCCCGCGAGCAGGCTACCGCCCCGCGGGCCCGCCTACCGCCTCGGCTCGAACCCCACGATCAAGTAATGGAAGACCCCGCCCGGCGCCTCGTAGGCGACCTCGTCGTCGAGGCGCTTGCCGAGGAGGGCCGAGCCGAGCGGCGAGGTCGTCGTGATCGTCCGGACGCCGGGCGCTCGCTCCTCGGCGTGCTCGGCGAGCAGGTAGGTCTCGTCCTCGGGCTCGTCCTCGTCGAGCGGACGGATCGTGACGAGCATCCCGGCGGTCACCACGTCGGAGGCCGGCGGCGCCTCGATGATCTCGGGGTCGCGCAGCATCCGCTCGAGGTTGCGGATCCTCGCCTCCATGAGCGCCTGCTCGTTCTTCGCGGCGTCGTACTCGGCGTTCTCGCGGATGTCGCCGTGCTCGCGCGCCGCCTTCAGGCGCTCGGCGATGCGGGCCCGCCCCGACGTCTTGAGCTCCTCGAGCTCGGCCTTCAGGCGCAGGTAGGCGTCGAGGGTCAGCGTCGCCGTCGGCTGGTGGCCGGGCGGACGGGGCGGACGGTTGGCGAGCTCCGGTGGCAGCTCCATGGGAGCACGCACTGTACCGCGCTCAAGCCGTCCACGTCCGTGCCGACAACGGAAGGAGCGGCGTCGAGAGCCGTGAGGATACCGGCCCGGCGAGCCGGGCCGGATGCACGAAAAAGACCCGTGATGTCCGCTCGGTGGGCACGATCCATCCTCCCCCTGTGCGCGGTGGCCGCGCTGCTCGCGTCCACCCCGATCGCGGCGGCCCAGACGACGAGCCCCGGCACGACGACCCCCACGCCCGAGCAGCGCGCGGCCGCGATCGTCGGACCCTCCATCGTCTAAGCAGCACTGGCGGGCCTGGGTGAAGGTGCCGAAGGCCTCCGAGCTCTTCTTCTTCCAGGGGTACGTCAACGACGGGTACCCGTTCGAGTGGGCGACGCGCTGCACGGGCTTCGTCGTGAACCCGAACGGCTACATCGTGACGGCCGGCCACTGCGTCGACCCCGGCGAGGAGGGAGCTCGCGGGAACGCGCTCGCGAGGGCCGTCGCCTGGCTCGTGGACCAGGGGTACATCTACCGGCGCGACTTCGACTACTGGCTGAACGAGGCCCACGCGATGTGGGGCGTCGAGGGGAAGGAGCGGGGCTCCGATCCGGACCTCGAGGTCTACGTGCAGCGAGGGGTCGCGGCCGGCGGCCTCGCGACCGGCGAGGCGTTCCCCGCGCGCGTCGTGGACGTCCGACCTCTGAGCGAAGGCGACGCCGCCCTCCTGAAGGTCGAGGCCTCGGACCTGCCCACCGTGCTCGTCGCGCCCGCGTCGAGCATCTCGATCGGCACACCGGTGCTCTCGGTCGGCTACCCGGGCTCCACCGACCAGGTGACCGACGCCTCGTACGAGCCGACGTACAAGGACGGCCAGGTCAACGCCCAGAAGACGCGTGAGGGCGGCCTCGTCCCCGTGTACGAGGTCAGCGCCGCCATGTCCGGCGGGATGAGCGGGGGGCCCACGGTGAACCTGGAGGGGGAGGTCATCGGCGTGAACAGCTTCGGGATCGTCGGTGAGACCGAGGCCTTCAACTTCATCACGCCCTCCTCCATCGTCGCCGAGGTGCTGGCGCAGAACGGGGTCACCAACGAGCTGGGCCCCATCGACGTCACCTACCGCGAGGCGGTCGATGCGTTCTTCGCCGGCGACTACCGCACCGCGGTCGAGAAGCTGGACGAGGTGCTCGCCGTGTCCCCCACCCATCAGCAGGCCCAGGACCTGAAGGTCGAGGCTTCACGGCTGGCGCAGCAGCAGCCGGCGACCCCCTCGGCGGCCCCGACCGAGCCGGGCGGCGGAGGCTTCCCGGTCCTCGCCATCGTCGGGATCGTCGCCGCCGTCGTCGTGGTCGGCGGCCTCGTGCTCGTCCTGACACGTCGGACGAGGCAGGCTCCCGCACCCGCCCTGCAGGCGGTCGGCGCACCGCCCCACGCCGCCCAGGCGGTCGACCCCGGCAGGGCCGTCGGGTTCCAGCCTCCCGCGGCGGCGGCGGGCGCCCTGGGGGCGGCCACCGCCCCCAGCGCGGGACATCCGCGCTTCTGCGTGGGCTGCGGCCACGCGCTCGAGCCGGACGCGCGCTTCTGCCCGAGCTGCGGACGGGCGGTGTAGGCCCGAGCTCCTCGCCGCCGGCTCGCGCCCCGTACACTCGGGGCCCATGAAGCCCGTCCTGCTGGTGCGCGACGACGAGTACGAGACGTTCGGGGTCGCCCCCGGCGCCCTCGCGGCGGCGGGGTGCGACCTCCTCACGGTGAACATGACGGCCCCGGGGGCCGAGCCGCCCCCGCTCGAGGCGGTCGCCGGGGTGATCACCTTCGGCGGCACCGTGAACGTGGACCAGACCGACCGGCACCCCTACCTCGCCGCCGTCCGCGAGCTCACCCGCGAGGCCGTGGAGCGCGAGCTCCCCTACCTCGGCATCTGCCTGGGCTCGCAGCTCCTCGCCCGCGCGCTCGGGCAGCGCGTGTATCGGGCCCCCGTGAGGGAGGTCGGCTTCACGCCGCTCCGACCCCTGCCGGCCGCCAAGGAGGACCGGCTCCTGTCCCTGTACGAGGACGGCGACCTGGTCTTCCAGTGGCACCAGGACACCTACGACCTGCCCGAGGGGGCCGAGCTCCTCGCCACGGGCGACGCCGTGCGCGTGCAGGCCTTCCGGGTCGGCGAGCTCGCCTGGGGCATCCAGTTCCACCAGGAGGTGGACGCCCACGAGCTCGCCTGGTGGATCGGGATCGCCGACGCCGAGGAGGACCTCGCCGAGAGCTGGGGCGTGACCGCGGCCGAGCTGCTCGCCCAGGTCGAGCGGCACGCCGCCGCGCACGAGGAACGCGGGCGGGAGCTCTTCCGCCGCTTCGCCGAGGTGGTCCGGGAGCGGTCCTGAGCGTGGACGCGCCCGAGATCGCCGTCGTCGCCTACCACCTGCGGCCGGGGCGGGTCCGGGGCTGGGTCGTCGGCGGCTACGGCGTCCCCGAGGGCTACGTCGAGGCCCTGCGGCGCGCCGGGGCCATCCCGACGCTCCTCCTGCCGGGGGACCCCCGCTCCCCCGCCGAGCTCCTCGACCGGTTCGACGGCCTCCTGCTCGTCGGCGGCGGGGACGTGGAGCCCGCGCGGTACGGGCAGGAGCCCCACGCCGAGCTCTACGGCCTGGAGCCCGACCGCGACGACCTCGAGATCGCGCTGCTGCACGAGGCCGAGCGGCGCGGGCTCCCCACCCTGTGCGTGTGCCGCGGCATGCAGGTCATGAACGTCGCCTTCGGCGGCACGCTCCACCAGCACCTCCCCGACGATCCGCGGTACCAGCCCCACGGCACGCCGAGCGGCGAGGACGAGCTCCTGCACGAGGTGCGCCTCGCGCCCGGCTCACGGGTCGCCCGGGCCGCGGGCGCCGAGGTCCTCACCTGCTCGTCCCACCACCACCAGGGCGTCGAGCGGCTCGGCGAGGGGCTCCTTGCCACCGGCTGGGCGCCCGACGGGCTCGTCGAGGCGATCGAGCGCGAGGGCGAGGGCTGGATGGTGGGCGTCCAGTGGCACCCAGAGGACACCGCCGCGGGCGACCCGGCTCAGCAGCGACTCTTCGACGCGCTCGCCGGGGCGGCCGGGGGGCGCGCGCGGTAGCATCGACCCCGTCCGGGGGGTGGGTCGCTCGGGTCGCACGCGGCCCACGACAGGAGGAGCCATGGCCTGGACGACCCCGCTGCTCTACGAGCGCCTGACCTGGCCCGAGGTGCGCCGGGCCGTCGCCGAGGACCGGGTCTGCCTGATCCCCGTCGGCGTGCTCGAGGATCACGGCCCGCACTTGCCGATCGACGCCGACTCGCGGATCGCGACCGAGATCTGCCGGCGCGCGGCGGAGCGGATCCCCGGCCGCGTCGTGCTGCTGCCGACGCTCGTGCACGGCTACACGCCCCACCACATGGACTTCCCCGGACCGATCTCGATCGGCTGGAAGACGTTCGTCGACCACGCCGTGGACGTCGGGCGGTCCCTCGCCCACCACGGCTTCAAGCGGATCCTGTACCTGAACGGGCACGGGTCGAACATCCCGTTGCTCGACGTCGCGGCCCGGCTCGTCGGTCTGCAGCACCCCGACGTCCTCTGCGCCTCGGCCTTCTACCTCACGAGCGAGGAGGCCCAGCGCGTGATCGCGGAGGTGCGGGAGTCCGGGCGCGGCGGCATGGGGCACGCGTGCGAGCTCGAGACCTCGATCTACCTGGCGATCGACCCCGACGCCGTGGACATGGACCGAGCGGTGGACGAGAACAGCTTCCCGGAAGGGCCCCACGCCTGGATGGACTGGTCGGACGGGCCCCTGAAGCTCATGCCCTGGTGGAACGCGATCTCGCACACGGGCGTCCACGGCGCTCCGAGGAAGGCAACCGCCGAGAAGGGGCGGATCCTCCTCGAGGCCGCGGTGGCGGAGTGCGTGAGCTTCATCGAGGAGCTCGCGGCCAAGCCCCTGCCGGAGCGGTGGGCGCCGAGCGAGAACGTGCCCTTGGACCGCGGATGACGACCGAGACCGAACGGAGATGCGTCGGAAGTGGGGCTCGTGCTATACATCGGCGGCCGGACATGCGCTGAGCCGGATGACCATCGGTCACGTCCCAGACGGCTCGGCCCGACGTACCACGTAAGCGGGGAGGCATGATCGGCGAGGGACACCCGCAGGGGGGAAGGAGGCGCTCGATGCGAACCGCATCGCGAAGAGCCCTGGCGCTCATCGTCGGCACGGTCCTGGCGGTGGGCGGGCTCATCCAGGCCGCGCTCGCCCAGGAGACGGGGGCCGGGGGGACCAAGGAGAAGGTGATCTTCACGTTCGCCAGCACCGGCGAGCCCCTCACGATGAACCCGATGAGTGGGTACCTCGCCATCGAGTTCTACTTCTGGACGGCGAGCTACCACCTGCTCATCGACTGGGACCAGGACCTCGGGGTGGACCAAAGCGGCGGGCCCGGCGCCGGGCTCGTCACGGACGTGGAGGTCAGCCCGGACGGGATGACCTACACCTACCACATCAAGGACGGGATCACCTGGTCCGACGGCCAGCCGCTGACGGCCGAGGACGTCGCGTTCACGCTCAACCTGTACAAGAGCCGTCACGCGTACCTGCCGCAGAACTACCTCACGCTCATCGACGGCGACGTGCAGGTGTTGGATCCCACCACGATCCAGTTCTCGACGAAGGAGCCGACCAGCCTCTACTCGGGCGAGGTCGCCTACATGTACGACTACATCCTGCCCAAGCACATCTGGGGCGACCCGTCGATCGTGGGGGATCGGCCGAAGCAGTACGACAACGTCCCGAACGTCGGCAGCGGCCCGTTCATCATCAAGGAGTTCAAGACCGGCGAGTACATCCGGATGGTCCGCAACCCCTACTGGAACGGGCCGGAGCCCTACGTCGACGAGGTCATCTACCGGATCTTCAAGAACGAGGACGCGCTCGCCGAGGCCCTGAAGCGGGGCGAGATCGACCTCGCGTACGTGAGCTCGCCGAGCATCTTCGAGGACCTCGCGGCCCAGCCGGGCATCGAGACGATGGAGGGCACGATCCCCTCGTTCTCGGAGATCGGCCTGAACACCGGCTCGGCCTACCAGCCCAAGTCCGAGTCCGACGGCTACACCTACACCCCGCACGGCGACGGGCACCCCGCGCTCACGGATCCCGTCGTGCGGCGCGCGATCCGGATGGCGATCGACAGCGAGACCCTGGTCGAGAAGGTCCTCCAGGGCCACGGGCTGCCCGGCGACTCGATCATCCCGCCCGTGTCCGTCGCGGGCGCTCGGTGGGAGCCGAGCCCCGAGGAGCGGATCCCCTTCGACATCCAGGGGGCGAACGAGCTGCTCGACCAGGCGGGGTACGCGGACACGGACGGGGACGGCGTCCGGGAGATGCCGCCCGGCTCCCTGGATCCCGGCCGGCCGCTCGAGTTCCGGTACTTCGTCCGCTCGAACGAGCAGACCTCGGTCGACGCGGCCCAGTTCATCAAGCCGTGGCTCGAGCAGATCGGGATCAAGGCCAACGTCGAGGTGGTCACCTCCGGCCGCCTCGGGGACATCATCAACGCCGGCGAGTACGACATGTTCTCGTGGGGCTGGATCCCCGACCCGGACCCGGACTCGGCCCTGTCCTGGTTCACCTGCGACCAGCGGCCGCCGGACGGGAGCAGCTACGGGAACAACGACGCCTACTACTGCAACCCCGAGTACGACCGCCTCTACCACGAGCAGCGGACGACGACCGACCCCGAGAAGCGGTGGGAGATCGTCCACCAGATGCAGAAGATGTTCTACGAGGACGCCGCGTACTCGGTGATGTGGTACGACCCGGTCCTGTCGGCCTGGAGCGATGACTGGACCGGCTTCCGGCCGCAGCCGAGGCCGAACGGCGACCCGCTCGAGGGCTGGGGCGGCCCGAGCGCCGTGTGGTGGACGCTGCGGCCGGTCGGAGCCGGCGGCGCCGAGGCCGGCGGCGGGGCCCGCGGGATCCCGGCGGCGGCCTGGATCGGCATCGCGGCCGGCATCGTGATCATCCTCGCGGCCGTGCTCCTCGGCAGGAGGCGGCGCGTCGAGGAGGACGAGGCCTAGCCGGGAGCCGACGAGGGCGAGAGCAGGGAGAGGATGCGCGGCTACCTCCTCGGCAAGGTGGCGCAGGCGTTCCTCACCCTGCTCTTCGTCCTCGTGTTCAACTTCGTGCTGTTCCGGGTGATGCCCGGCGACCCGGCCTCGCTGCTGCTGCGCGGCACCGCCGCCTACAACCCGCAGAACGTCGCGGCCGAGCGCGCGAGGCTCGGCCTGGACAAGCCGATCCTCGTGCAGTTCGGCCGCTACATGGCCGATACCTTCCGGCTCGAGTTCGGAGACTCCTTCATCTACCAGGGCCGGCGGGTCTCCGAGGTGATCGGCCAGCGCATGTGGCCGACGATCCTCCTCGTCGGCACCTCGACGATCGCCTCGATCGCCATCGGCCTGCTCATCGGCATCTGGGGCGGGTGGCGCCGGGGGAGCTGGTTCGACTACGGCTCGCTCGGCTTCACCCTGTTCGTCTACGCGATGCCGGAGTTCTGGTTCGGCATGCTCGTGCTCATGGCCTTCGCCGGCGGGGTGGGGCCGTTCCCCGCGATCTTCCCGACCGGCGGCTACGACACGGTGGGGGCCGACCTCACCGGGTTCGCGCACGTCGTTGACGTGCTGAACCACATGGTCCTGCCGTTCAGCGTGCTCACGATCGCTTACCTCGGCGAGTACGCGATCATCATGCGGAACTCCCTCATCGACGTGATGGCCGACGACTTCGTCGTCACCGCCCGCGCGAAGGGCGTCCGCGAGAAGCAGGTGCTGTGGCGGCACGTGGTGCCGAACGCGCTGCTCCCCACCTGGACGATCACGATGCTCTCGCTCGGCTTCGTCTTCGGGGGCGCCATCACGATCGAGTACGTCTTCTCCTGGCCGGGCCTCGGCTGGCTCACCGTCCAGGCGATCGAGGCGAAGGACTACGCGGTCCTGCAGACCCTGTTCCTGATCTTCTCGGCGGCCGTGATCGTCGCGAACCTCATCGCCGACGTGACGTACATGTACCTCGACCCGCGGGTGAGGGCGGCCTGATGCGAGCCGAGCCGATCCTGCCCGGCGAGGCGCCGCCGCCGACCGAGGAACCGCCGCCGCGGCCGCCGAAGACGATCTCGCCCCGGCGGATCGTGTGGGCCAGGCGCCGCCGGGCGTTCGTGCGGGTCGCGAAGATGTACCGGAAGAACGCGATGGGGATGTGGGGGCTCGGGATCCTCATCGCCTTCATCCTCATCGCGATCCTGGCGCCGCTCCTCGCCGACCGCTCGACGATGGACCCGACCTCGCCGACGACCGGGGCCCCGTACGAGCCGCCGAGCGCCCACTTCTGGTTCGGGACCGACAACCTGGGCCGCTCGGTGTACGCGATGACGATCTTCGGCTCGAGGATCTCGCTCACCGTCGGTCTCGCGGCCACCATCATCTCGATGGTGATCGGGGCGCTCATCGGGATCGCGGCCGGCTACTACGGCGGTTGGCTCGAGAGCGTCCTCATGCGCCTCACCGACTGGTTCCTGGTCCTGCCCTGGCTCGCCCTCGCGATCGTCCTCGCGTCGGTCCTCGGGCGCTCGCTCGCCATCATCATCCTCGTGATCGGCATCACGTCCTGGCCGGGGACCGCCCGGATCGTGCGGGCGCAGGTGCTCTCGGTGAAGACGAGACCCTACGTCGAGCGGGCCCGGGCGCTCGGCGCGAGCGACTGGCACCTGATCGTGCACCACATCCTGCCGAACGTGGGTCCGCTCATCTTCGCGAACACCATCCTCACGGTGGCGATCGCGATCCTCTCGGAGTCCACGCTCGCGTTCCTCGGGCTCGGGGACCCGCTGTCGATCTCCTGGGGCACGATGCTCGAGTTCGCCTTCAACGCCGGCGCGGCCACGACCGGCCGCTGGTGGTGGCTCCTGCCCCCCGGGCTCGCCATCGTGCTCGTCGTGCTGGCGTTCACGATGTGCGGGTTCGCCCTCGACGAGATCCTGAACCCGAAGCTTCGGGAGCGCTGAGTGACGACGGTCCTGCAGATCCGCGATCTCTCGGTCACCTACCGGACCCAGGCCGGGCCGGTGCCGGCCGTGCGGGGGGTGGACCTCGACGTCCACAAGGGCGAGGTCCTCGGCCTCGCCGGCGAGTCCGGCTGCGGCAAGTCCACGATCGCCAACGCGATCCTGCGGCTGCTGCCGCCGAGGACCCAGGTCACCGGGCAGATCCTCCTGAACGGCGAGGACGTGCTCGCGATGCGCCCCGGGCGCCTGCGGGCCGTGCGCTGGTCAGCCGTCTCCGTCGTCTTCCAGGGCGCGATGCACGCGCTGAACCCCGTGCAACGCATCGGCGACCAGATCGCCGAGGCCATCGTCATCCACACCCAGTCCGGGGAGAAGGAGGCGACGGTCCGCGCCGGGGCCCTGCTCGAGCAGGTGGGCCTCCCCTCCCGCCGCCTCCGCGATTACCCGCACGAGCTCTCGGGGGGGCAGAAGCAGCGCGTGATGATCGCCATGGCGCTCGCCTGCAACCCGGACCTCGTGATCGCCGACGAGCCGACGACCGCCCTGGACGTGATGGTCCAGGCGCAGGTCCTGCGGCTCCTCAAGGACCTCCAGCGCGAGCTGGGGCTCGCGATGCTCTTCATCACGCACGACCTCTCGGTCCTCGTCGAGGTGAGCGACCGCCTCGCGATCATGTACGCCGGCAAGCTGGTCGAGGAGGGCCCCGCCGCCCCCGTGTTCCGCGACCCGAAGCACCCGTACACGCGGGCCCTGGCGTCGGCCTTCCCGCAGGTCGGCGACGAGCGGTTCCGCATGGCGCCCTCCGGGCTGCCGGGCGACCCTCCGTTCCCCGGCCACGTCCCGCCCGGCTGCTCGTTCCACCCGCGGTGCCCCCTCGCCTTCGAGGACTGCGCCGTGATCGAGCCCGAGATGTACCCCGCCGGCGAGGGGCGGCGCTCGGCGTGCCTGCTCGTCAAGCGGGGCGAACCCGTGGAGGTGGGTCCGTGAGCCAGGCGATGCCCGCGCCCCCGCCGGCCCGGCCGGACACCCGCCGCCCGGTCCTCGAGGTCCGGGGCCTCCACGTGCGGTTCGCCGGCCGGATCGGGCTCGCGCAGGGCCTGCTCGGCAAGCGACCGGCGGAGGCGCGGGCGGTGGACGGCGTCTCGCTCGAGCTGTACCCGGGCGAGGTCGTCGCGCTCGCGGGCGAGTCGGGCTGCGGCAAGACGACCCTCGCCCGCACCATCATGGGCCTCGAGCGCCCGCGCGCGGGCGAGATCCTGTTCGAGGGGAAGCCCCTCGGGCGCACGACGACGGCCCTGCGGGAGTACCGGCGGCGGGTCCAGATGGTGTTCCAGGACCCGACGGCGGCGCTGAACCCCCGCCAGACGATCTACGAGTCGGTGGCGGAGGGGCTGCGGGTCCACGGCATCACGCGCGGCCCGAACGGCGAGACCGAGGAGGAGCTCGTGGCGCGCGCCCTCGCCCGCGCCGGCCTGCGCCCGCCGGAGCTGTTCTTCCTCAACTACCCCCACGAGCTCTCGGGCGGCCAGCGCCAGCGCGTGGTGATCGCCGGCGCGCTGGTCCTCGAGCCCGGGATCATCGTGGCCGACGAGCCCGTCTCGAGCCTCGACGCCTCGGTCCGGGGCGAGATCCTCAAGCTCCTGCTCGGACTGCGGAACGAGCTCGGGATCGCGATGCTCGTCGTCACGCACGACCTCGGCCTCGCGTGGACCATCGCCGACCGGGTCGCGGTGATGTACCTCGGGCGGATCGTCGAGATCGGTCCCGCCGAGCAGGTCCTCACCCGGCCCATCCACCCCTACACGAAGGCCCTGCTCGAGGTCGTCCCCGAGGCCGGGGGCATCGACCGGCCCTTCCTCACCGGCGAGCCGCCGGACCCGACCCGGATCCCCCCGGGGTGCCGGTTCCATCCCCGCTGCCCGGAGGTCGCGGACGGGGCGGCCGAGGCCGCCGGGGTGCTCGAGCGCTGCCGCGGGGCCGATCTCGGCCTCCAGGAGCTGCGGCCCGGTCACTCCGCCGCCTGTCACCTGGTCGCCGCACAGGCCGGGGTCGCGAGCGCCCCGCCCCCGCCAGCGATCGACTGAGGCCGAGCGGGTCGGGAGCTCTCAGGAGGGATCCGCCGAACCCTCGGCCGCGTGCGGCTCCACCGGCTGCTCCTCGGTGGCTTCGGAGACCGAGACGCCCCGATGGGCCTCGGCGCCCTTGAGGACGCTGAGGATGGCCTCCATCTCCGTGTCACCGACCCGGTCACGGCCGGCGCCCTTGGCCGCGGCGAGGAGGGTGCGCAGGTTCGTCTCGGCCATCTCGGCGCGGCCCTCGAGCTCGCGGACGCGCTCGACGAGCATCCGGGCCCGGCGCTCGGCCTCGTCCCGCGCCTCGCGCGCCTCGCGCGCTTCGTCCTTGGCGGCCCGCAGGCTGGCGCGCAGCGTCGCGACCTCGCGCCCGAGCTCGACGAGCCGATCGACGGCCTCCCGGCCGATCTGCGAGTACGTGGGTCGCTGGTCCGAGCGCGCCTCGTGCCGCACGGCGGCGCGCCGAGCCTTGGCCCTGACTCGCCTCGGGCGGGGGACCTGCTCCTTCTCCCCCGGCTGGATCGGGGTCGCGTCGAGCAGACGGTAGCGCCCGTCCTGCGCCTCCAGGCGCCGCCTCGCGAGGAGCGCCCGCACGGCCCGGGCCGCGACGAGGGGCTCCCCGATGCCGATCTCGCGCGCGATGTCCGCGGGCGCCGCGTCCAGGAGCTCCCCCGGCCGGACGCGCTGCGCGACCGCCGCGAGGAAGGCGTTGGCCCGCTCCAGGCTCTCCTGATTCATGATCCTCCTCACCCTACCCGCGATCGCCGCCCTCGGCCATCCGGCGGCCCCCCCGGCGCCACCCCCGGAAAGAGTGACAAAACCGTTCCGCCGATTTGACGACGCGGCCGGGCACATCGTATAAAACGGATGGCGCCGCTGGGACCTTCGGGTTCCGGCGGCGCCGCTTTTCTCGGACTTCACGGACCAGACGCCCGCGAGGAGATCGGTGCCCGAGGACGCGCAGGCTCGCCCGCTGCCGCTCGCGCGCGTTCGCGTCGCCGACTTCTCCCGCGTCCTGGCCGGCCCCCTCGCCACGATGCTCCTCGCCGACCTCGGCGCCGACGTGATCAAGGTCGAGCGCCCCGGGAGCGGCGACGACACGCGCTCGTGGGGACCGCCCTTCGTCGGCGATGACGCCGCCTACTTCCTGTCCCTGAACCGGAACAAGCGGTCGGTGGCGCTCGACCTGCAGAGCGCCGAGGGCGCCGCGGCGGCCCGCCGTCTCGCCCTCGCGAGCGACGTCGTCGTCGAGAACTTCCGCCCGGGCCTCATGGCCCGCTTCGGCCTGGACCACGCCTCGCTCGCGGCCGAGCGCCCCGACCTCGTCTACTGCTCGCTCGTGGCCTTCGGCGAGGAGGGCGAGTCCGCCGCCCGACCGGGCTACGACATCATCGTCCAGGCGCTGTCGGGGCTCATGAGCTTCACCGGCCACCCCGGCGGGGAGCCGACGAAGGTCGGGGTGGCGCTCCTCGACGTGATCTGCGGGCTGTACGCGGCGAGCGGGATCCTCGCGGCCCTGGTCGAGCGGCGGTCCACCGGCCGGGGGCGCCGGATCGTGGTCTCGCTCTACGAGGCCAGCCTGGCCGCGATGGTGAACCAGGCCGCGAACTACCTGCTGGGCGGCGTGGTGCCGGGGCCCCTCGGGAACCAGCACCCGAACATCGTCCCCTACCAGCTCTTCGACGCGGCCGACCGCCCCTTCATCCTCGCCGCCGGCAACGACCGGATGTTCGAGCGCACGTGCGAGGTCCTCGGCATGCCCGAGCTCGCCCGCGACGAGCGATTCGCGACGAACGAGGCGCGGGTGCGCAACCGCGAGGCGCTCGTTCCGATCCTCGCCGAGGCGTTCCGCCGGCGCCCGGCGGCGGAGTGGCTCGCGGCGCTCGAGGCCGTGGGGGTGCCGAGCTCGCCGGTGCTTCGGATGGACGAGGTGTTCGCCACGCCGGAGGGCGCGCGGATGGTCCAGGAGGTGCCGGACCCGGTGCGCGGGCCCCTGCGCTTGGTGGCCGACCCCATCCGACTCGACGGGTCGCTCGCGCCCGTGCGTCGGCCGCCGCCCAGGCTCGGGGAGCACACCGAGGAGGTCCTGCGCGAGATCCTGGGAGAGGGGCCGAGCGGCTCGGCTCGCGGCGGGGCGGGTGACGGCCCGGGAGCGGCGGACGCAACCCCTTGACGGCTCACGGGGGTTCGGGGGCCAACACCTGTCAACCCCCTGTCAGGAAAGACCGCGGACGTTCCGGACAAGGGGTTGACGCGATACAGCCGGCAGGGGCCCGATCGTCGTCAACGGGTTGACAAGGGCGGGTGCCGGGCCTCGTGGGGTGCCGGGCCTCGTGGGGTGCCGGGGTCACGGG
>CAZXJB010000048.1:1058-18148 GCA_964640965.1 uncultured Actinomycetes bacterium | reverse complement strand
GGCGCTCGTCCGCCGCCGCCGCGCGGGCTGAGCTCGGCTCAGGCCGCGAGGGGGCGGCGCGTGAGCCGCGCCCGCACGAGCGCGGCCTCGAGGTCGCGGACGTCGAGGTCGGCCCGCTGGGCCAGCCGCCGCAGGGTCGCGACGTCGCGCACCGGCAGGCCGAGCGCGAGGGCGGCCTCGGCGGCCCGCTCGTCGAACGGCGGGTCGGCGCCCGGCCAGATCCCCCGCAGCTCGCGCAGGAACAGCCGAACGGTCGTGGGACCCCAACCCGGGAGCTCGTCGAGGGCGGCCTCGAGCCGGAGGGGATCCCGCTCGGCCTTGAGCGCCGAGGGCCGGCCGTACCGCTCGGCGACCACCTCCGCGAGGCGCCGGAGCCTCGTGGCCGTCCGCTCGTCGTAGCGCGCGTAGCCGCCGGCGTCGAGCAGCTCGATGAGCTCGCGCCGGTCGCGGCCACCCGCGTCGGCGACCGTCTCGATCCCGGCCTCGCGCAGGACCGCGAACGTGCGCTCCACCACGGGCCAGGCGATCCGGGTCCCGAACAGGCTCGCCGCGAGGAACCACCGGTCCACCTCGTGGTCCGAGCGGTCGACGTCGATGCCCATCTCCACCGAGAAGCGCCCGCCGAGGCGCTCCACGAGCTCGCGCGCCGCGAGCGGCGCCGATCCCGCCATCCGACTCACCCCTTCACCACGCCGATCGGACGCAGCCGCGCCACGGTCCGGGACAGCCCCGCGCCCTCGCAGACGCGGACGACCTCGTCCACGTCCTTGTAGGCGTAGGGCGCCTCCTCGGAGAGCAGGCCCCAGTGCGCCGGCGCGAGCGCGATCCCCTGCTCCTCCAGCGAGCGCGCGAGCTGCGGTCCGCTCATCACCTTCTTCGCCTTCGTCCGGGACATCTGCCGCCCCGCCCCGTGGCAGGTCGAGGAGAAGGCGCGCGCGGCCGAGCTCGCCATCCCGACGAGCACGAACGAGGCCGTGCCCATGCTGCCGGGGATGAGCACGGGCTGTCCGATGCCTCGGTACGCGGCCGGGATCTCCGGGTGCCCGGGGCCGAAGGCCCGCGTCGCGCCCTTGCGGTGCACGCAGAGATGCATCCGCCGGCCGTCGACCTCGTAGGTCTCGATCTTCGCGAGGTTGTGCGAGACGTCGTAGACGAGGTCGAGCCCGAGGTCCTCCGCCGAGCGCCGGAACACGCGCTCGAAGGCCTCCCGGGCGGCGTGCGCGAGCACGTGCCGGTTCGCCCGCGCGAAGTTCGCGGCCGCGTACATCGCGCCGAGGTACCGCTTGGCCGCCTCGTGGGCGAGCGGGGCGCACGCGAGCTGCCGGTCGGGCACCTCGATCCCGAGCTGCCGCATGAGCCGGTCCATCACCTTCACGTGGTCGGTGCACACCTGGTGTCCGAGCCCGCGGGAGCCCGAGTGCAGCATCACGCACACCCGGCCCTCGTCGAGCCCGAGGACGCGGGCGGCCTCCGGCTCGAAGACCCGGTCCACGACCTGGACCTCGAGGAAGTGGTTCCCGGCCCCGAGCGAGCCGAGCTGCGAGCGCCCTCGGTCGATCGCGTGCTCGGAGACCTCCTCCGGCAGCGCGTCCTCCAGCACGCCGCCGTCCTCGCAGAACGCGGCGTCCCGCTCCGTGCCGATCCCGCGCTCGAGCGGGTACCGGACCCCCTCGCGCAGCACGCGCAGGCACTCCGAGCGCGAGAGCGGCAGGTACCCCTTCGTGCCGACCCCCCGCGGCACGAGGGCGCCGAGGGCCGCGACGAGCTCCTCCAGCACCGGGCGGACCTCCGCGAGGTCGAGCCTCGAGCGCAGCAGACGCACGCCGCAGGCGATGTCGAAGCCGACCCCGCCCGGCGAGATCACGCCCTCCCCGTCGGCGTCGGTCGCCGCGACCCCGCCGATCGGGAAGCCGTAGCCCCAGTGGATGTCGGGCATCGCGTACGAGGCGCGGACGACCCCGGGCAGCGTCGCGACGTTCGCGACCTGCAGGACGGCGCGGTCGTCGATCGCCTTGCGGATCAGCTCCTCGGAGGCGAAGACGATCCCTGGCACCCGCATCCCGTCGACCGTGCCGACGGGCACCTCCCAGACGAACGGCTCGAGCCGCTTCGGCTCCATCACCGACCCTCCGTTCACACGTCCACGTACACGCGGACCTCGACCGTGCCGTCGGGTCGCCGCTCGACCGCCACCTGATGGTACGTCGCGGCCTTCACCGCCACCCCCGAGCCCGGCCCGCGGAGCGGCACGAGCTCGACCTCCGCCTCGAGCGACCGGCCGGAGACCCCGCGAACGTCGACCCGGGCGAACCCGGCGAGCTCGGTCTCGTGCAGGTACAGGAGCTCGTTCAGGAACCCCACGAGCAGGTCCTGCTCGTCCTCCCCCTCGACGCGGACGACGCGCCGCTCGCCGGGACCGGAGATCCGCACGCCCATGAGCTCGGCCAGGCCGAGCGCCGCCTGGGCGAAGGCCTCGGCGGCGCTCGCGCCGAAGGCCCGGATCCCGACGTCGGCCGTGTGCTCGAGCAGCTCGAACCCGGCGGCCATCGGCCCACTCAGTCGCCGAGCGAGGCGAGGCTCGCCCGGCGACCGCCGCCCGCCTCGGCCAGGTGGCGAGCGAACCACTCGGCCGCGAGCTCGGCGACCCGCTCGAGCGCGCCGGGCTCCTCGAACAGGTGCGAGGCGCCCGGGATCACCTCGAGCCGGCGCTCGCACCGCATCCGGCGCTCGGCGGCGCGGTTCAGCGCGAGGACCTCGACGTCGTCCCCGCCGACGATGAGCAGGGTCGGCGCCGTCACCCGCGGGAGCGCGTCGGCCGCGAGGTCCGGCCGCCCCCCGCGAGAGACGACCGCCGCCACCTCGGCGCCGAGCCGGGCGGCGGCGACCAGGGCGGCCGCCGCACCCGTGCTCGCCCCGAAGAAGCCGACCGGGACCCGGCCCACCTGCGGCCAGCGCCGGAGCCACCGGTGGGCCCCCTCGAGCCGGCGAGCGAGGAGCTCGATGTCGAAGACCTTCGCCCGGTCCTCGGCCTCCTCCGGCGTGAGCAGGTCGAACAGCAACGTCCCAAGCCCCGCCTCGTGCAGCCGCTCGGCGACCTGGCGGTTGCGGGGCGACAGGCGGCTGCTGCCGCTGCCGTGGGCGAAGATCGCCATCCCGACGGCGCCGTTCGGCACGACGAGGTCCCCCGGCAGCCGCACCGGATCCACGTTCACGAGCACCGTCCGCCGCACGGTCCCCGGCGGATCCTGGATGACCAGCGGGGGCGGCTCCTCAGCGTGCCGCCTGCGGAAGATCGGCATGGCTCCCTCACCTCCGTCGTGGGAAACATGGGGAACCCCTTCCATGGTGACGCGCCCGGGGCCCGGCCGCAACCGCCGGGTGCGCCGGAGGCCGGTCCTCCGACCGGCCTCCGCGTGCGCACCGACCCGCCGCTACAGCGACGCGACGGCCGTGATCAGGTTCGACTCGCGCAGCTTGCGCAGCGCCTCCCGCTCGATGAGCCGGACGCGCTCGCCCGACAGCCCGAGGACCTTCCCGGTCTCGCGGAGCGAGAGCGGCTGGCCGTTCTCCAGGCCGTAGCGGAGCGCGACCACGTGGCGCTCGCGCTCGTCCAGGACCTTGTGGACGGCCTCGCCGATCTCCTCGCGCAGGAGCTGGTCCTCGACCTCGTTGAAGGCCGACTCCGAGTCGACCTCCTCGATCAGGTCGCCGAGCTCGGTGTCCTCCCCGACCGGGGACTGCAGCGACAGCGGCTCGCGCCGGCCCATCTCCGTCAGGTCGTCGATCTCCTCGACGGTCGTGTCCAGGGCCTTCGCGAGCTCCTCGCGCGTCGGCTCGCGGCCCATCGACTGCGCGAACTGGAACCGCGTGCGGTTCAGCTTGCGCAGACGGTCGTGGATGTGGACGGGCAGCCGGATCGAGCGCGAGCGATCGGCGATCGCCCGCGTGATCCCCTGCCGGATCCACCACGTCGCGTAGGTGGAGAACTTGAACCCCCGGCGCCAGTCGAAGAGCTCGACGGCGCGCATGAGGCCGATGTTCCCCTCCTGGATGAGGTCGAGCAGCGGCAGGCCCTGCCCCTGGTACTTGCGCGCGACCGACACGACCAGGCGCAGGTTGGCCATGATGAACCGCTGCCTGGCCGCCTCGGCCTTGCGGACCTCCTGGCGGGCCCTCGCGATCGACTTCTCCGAGCGCAGCCGGCCGGAGCGCAGACGCTCCTCCGCCTCCTTGCCGCGCTCGATGGTCATGGCGAGCTCGACCTCCTCCTCCTTGGTGAGGAGGGGCTCACGGGCCGCGGCCTCGAGGTACAGCCTCAGGTCGTCGGCGTCATCCGTACCGAGCGGTCGTGCGGGCTCTGGCATCCTATCCCTTCTCTCCATCCCCGCCGCCCCCAGGGCGTGCGTGCCACCCCTCCGGGCTGGTGCGGGACCCTTCGGATCGTTCCCTTCGGATCGTGAAACGGCCTACAGGCGTGACGAACCTGGCCCGCCGGGCCGGTACTGCATGCTACCTGGACCACCCCGCTCCTGTAAAGGCCTTCCACCATTGCAAACGTGTGACGGGCGCCGTTCCTTCCGCCCGTCCCCCACCGTGCCTTCGCCGCCGCGAGAGCGCCGGTTCGCCGGGCCCTCCGCGGCGGACCGCGGTAGGCTGGGGCCGTGCCCGGCGCGCTCGAGCTCCCGGCCGGCCAGACGGTCGACCTCGCGGGACCGGTCCACTACGTGCGGTGGGACGGGCCGCCCGAGCGGACCTTCGTGCTCGTGCACGGGCTCGGTGGCTCGCACCTGAACTGGGTCCTCGTCGGACCGGAGCTCGCCCGATCCGGCCGCGTCCTCGCGCTCGACCTGCCGGGGTTCGGGCGGAGCCCGCGGACCGGCCGCAGCGCGAGGCTGACCGCCCTGCGGGCCGTCCTCGCGCGCTTCATCGACGAGGTCGCCGGCGGGCCCGTCGTGCTGGCCGGCAACTCGATGGGCGGGGGGATCGCGATGATGCAGGCGGCGGTGGAGCCCTCCTCCGTCGAGGGGCTCGTGCTCACCTGCTCCGTCTACCCGTGGGCCCGGGGCGGGTTCCCCTCCCCGGTGGTGATCGGCGGGTTCGCCGCCTACCGGATGCGGCGGGTCGGCGAGTGGGTCGTGCGCCAGCGCTTCGAGCGCCTGGACGCGGACCGGATGGTCCGGCTCAGCCTCCGCCTCGCCACCGCGGACGTCCGCCGCATCCCCGAGGAGGTCATCTGCGCCCACGTCGACCTCCTGCTCGAGCGCCAGGGGGACCCCGAGGTGATCCAGGCGTTCCTCGAGGCGGCCCGTTCGCTGATCTCGCTCGGGCGGTCGCCCGAGCGGGCCCGGGCGATCATGGACCGGATCAAGTGCCCGGTGCTCGCGATCCACGGCCGTCAGGACCGGCTCGTCCCGGCCGCGTTCGCCTGGGCGGCGACCGAGTCCCACCCGGACTGGTGGATCCGGGTCCTGCCCGACGTCGGGCACGTGCCGCAGCTCGAGGCGCCCGACCGATGGCTCGCGAACGTCGAGGAGTGGCTCGCGGCCGAGGTGGACCCCCGCCGAGGGTGACCGCCCGGGCCTACCGCCCGGCCGCCTTCGCGAGCTCGCGGATCGCCTCCTCCAGCCCGAGCGCGACCACCTCGATATCGGGCATCGCCTCCCGGTCCCCCGTGATGCCGAAGGCCATCGTGCCCCCGAGCGAGGTGCAGGCGATCGAGAGCGCGGCGTTGCGACCGAGGGGCATCGCTGGGTAGGAGGCGACGAGCCTCGCCCCCGCGAGGTACATCGGCTGCGGCGGGCCCGGGATGTTGGAGACCACCAGGTTGAACCAGGGTCCGAGGGGGACGATCCGGGCGGCCGCGGCGAGCAGCCCCGCCGGGGCGTAGGCGCCGAGCGAGATGATCGCGTCGGCCGACATCGCCATCATCGAGCCCTTCAGGTGCTCGGTCGCGCGGCGGACCTCCGCCAGGCGACGCTTCGGCCCCATCGGCCCGACCGGGATGTCCACGAGGGCCGGCGCCACCCGGTTGCCGAGGGAGCGGTCCCCCGGCGCCCGGACCGAGACCGGCACGAGCGCCCGCACGACCCGTCCCCGGGTCGGCTCTCGGCGAGCGCGGAGGAGCCGGTGGATGGCCGCCCCCACCGCGGCGAGGACGACGTCGTTCACGGTCCCCCCGAGCGCGCCCTTGACGTCCTTGAACCGCTGCAGGGGGGCCTCGGCCATGGCGAACCGGCGGTTCGGGCCGATCTGGACGTCGAGCGGGCTCGCCGGCCGAGCGCCCATGCCGAGGAAGGTCCGGACCCCGGACAGGACCGAGCCGACGGACAGCGCCGCGAGCGCCGGCTGCCGTCGCACGGCCCCCAGGGCCTCCGCCAGCCCGCGGGCCGGATGCACCGTCGCCTCCCGCAGGGCCCCCGCGAGGAGCTCGAGGTCGCTCGGCTCGGGCTCCGGCCGCCACGGCGGGGCCGGCGGCACCGGGGAAGGCTCCGGCTGGAGGTCCCACAGGATCGCGGCGAGGTGCACGCCAGAGATCCCGTCGATCATCGCGTGGTGCACCTTGAGGAGCGTCGCGACGTGGCCCTCGGCGAGCCCCTCGATGAACGTGAGCTCCCACAGGGGCCGGCTCCGGTCGAGCGGCCGGGAGAGCACGCGGCCGACGAGGTCCGTGAGCTCGCGCCGCCCGCCCGGCGCGGGGAGGGCCACGCGCGCGAGGTGCAGGTCCAGGTCGAACCGGGGATCCTCCACCCACACCGGCAGCGCGAGGTTCCCCGGCACCATCCGGACCTTCTGGCGCAGCCTCGGCACGAGGTGGATCCGGGCCGCGAGCTGCGCCCGCACGTCCTCGAACCACAGACGCCGGTCCGGCCGCGTGGAGGGGTCGAAGACCGACAGCGCCGCGACGTGCATGTGCATCGGCGGCCGCTCCAGGTACAGGAACGAGGCGTCCAGCGGCGTCATGCGCTCGCGCGTCATCGTCCCCACCGTACCGCGGCCCGGTCGGATGCGCGGCGCGGGCCTCAGGGGATCTGCTGCTCGCGTTCGGTGGCGACCCGGGCGAGGCTCGCCGCGACGGCGGCCGCGAGGATGAGCGCCCCGCCGAGCACGACCCCGCCCGAGACGCGCTCGCCGAGGAACGCCCTCCCGAGGATCGCGGCGGCCAGGGGCTCCGCCGCGGCCACGATCGAGGTGCGGACGGCCCCGATCCGCTGGAGCCCGGCCAGCATCGCGACGAAGGCCCCGGCGCTCGAGGCGCCCATCGCAAGCAGCGGCCACCAGGCGGCGGGATCCCGCGGGAGCCCGAGGCCACCCGACACGGCGGCGAAGGCGAACAGGCCGGCGGAGGCGCCGGCGCTCACCCACATCGCGCTCGTCATCGGGTGCGTCGCCCGGAGCAGGGCGTCGGCGCCGAGGAGGTAGGCGGTGTAGGTGACGGCGGACCCGAGCGCGAAGGCGACGCCGACGCCGTCGATCGCGAGCCCCGAGCCCGTCGCGACCACGAGGGCCGTCCCCGCGACCGCCATGACGAGCGCCGCGGTCGTGAGCCGCGCCGGCGCGCCGCGGCCGAGCGCCCACGAGGCCAGGGCGACGAACACGGGGTAGGTGAAGAACAGGAGCGTGACGGCCGCGGCGGTGCCGTGGCGGGCGCCCGAGAAGAACAGGGAGGACTCGACCGCGTACCCGCCGACCGCGAGCACGACGAGGCCGAGGCGCTCGCCGCGGGCGGCCGCGAGCGGTCGGCGGGTCGCGACGAGCGCGAGCGCGAGCAGGACCGACGCGACCGCGAAGCGGATCGCGAGGAGCGAGGGGACGGAGAGGCCCTCGCGGAGGGCGAGCTTGCCGAACAGGACGACGGCGCCGAACAGGCTCGCGGCGAGGCCCACGAGCAGGCCGCCGACGAGATCGGGACGCGCCCCGGCGCCGACCGGCGGGGCGGCGGTCGACGCGGCGGGGCGGGGACCTTCCGGGCGGGCGTCGCTCCCCACCGCGGCCTCAGACGAGCTCGATCCGCATCCGCTTGAAGCCCCGACCCTTGCTCTCGGTCCCGGTGACCCGCACCGCGCCCACCTCGCCGGTGGAGCGCACGTGCGTGCCGCCGTCGGCCTGCCGGTCCAGTCCCTCGATGTCGATCACGCGGATGGGGTCCACGTGCTCGGGGATGAGGTTCACCTTGGTCCGGATGAGGTCCGGGTCGGCGAGGGCCTCCGCGCGCGGGACGAAGCTCACCCGCACGGGGCGGTCCTCGGCGAGGGCGGCGTTCAGCCGGGCCTCGACCTCGCGCCCGAAGTCCCGGCTGATCGCCTCGAGCTCGAAGTCCATCCGCGCGACGCCCGGCCCCATGTTCCCGCCCGTGACCTTCGCGCCGTGGTCGCGGAACACGATCGCCGAGAGCGCGTGCAGCGCGGTGTGGGTCCGCATGAGCGTGTAGCGGCGGTCCCAGTCGATCTCGGCGAGGGCCCGCGTCCCGACGGCCGGGGCCGCGCCCTCGAGCACGTGCAGCACCTCCCCGTGGCGCCGGACGGTGTCGACGACGCGCACCTCGCCCTCCGCCCATCGCAGCACGCCCGTATCGCCCGGCTGGCCGCCCCCGCGGGCGTAGAAGACGGTCCGGTCGAGCACGACGCCCTCCTCCGAGGCGGCGACGACCACGGCCTCGCACGAGCGCAGGTAGGCGTCGGTGGCGCAGAGCTCCTCGGTCACGGCTCGGTCACGGCTCGGTCACGGCTCGATCACGCCTCGGTCACGGTCGGTCACGGTTGGAAAGCCTAGCCGAGCAGGAAGCGGCCCACCCGCTCGATGAGCTCTGGCAACGCCGCGAACAGGGCCTCCTGGCTCGGGTAGACGACGAGCTCGCTCGCGGGCATGAGCTCGTGCAGGACGTGCCCGAGCTCGGCGGGGTGGATCTCGTCCCCCTCGATGCAGACGAGCAGGACCGGACGGGTCACCCGCCGCAAGGCCGCGCGGTCCTCGACGGGGCGGTCGCGGATCACCTCGCGGATCGCGCGCGCGAGCCCCTCCGGGTGCTCGTGCTCCCAGAGCATGCGATCGAGCTCGAGCTTCCAGGGCGTCCGCACGTACTCCGCCACGCGCTCGGGCCGCGAGAGGATCGCCTCGAGCGCCTCCTCCGGCGTCTTGCCCTCGAGCTCCGCGGCCAGGGCCTCGTACCGCTCCACCCACGGGAACGGCAGATCGACCGCGGCGGGAAGGAGCCACACGGTCCGCTCGAACCGATCGGGATCGCGGGCGAGGAGGCTCGCGATCGCCCCCGCCCCGAGGGAGGTGCCGACGGCCCGGGTCGCCCCGTAGGCGCGGGCCACGGCGTCGAGGTCCCGCGCGAAGTCGACGAACCGGTAGCCGGTCTCGGGTGCGCCCGAGCGGCCGTGGCCCCGGAAGTCGAACCGGATCTTCGTCCCCGGCACGAAGGGCGTGAGCGCGGCGAGCTCGTTCCGGTTGTTCGTGAGGCCGTGCGCCACGACGGTCACCGGCTCGCCGTCGCCGTCGACCTCGACGTGGAGCGTGACGTCCTCGGTCCGCAGCTCGGGCACGGGCGTCAGTCGCCTGCGAGCTCGACCTCCACGAGCTCGTCCCTCGGCGCGAAGTGTCGACGGATCCGGGAGGCCCACCAGGCGACGAGCCCGGTGAGCGCGAGGAAGGCGAGGCCGGAGACCTCGAGCACCGCCCGGACCCGGCCGGGGTCGTTCTCGGTCCACAGGAAGGACAGGATCATCGCCGGCACGATGAACCCGAGGTTGTAGGCGATGTCGAACAGGGCGAAGGCGCGCCCCCGGAAGTCGTCCGGCATCGCCTGCTGCATGATCGTGTCGGCCGAGATCTTCGCCACGAAGAACGCGAAGAACCCGACGAACAGCAGGCCCGCGAACCCGGGGAGCGAGACCGACAGGCCGAAGGCCACGGTGCCCGCGCCGAGCAGGGTCATCGAGCCGAGGAGCAGCCGCAGGGGCGGGACCGAGTCCTTCCACCGCTGCGCGAGCACCATCCCGAGCGCGCCCCCGACGAACCCGAGCCCGCCCACGAGCCCGAGCGCCAAGGTGTCCGCGTCGCCGCCCTCGACGAGGTTCTTCGCGTGCAGCGCGAAGACGAACAGCGTGAACCCCCAGAACTGGTAGCGGATCATCTGGAACGAGGCGAGCCCGAGCGCGCCGGCCGGCCGGGACGCGACCTCCCGGAGGCCGGCCGCGATGTCCCGCACGATGCGGCCGAGCTCCTGCGCGAGCGTGGCCTCGTGCGGGCTCGCCTCCATGCGCCGGATCCGGCTCGTGACCGCCGCGGCGACGACGAGGACGCCGGCCCCGCCGACGACGAGCAGCCAGGAGGGCAGCACCGCGCCGAACCCGAAGGCGAGGCCCGCCCCGAGCACCTGGAACAGCGCGCCGCCCGCCTGCGAGAGGCCGTTGCCCTGCAGCAGGTCTCGCCCCGCGAGGACGTCGGGCATGGCCGCCGACTTCACCGCGAGCACGACCCGGACGCAGGCCTGCATGACGAGCATCCCGGCGATGAGGGCCGCGGTGATCCCGACCCGACCCTCGGAGGTCCCACCGCCGAGGGGCAGCAGCGCCCCGAGCGCCACGGCCGCCACGACGACGGCCGTGAGGACGTTCGCGACCGAGAGCACGCGACGCCGCTCGAACCGGTCGATGAACACCCCGATGAAGGGGCTGAGGAAGGTGTACGGCACGTACAGGGCGAGCACCACCTTCAGCAGGTAGTCGGCGCTCGGGACCGTCGTGACGTCGAAGCCCTGCTGACCGCCGAACGCGATCGATTTCGCGATCGAGCCGCGGACGAGGCCGTCGGCCGCCATCGCGAGGAACTGGACGCTCATGAGGGTGGCGTAGTCCGCGCGGTGGAAGACCGAGAACATCCGGTTGAAGAAGTCCCCGACGGCACCGAGCAGCGCGTGCACGCGCGCGCGCGCCAGCGCCAGCCCGCCGGCGACGGCCGTCGCGAGCCCGAGGCTCGCCCACCCGTGTGCCACCCCGAAGGGCGAGCGGGTGACGGCGACCACGACGACGCCCGAGAGCACCGTGAGGCCGATCGAGATCGCGGGCACGAGCGCGATCCTCTCCCAGGTCCCGTCGATGCCGAAGAACCGCGCCGCGAGCAGCCCCGGCAGGGCCAGCAGGAGCGCGAGCGCGACCAGCACCGGACCGGTATGCCCGAGACCGTCCAGCGGGCCGGGGTGCTCGGCGTAGAAGCGGGCGACCTCGCGCTCGGCGGCCTGCGCGGCGGCGATCGCCTCCGCGCTCGGCGTGGCGAGACCGGGGCCGGTCACCACGGCGACGTCGGGGCCGAGCGGGACGAGGTCCTCGCGACCGGCGTCCAGGAGGGCCTCGTTCGGCGTGCCCTCGTTGAACTGCCGCACCAGGAACACGACCGGCGGCGCGGGGTGCGCCTCGCGCAGGGCCTGGACCTCGCGGAAGAACCCGCGGGACATCTTGTTGTAGGTCGCATCCGTCCGCACCGTCGGCCGCCCCGCGAGGAAGTCGTCCACGCCCCCGAAGTAGGACATCGACCGCTCCACGGCGTCGCCGGGCAGACCGGCACGGGAGACGTTCGTGAACGTCTTCGACCAGCCGTACGCCTGGTAGATGTCGAGGTAGTCGAGGATGAAGATCACCGGGGCGTCGGGCGTGCGCTCCACGACCTCGCGGGCCGCGGCGAGCGCGGTCCTCGTCGGCTGGTCGATCCACTGGCTGTCGGGGTTGGCCCAGTTCGAGGCCTCGCGGCCGCGGACCCACACGAACGCGAGCGAGCCGAGGAGCGCCGCGACCCCGACCCACGCGGCGACCCGCATCGCGCCCTCCCGCCGGAGCAGCCAGCGGGCCGCCACCCACGTCCCGATCCCGAGCAGGGACATGAGGCCGGTCGTGGCGTTCATGAACCGGTAGTAGGGGTAGGCCGCGCCGAGCAGGAACCCCAGCATCCCCACGAGCGGCAGCAGCCACATCGCGGAGAGCGTGCCCGCGGTGTCGGCGGGCGCGCGGTCCCGCCGCGCCCGGTAGATCGTCCACCCGATCGCGAGCAGGATGAGGGGCACGGTGATCTGCGGCTCGATCGAGAGGACCCAGCTCGTGAGGCGCTTCATGAACGCCTCCTTCGGGTACGGGGGCGGGAGCGCGGCGTCCGCGAGCGAGCCCTTCACCCCCCACGGCGAGAGCAGCCAGGTCCCGAGCCCGAGGATCATCCCGAACCCGATCGCCATGAGGCTCGGGCCGTCGCGCTCGAGCGCGCGGCCGATGCGGAGACGGCTCGTCAGCGCGTGGAGCAGGAACGCCAGGAGGAGCGAGGCTCCGAAGATCACGCACGTCGTGGGGTGCACGTACGCCGCCACCATGCCGAGCAGGAACATGGCGGCCCGGGCCCCCCAGGAGGTCCGCCCCGGCACGTAGAAGGCGAGGATCGCGGAGAGGAAGAACAGGACCGTCAGGTTGTCCAGGTAGCCGACGTACGGCGTGGTCATGAACATCGCCGCCGTCGCGAGCATCGTGATGAGGAACAGGAGCGGGTCCCGGCGCTCGCGCGTCACGAACACCCCGAGCGCGAGCGCCGTGAGGATCGGGACCCCGATCATCATGAGGGTGCTGAAGGTGTACAGGTCGACCCCGGCGACGCGCACGAGGATCGACCCGTACAGCGGCACCGCCACGCGGTAGCCGCCGCCGAACATGTGGAACGGACCCCAGTCGCCCGCGATCAGGCCGGGGGCGTCGTGCATCATGAGGTTCGCGCGCCAGGTGTACCAGGCGGGGTCGCGCGTCGCCGCGGAGAGCGAGGGGTCGCGGAGGAACGTCCAGCCGAACGCGAGCAGGAGCCCGAGCACGGCGAGCACGAGGACGACGGGCCGCTCGAGGATCCCCCCGCGCGCCTCGGGCACGCGCACGGTGCGCTCCGTCCGGTCCTGCGTCAGCGCCACGCCTCCCCCTCCGCGGGGGCCATCGGTCAGCCCGCTCCCCCGTCCGCGCGCGCCTCGGCGAGGCACGCGAGCCGGTCCAGGATAGACGACGGGAGCACGGCCGCGAACACCCGCTCCTGCTCCCGTCCCGGCGCCGGCAGGTTCTGGTTCTTGTAGGTCTGCCCCTGCGTCAGCCCCGCGAGCCACCGCGCGACCTGCGCGAGGGTGGATCCGTTCTCGGCCAGCTCGTCGGGGTTCAGCCAGATCTCGGTCGGCCGGACCTTCTCCACGAGCGGGATCCCGTCGCCGTCGTCGTCGAAGGTGGCGGTGAGGCCGGCCTCCAGCTTGCCGATGTCGATCATGAACGCGCCCGAGACCGCCGGGTCCCGCTGGGTGCCGTGATCGGCGATGACGGCCATGACCCACCGCCCCCGACCGATGCGCTCGTCGAGGAACGCGACGAGGCGCTGCAGGGTCTCGTCCTGGATCCGCACGGCGTCCGACATCTCGATGCCGTCGGCGCTGAACAGGTGCCCGATGGTGTCGATCGCCTTGTAGTTGAGGAAGAGGAGGTCCGGCACGTCGTCGGCGCCGAAGCCCTCGCGCTCGATCAGGGTCTCGATGAGGGTCTCCTGGAAGGGGGTCCGGGCCGGCGTGTCGAAGCCGTTCGCGAGCTGCGCGATGTCGTTGTCCCGCCACCTGCCGTCGAGCGCCCCGTCGGCCCGGTCGAGGTCGTCGACGTACTCCGACAGCGGCGGCAGGCGGTTCACGTACGCCGGCAGGCGGTAGAAGGGCGCCATGTCGCTCGTCAGGTTCCACCGGACGTCCTCGGCGCCGGCCGTGCGGCCGAGCTCCTTCTCCCGCGTGACGGCGATGTCCCGGTCGCCGCCGCCCCACATGGCCCCGTGGCTCATCATCATGATGTGGGCCGAGAGGGTCGCGACGGCCCCCACCTTCGGGCGGTTGCCGAGCGCCCGGTCGTAGAGGTCCGCAAGGGTGGGGGTGAGCAGGAAGCCAGGTCCGTTCTCGTTCGGCTTCTGGAGCCTCCCGTTCACGCGGATGTACTCGTCCACGAACCCGTTGCGGCGGGGGAACGTGCCGGTCCCGATGATCGAGTGCCCGACCGGCGTGTTCGAGGGCGAGGCGCCGACCGTCACGTGCGTGAACCAGGCCCCCCGTCGCGAGAGCGAGCGCAGGTACGGCCAGTCCTCCGGCCACCGCGACAGCACGTCGGTCCCGGCCGAGTCCCAGACGATCGTGACGACCAGGCGGGGCAGGCCGCGCTCCGCCTCGGGGAGCAGGGCCTGCGTCTGCGGGTCGCCATCGGGCGTGTCGAAGGGGAACTTCAGGACGGCCCCGAGGGTCGGCGCGAGGTCGGCGAGGGTGATCGGCCGGTCGTACACGCCGGGACGCACGAACCCCGGCCCGTAGAGCAGCAGGGGCACCTCCTGCGTCATGTCGAACGGCGTCGCGTGCGTGAGCCCGCCGTTCACGAAGTTCGGCTCCCGGGGGATCAGCTGGACGTCACCGCTCCGGTCCAGGCGCATCCCCCGCCAGGTCCGGAGCAGGATCTCGCGGGGCACGCCCCGGCACGCGGCCCGCGCCAGCGCCGCGGCGTCCCCGCCAAGGGCTCCGGCGCTCGCGCCCGTCGGGGACGCCGCGCCCGTCGCCGGCGGCGGTGACCCGGTCGCCTCAGCGCCGACCGTGCAGGCGGCGGCGAGCAGCAGGCACACCGCCGCGGCGAGCGGCCCCCTCACCGGCGCGCCTCCGGCAGGCACGGCAGCCGCGGCAGCAGGTCCGTCGGGATCACGGCCGAGAAGAACGGCTCGTCGCGCTCGGCCTCGGGGACGGTATCCGGCCCGCCCGGCGCGCCCTGCCCCTTCGTGTACGCGAGGAGCCATCGCGCGATCTCCTCGACCGTGGAGCCGCTCGCCCGCATCGCCTGTTCGTTCAGGTAGATCTGACTGGTCCGAACGGCGGCGAACACCGAGCGGTCGGCGGCCGAGGGGAACGCCGCCTCGAGGTCGGCCTGGAGCTCGCGCGGCGTGACCTGGAAGGCACCGGAGACCTTGGGGTCGAACTGCGCCCCGTGGTCGGCCGTGAGGACCAGGACGTAGTGGCCGCGGCCGACCCGCCGGTCCAGGAACCGCACGAACGCGCCGAGCGCGGCGTCCTGCCACCGGAGCGTGTCCTGCATCTCGGGGCTGTTCACGCTCCAGATGTGGCTGACGTGGTCGATCGCCTTGAAGTTGATGAAGAGCAGGTCCGGCACGTCGTCGGCGCCGAAGCCCTCGCGGGTGATGACCTCCTCCACCATCCGCTCCTGGTACGGGATGCGCGCCGGCGTCGCCCAGCCCTGCTCGAACTGCTCGATCGAGTTGTCCCGCCACCTCCCGTCGAGCGCGCCGTCGGCGCGGTCGACGGCATCCGTGTAGGCCGAGAGCGGCGGCAGGTCGTTCACGTAGGCGGGGAACCGGAAGAACGGGCGGTTCTTGCCCTGGAGGTTCCAGATCGTCCCCTCGGCGCCCTCGTTGTCGGCCGCGGCGGGCACGCGGAGCACCGCGATGTCGCGATCGCCGCCGCCCCAGGCCGAGCCGTGGCTCATCATGTTGAGGTGCCAGGTGACGCTCGCGAGGTCGCCGACGAGCGGACGGTTCCCCATGGCGCGGTCGTAGAGGTCGGCGAGGGTCGGGCGCAACATCAGGAGCGGGCCGAGCGCGCCCGCCCGCACGATGTCGCTCCCCACGAAGAACTCCGCGTCGGTCTGCCCCGTGTGCATCGGGTAGTCGCCGGTGCCGATCGTCGCGTGCGTCGCCGGGGTGATGGACGGCGAGGAGCCGACCTCCGCGTTCGCGTACCAGACCCCCTCCGGGATGAGGGCCTTCAGCTGCGGCCAGTCCTCGGGGAACGCGTCGAGCACGCTCATCCCGCCGGCGTCCCACACGAGCGTGACGATGAGCCGGGGCGGCGAGGCGGGGGCCGGGATCTCCGGCAGGGGACGCCCGTCGACGTCGGGGAAGGGGAAGCCGAGGAGCTTCGCCTGGGTCGGGGCGATGTCCGCGATCGACGCCGGACGCTCGATCGCGCCGCGCGCCGGCACGATGCCGGGCCCGTACCAGAGCAGCGGCACGTCCTGCAGGTAGTCCCACGGGCCCGAGTGGGGGAAGTTCGTGCCGAGGAAGTTGGGCTCCTCGGGCACGAGCAGGATCTGCCCGGAGCGCCCGGGGAACGTCCCCCGCCAGATGCGCAGCAGGTACCGGTGCGGCAGCGCGCACGCCGCGTCCACGAGAGCGCTGGGGGCGGCCTCCGCCGAAGGGCTCCGTCCGGCGGCGCCCCCCGAGGGGCCCGGTTCGGCGGCGCTCGTCGCGGGGCTCGAAGGGCCGGGGCTCGGCTGGGCTGAGATCGCCGTGCAGGAGGCCACGAGGAAGGGGAGGACCGAGAGGAGCGCGAGCGGACGACGGAGGGCGGCCCCCGCGCGCCTCCGGCTCACGCGCGCGCCTCCGGCAGGCACGGGAGCTCGGACATCAGGCTCGAGGGGAAGGCCGCCTGGAAGATCGGGTCATCCGCCTCGTCCGGTGCGAGCGGCGCGCTCGAGACGTCCCCCTTCGTGAGCCCCATCACCCAGCGGGCCACCTCCTCGAGCGTGTGTCCGTTCTCGCGCAGCTCGGCTTCGTCGATGAAGACCTGCGTCGGCTGCACGAGCTGGACGATGCGCACGTCGTCGCCGTCGGTGTCGAAGGCGGTGTTGATGCCGCCCCCGATCGCCGCGGCCGGGATCGCGAAGGCGCCGCTCACCTCCGGGTCGGGGATCGAGCCGTGGTCCGCGGTGAGGACGAGCACCCACCGCCCACGTCCGACCTCGCGGTTCAGGAACGCGACGAGCTCGCGCAGCGCCGCGTCCTCGGCCCGCACCGCATCCTGCATCTCGGGGCTGTTCACGGTCCAGACGTGGCTGATGTAGTCGATCATCTTGTGGTTCACGAACAGCAGGTCGGAGACGTCGTCGACCCCGAAGCCCTCGCGCTCGATCATCGTCTGGAGCACCCGGGCCTGGTACGGGATCCGCGCCGGGGTCTCGAAGCCCTGGAGCAGCTGGGCGATGTCGTTGTCCCGCCAGCGGCCGTCGATGCGGCCGTCGGCGTTGGGCTCTTGCGCGGGCGCTTCCCAATCGTCTTCT
>CAZXJB010000048.1:0-1048 GCA_964640965.1 uncultured Actinomycetes bacterium | reverse complement strand
ACGGCCCGCACGTCGTCCTCGAAGCCGGGCA
Organism: uncultured Actinomycetes bacterium; assembly: GCA_964640965.1. Lineage (GTDB taxonomy): Bacteria > Actinomycetota > UBA4738 > UBA4738 > HRBIN12 > HRBIN12. The sequence continues at coordinate 1,017 of CAZXJB010000048.1, read as the reverse complement.
CGTCGTTCAGGTAGGTGGGGAAGCGGTAGTACCGCTGGAGCAGCGGGGGGAGGTTCCAGGCGAACCCCTCCGCCCCGAGCGTGTCGGCCTCGAGCTTCTCCCGGACGGCGGCGACGTCGCGGTCCCCGCCGCCCCACATCGCGCCGTGCCCGAGCATGCCGAGGTGGATCGACACCGTGCCGAGCTCCCCCACGACCGGCCGGTTCCCCATCGCGCGGTCGTACAGGTCGGCCAGGGTGGGCTCGACGAGGTACGTGGGGCCCCGGTCCCAGGGGGTCACGATGCGGTCGCCGATCCGCATGCGATGCCCGACGAGGCCGTGCTCGCGGGGGAACGCCCCCGTCCCGATCGTCGCGTGGGTCTGCGCGGTGCTCGTCGGGGTCGTCCCGACGGTCGCGTTCGTGTACCACGCGCCCTCCGGGATGAGCGAGCGCAGGTACGGCCAATCGTCCGGCCAGCGCTCGAGGACGTTCATCCCCGCCGCATCCCACACCATCGTGACGATGAGCCGCGGCGGGACGGCGTTCTCCGCGAGCGCCTCGCGCATCGACTCGCCGTCCGGCGCGCGGAAGGGGAAGCCGAGGAGCTTGGCCTGGGTCGGCGCGATGTCGGCGAGCGTCACGGGCCGGTCCACCTCGCCCACGGGCGCGATGTGCCCGGGCCCGTACCAGAACATCGGGATCCGCTGGGCGTAGTCCCACGGGCCGACGTGGGGGAGCCCCGAGCCCACGTAGTTCGGCTCGATCGGGAGGATCTGCAGCTCCGGGCTCCGGTCCGGCCGGTCGCCCCGCCAGGTCCGCAGGAGCCACTCGTGCGGCAGCGAGCACGCGATCCGCACGAGGTCGCGGTCCGCGGCGCTCGCGGCGCTGGTCGCGGTGGCCGAGGTCGGGCTCGGCGAGGTCGCCGCCGCGGCGCCGCACGCCACCGCGGCCACGGCGAGGGCGGCGAGCAGGGCGAGCGTGCGGGATGGCGTGGACGTTGGCATGGCCGAGAGCGTGCCCAGGGTACCAACCCGTC
>CAZXJB010000047.1:0-18153 GCA_964640965.1 uncultured Actinomycetes bacterium | reverse complement strand
CTCCACCGCCGCACCGAGCCGTGAGGAGGTCCTGCGGGCCAAGGCCGAGCTCGACCGCCTGAACCAACGGGTCGAGCTCCTCGTCGAGCAGTACAACCAGGCCCGGCTCGAGCTCGAGCAGATCCGCGCGCGCCTCGCGGACGTGCGCGCCGAGGCCGAGCGCGCCCACGCCGAGGCGGAGCGCGCCATCGCCGAGCTCAACCGGAACGCCTCGCTCGCGTACCAGGGGCTCGGTCCCCAGTGGGCGGCGCTCCTCGGGGCCGGCTCGATCGCGGAGCTGTCCGACCGGTTGGAGTTCATCGGGAGCATGGCCCAGGCCGACGCGGACCTCGCCACGGAGGCCGCGCGGGCCGAGCAGCGAGCGCGCTGGAGCGCCGAGGAGCTGCAGCGGGCCCTCGCCGAGCAGCAGGCGGTCCTCGACCGCATCCGAGCCAAGGAGGCCGAGATCCGCCGGGCCGCCGCCGAGGCCCGCGCCTACTACGAGGACCTGAACGAGCGGTACCGGGACTACCTCGCGAGGCTCGAGGCGCAGCAGCAGGCCGCCGCCGCCCAGGCCGCCGCCGAGGCGGCGGGGCAGGACGTGAGCCAGGCCGGCGGCGGCTCGAACCTCGCCCCGCCGCCCGCGCCGAACCCGAACGTGCAGGCCGTGCTCGATGCCGCGTACTCCGTGCTCGGGGTCCCCTATCGGTGGGGCGGCTCGAGCCCCGAGACCGGGTTCGACTGCTCCGGCTTCACGATGTGGGCGTGGGCGCACGCGGGCGTGTCCCTGCCGCACTCCTCGCAGGCCCAGTACGACGCGCTGCCCCACGTCTCGCGCGAGGACCTGCAGCTCGGCGACCTCCTCTTCTTCTACACGCCGATCAGCCACGTCGCGATCTACCTCGGCGGCGGCAGCATGATCCACTCCCCGCACACCGGCAGCAGCGTCTCCATCGTGCCGGTGTACTGGGAGCACTTCGTCGGCGCCGCCCGCCCGGGCTAGGGTCCCTCGCCCGGCCGCCCGGTCCCGGACGGACCCCGGTCGAGGTCGGCGAGGCGCGTCTCCGCCTGGCGCACGAGCTCCGCGTTCCCGATCCCGCGCGCCGCCTCCCGCGCCCGCTCCAGCAGCTCGCGCGCCTGCCGGCGGCGGAGCTCGGCGTCGCGCTCGGTCGCGTACTTCAGCCGCTCGTCGGCCCGCACGATGAGCTCGAAGATCTCCGCCGCCTCCACGGTGCCCGCTCCCCGCTCCGCGCTCGTCGGTGCGAACGATAGCCTTGCACGGATGGACCAGACGGACGCACGAGGGTCCGCGGGCGGGATCACCGCCACCGCCGAGTGGCGGGCGCTCGAGGCGGACGCGCGCGCATGGCGCTCGCTCTCCCTCCGACGGCTCTTCCGCGAGGACCCCATCCGCGCCGAGCGCCTGAGCTACGAGGTCGGCGACCTCTTCCTCGACCTGTCGAAGAACCTCCTCACCGAGGAGATCCTGCACGGGCTGGTGCGCCTCGCCCGGCGCGCGGACCTCCCCGGACGGATCGTGGCGATGTTCGCTGGGCGGATCGTGAACCTCACCGAGCGACGCCCGGCGCTCCACGTCGCCCTCCGAGCGCCGGAGGACGAGGGGATCCTGGTCGACGGCCGCAACGTCGTGCCCGAGGTCCACGAGGTGCTCCGTCGCATGGGCGCGTTCTGCGACGCGGTCCGCTCGGGCGCGTGGCGCGGCGCGACGGGCCGCCCGATCCGGGCGGTCGTGAACATCGGGATCGGCGGCTCGCACCTCGGCCCCGCCATGGCGATCGAGGCGCTCGCCGACCACGCCGACCGCTCGCGGGTCTTCCGCTTCGTCTCCAACGTGGATCCCGCCGCGCTGCGCGAGGCGACCCACGACCTCGACCCCGCCGAGACCCTGTTCATCGTCTCCTCGAAGAGCTTCACGACCCCCGAGACGCTCGCGAACGCCCGCACGGCCAGGGCGTGGCTCGTGGGCGCCCTCGGCGAGGAGGCCGTCCCACGCCACTTCGTCGCGGTCTCCACGAACCTCGAGGCCGTCCGCGCCTTCGGCATCGACCCGGCGAACGCGTTCGGGTTCTGGGACTGGGTGGGCGGGCGCTACTCGGTGGGCTCGGCGATCGGGCTCTCGCTGATGCTCGCGATCGGGCCCGAGCGCTTCCGGCGGTTCCTGGCCGGCTTCCGCGTCGTCGACGAGCACCTCCGCGGGACCCCCCTCGAGCGCAACGTCCCGGTCCTGCTCGGCCTGCTGTGGACGTGGTACGGGACCTTCCTCGGGGCCGCCACCCACGCCGTGGTGCCCTACGCCTCGCGCCTGCGACTCCTCCCGGACTACCTGCAGCAACTCCACATGGAGTCCCTGGGCAAGTCGGTCGACGAGCACGGCCGGCCCGTGTCGGCGCGGACCGGCGTGGTCGTGTGGGGCACGCCCGGTACCGACGGCCAGCACGCGTACTTCCAGCTGCTCCACCAGGGCACCGACCTCGTCCCCGTGGACCTCATCGGGTTCGCCCGCCCCGCCGAGGACCCGGGCGGCCAGCACGACCTGCTCGTCGCGAACCTCATCGCGCAGGCCGAGGCGCTCGCCTTCGGCCGCACCGCCGACGAGGTCGCGGCGGACGGGGTCCCGCCCGAGCTCGTCCCCCATCGCACGTTCCCCGGCGACCGGCCGAGCACCGTGATCCTCGCGCCCGAGCTCACCCCGGAGGTCCTCGGGCAGCTCATCGCGCTGTACGAGCACGCGGTCCTGACCCAGGCCATCATCTGGGGCATCGACCCCTTCGACCAGTGGGGGGTCGAGCTCGGCAAGACGCTCGCGGCCCGGGTGCTGCCCGAGCTCACCGCCCCCGAGCCGCCCGAGCTCCGGCACGACGCGTCCACGAACGCCCTGATCCGCCGCTACCGGGCGCTGCGCGGTCGAGCCTGACCCGGTCGGGGGCGCCGCGGCCTTGGTACCCTAGTCGGCCGCATGGACAAGCTCGGACCCCGTCACCGCATGTGCCGACGCGTGGGCCAGCCCCTCTGCGGGCGGCCGAACTGCCCGTCGGTCAAGCGCCCCTACCCGCCCGGCCAGCACGGGCGTGGGCGCAAGCGCATCAGCGAGTACCAGGTCCGGCTGCTCGAGAAGCAGAAGCTGCGCGCGATCTACGGCGTCGGCGAGCGCCAGATGCGGATCTACTACGAGCGCGCGAGCCGCAAGCGCGGGGTCACCGGCGAGGAGCTGCTGAGCCAGCTCGAGCGGCGCCTGGACGCGGTCGTGCTGCGGATGGGGTTCGCACTCACCCAGCGCCAGGCCCGCCAGCTCGTCTCCCACGGGCACGTGCGGGTCGAGGGCCGGCGCGTGGACGTGCCGAGCTACCAGGTCCGCCCGGGGCAGACCATCGAGCTCTCCGAGAAGGCGCGGAACTTCGTCTCCGTGCGCGAGGCCGCCGAGCTCGCGCCGGAGCCCCCGCCGTACCTGTACGTGAACCGCGAGCAGTTCCAGGGCACGCTCACGCGGATGCCCGCGCGCGACGAGATCCCGCTCCCCGTCCCCATCGAGGAGCGGCTCATCATCGAGTACTACTCGTAGCGCCTCGTCGACGACGGTTCAGGCCCGCCTCTCCCGGTACGCGCCGCTCCGCGCCTCAGGGGTCGAAGTCGCGGCCGCCGCCGCACCCGTAGGTCCTGCGGATCTCCTTCGTGGCGCGCTCCATCGCGTCGTACAGCTCCTGGGCCTGCTCCGGCGTGAGCTCGGCCTTCAGCACCTGGAAGCAGGCCTGCTCCTCCTGCTCGAAGTGCGATCGGATGGCGCGCTTGAGGTGGTCCAGGACCCGGCGCATGCGCGCCTCCTGCTCGGCGCCGATGCCGGCCCTCGAGAGCTCGTCCCGGATCCGCTCGAGCTCGTCGGTGAGCCGCGCGATCTCCCGGTGCTCGGCGAGCATCTCCTTCGTCGCCGCGTCGGTCCCGGTGATCCGACGCAGGACGGGGAAGAGCGTCCGTCCCTCGCCGACGGCGTGCGGGATCAGCTCGTGCGAGAGCGTCTCGTGCAGCCCCCCGGTCTCCGCGCGGATCAGGAGCGCCGAGCCCGTGGCGAGCTCGCTCTCGGCCTTGTCGATGGCCGCGATCAGCGGCACGAACTCCCGGTGGCGCTCGCAGAGCGACTCCTGCGTCTCGCTCATGGCTCCTCCTCGGGGCATCCGAGGCCCCTCGGTTCGCACCCTACGGCGCCCGCCCTGGGGCCGCGTCGGTCGGAGGTCCCCCCGCCTCCGGGCCCGTCGCCGCACCGGTTGCAGGTGCAAGGTGGAGCCGCGGTGCCCCGGTGGTAGCGTCGGGCCCTCGGATCGGAACGGGGAGCGCAGGATGGAGTACCGCGTGCTCGGCGGCACGGGCCTGCGGGTGAGCACCCACTGCCTCGGCACGATGATGTTCGGCCCGTGGGGCAACCCGGACGTGGACGAGTGCGTCCGCATCATCCACGCGGCGCTCGACGCGGGGGTGAACATCGTCGATACCGCCGACGTGTACTCGGAGGGGCGCTCCGAGGAGATCATCGGCCGCGCGCTCCGCGGCCGACGCGATGAGGTCATCCTCGCGACCAAGGTCCACGGCGCGATGGGTCCCGGTCAGAACGCTCGCGGCAACTCCCGGGTCTGGATCGCGCGGGAGGTCGAGCACAGCCTCCGACGGCTCGGCACCGACCACATCGACCTGTACCAGATCCACCGCCCCGAGGCCGACACCGACATCGAGGAGACGCTGGGCGCCCTGACCGACCTCCAGCGCCAGGGCAAGATCCGGTACTTCGGGACCTCGACGTTCCCGGGGTGGCAGGTGGTCGAGGCCCAACGGGTCGCGGAGCTGCGGGGTCTGTCCCGTCCGAGGACCGAGCAGCCCCCGTACTCGATCTTCGTCCGCCACGTCGAGCACGACGTGCTCCCGGTCGCGGAGCGCTACGGGATGGGCGTGCTGGTCTGGAGCCCGCTCAACCGGGGCTGGCTCTCGGGCCGGTACCGACGCAGCCGCTTCGACCGATCGCCCGAAGGGCGGGCCGTCCGCGGGGCCCAACGGGCCGAGTGGCTCGCGGCGCTCTGGGACGAGTCCCGCCCCGAAGTGCAGCGCAAGCTCGACCTCGTCGACGAGCTCTCCCGCCTGGCCGCCGAGGCGGGGACGAGCCTGCCGCGCCTTTCGATCGCCTTCGCCCTCGCGCACCCGGCCGTCACCTGCGCGATCATCGGTCCGCGCACCCTGGAGCAGCTGACCGACCTGCTCGACGCGGCCGACCTGCGCCTGGACGATGCGGTCCTCGACGCGATCGACGAGCTCGTGCCGCCGGGCGCCCTCGTCGACGAGCGCGACCGCGGCTTCGAGCCCTGGTGGTTCACGCCCGCCGCGCGGCGCAGGTGAGGTGGGCGGATGGAGACTCGACGGCTGGGACGGCTGGGCAGGACCTCGGTCCTCGTCTACGGGGGCGCGGCCCTCGCGGACGTGCCGGATGACGTCGCCGACCGGTCGATCGCGCTGGCGCTCGAGGCGGGGATCGACCACTTCGACACGGCCGCCGACTACGGCGGCTCCGAGACGCACCTCGGGCGATGGATGCCCTCGGTGCGGGACCGGGTGTTCCTCGCGACCAAGACCGGCGAGCGGTCCGCGGCGGGCGCGGCGGCGGAGATCCGAAGGTCGCTCGAGCGCCTGCGCGTGGACCGGATCGACCTCATCCAGCTCCATGCCGTCTGTGACCCGGAGGACCTGGACCGCGTCACCGGGCCGGGCGGAGCGCTCGAGGCGGCCCTGCGTGCCAGGGACGAGGGGCTCGTCGGCGCGATCGGCATCACCGGCCACGGGATGCGCGCGCCCGAGGTGCACCTCGAGGCCCTGCGACGCTTCCCCTTCGACTCCGTCATCACCCCGTACAGCTTCCGGCTCGCCCAGGACGAGCGGTACCGCGCGAGCTTCGACGCGCTCCTCGAGGCCGTGCGCGAGCAGGACGTGGCCCTGCGGGTGATCAAGGCGCTCGCGCGGAACCTGTGGCGGCGGACGACCGCGGCTACCTACGACACGTGGTACGAGCCCCTGGATGAGCAACAGGCGGTCACCGCCGCGGTGACCTTCGCGCTGGCCCGGCCCGAGATCGCCGGGATCTGCACCCCGGGCGACGTCCGCCTGCTCCCCCTCGTCATCCGGGCCGAGCGAGAGCGCGCGTCGATGGGCCTCGAGGAGGCGACGACGATCCTCTCCTCCATCCCCGACTACGAGCCGCCCTTCGTCCGGGTGCCCGGCCGGGAGATCCCCTCGTGGCTCGAGACGCTCCTCCCGGGTTGAGACGACCTCAGTCGCCGCCCTCGGGGCGGAGGGCGGCGCGGACGAAGGCGATCGTCTCGCGCTCGCGGCGCCGCAGGGCCGCCCGGCTGCGCTCCTCGCCCACCATCGCCCGCAGGACGCTCGCCTCGGTGAGCGAGCCCACGACCGCCGTGTAGAGCTGGAAGAGCAGGAAGGTCGGGTCCTGCTTGCGGATCTCGCCGGCGTCCATCCCCTCCTGGAGGAACGCGACGGCGCGACGCCGCAGCGCGTCGAGGTCCCCCGTCAGTCGGTCGAACGCCTCGGGGCCGAGGCGGCTCGCCTCGCGCACGAACATCGGGAACTCCGGCCACTGCTCGGCGAGGCGGAAGACGGCGTGGATCACCGCCTCCGCGCGATCCCAGTACGCGTCCTTGCCCTCGAGCGCCACCGCGATCTCCCGCGTGATGCGCTCGGCGGCGGCGTCCAGGCACGCCTCGAGCAGCGCCTCCTTCGTGGGGAAGTAGTAGAGGAGCGTCTGCTTGCGGATCCCGCACGCCGCGGCGATCCGGTCGAGGCTCGCGCCGTGGTAGCCCTCGCGCCCGAAGGCCCGGATGGCCTCCTCGATGAGCGCGTGGCGACGCTCGCCGCCCGAGCGGCTCACCGCGCCCTCACCGCCACGCCGGCGGCTTCCCCCGCCGCTTCACCGGGCGCGAGCTCTCCCACATCCGCAGCCACGTCGGGCCCGCGGGCCCCGAGAGCTTCGGCGTCTCGCCTCGGGCGGCGCGCCGCCGCGCCTCCCACCACGAGGTGCGATCCTCGTCGAACAGCTCGGCGACGGCCTGCTGCATCCGCAGCGAGAGCTCCTGATGGGTCTCGCCCTCGGCCGGGTGCAGCGGCGCGCCGTACCGGACCCGGATCGGCGGTCGCCCCGGCTTCGGCCACGGCCGGCCGCGCGGCATGGCCTGGTACGCCCCGATGATGGCGATCGGCACGACCGGCATGCGCATCTCGAGCGCGAGCCGGGCCGTGCCGTGCCGGAAGCGCTGCATCCAGCCGTCCGGCGAGCGCGTGCCCTCCGGGAACACGATGAGGCTCCAGCCCTCGCGGATCAGCTGCTTCGCCTTGCGCGTGGCGCGCTCGCCGCCCCCACGCTCGATGGGGAACCCGCCGTAGACGAGCGCGGTGAATCCCGAGCGCCACCACACGTCGAAGAAGTAGTCCTTCGCGGCCGCCGTCGCGGTGCGCTCCCGCCACCGCTGCGGCAGCGTCGTGAGGATGAGCGTGGCGTCGAGGTGGCTCGTGTGGTTGCTGATGAACATGACGGGACCCTTCAGGCCCTCCAGGTGCTCGAGCCCGTGCACCTCGGGCGCGGTCTCGTTCCACACGATCGGCCGCATGATGCCGAGCAGGATCGCGGTGCGGGCCGCGCGCGCCGCCGGGGTGCGCGCCCAGTCCGTCGGGAACTCCCACCGGGGCGGCGGCGGGGTGGTGCCCACCGCCGCGCGGGGCATCACCGGACGGCGCCCCCAGTTCCAGCCGCGGGCGACCTCGCGGACCTCGTCGAGGAAGCTGCGCTTCGCGCCCATCACGTCACGTCCGCCACGACGAAGGGGGGCATGTGGAAGTACGTGATGGACGGGCTCCCCCCCGCCGTCTCGCCCGCCATCTCCAGCGCGTCCCGGAACGTGGTCGCGGACCGGTAGCCCATCCGCTCGCACGCGCGCCGGTCGCCGCCCACCACGATGACGTCGCCGAGGTAGTCGAGCGCGTGGGCGCCCCAGTACCACATGTAGAAGGGGTGCACGCCGTGGTAGGCGTAGCTCGTCCGGTACAGGTGGATGTACCAGGGGTCCGTCGCGTAGCGCTCCTCGAACTTCGACTCGATCGTCGCGGGGTCCGTGGTCTCGGCCAGCACCTCCTCGAAGAAGTCGATGTACGAGGGGTGGTGGACCTGGTGGAACTCCCAAGGCACGGGGTGGAACATGATCGCCACCCCGCCCGGCCGCACGAGCGGCTTGTTCCGGTACATGTTGAAGAGGTACCCGAGCCCGAGGCAGTGCACGAGGATCGGGTTCATGATCGAGTTCACGTTGTACGGGCCGACGTAGGGGATCCCGAACACGACCACGTCGCTCTGGCCCTCGACCGGGACGAGCTGCTGCTCGTGGAGCTTCGCGAGCGTTCGCTCGTGCACGGGGTCGGTCGCGCCGGCGTTGACGCCGGTCACGCCGACCGGCGAGCGCATGCGCATCCAGACCTGATGCCGGGCCGCCGGCGGCGTGAGGTCGTTCAGCCGCTTCGCCGCGAGGTACGTGGCCTGCTCCTTCAGCGACCACTCCCACTCGCGCTTGTTCATGAAGCCGAACGGCTCGGGGAAGGTCTCGTTGTTGAGCGTGGTCTCGATCGTGAAGATCCGGATGCCGGCGTCCTCGAGCACCTTCCCCATCCGCCGACACGAGTCGTGGATCGCCGAGCGCCCCTCGCGCGGGTCCATGTACGAGCGCGAGTGCAGCATCGTGTGCACGTTGTGGTGGTGCCGGACGCTCCGGTAGCTCGCGAGCCCGACCGGCACCGACTTGTGCCCCCCGTCCATCGGCACGAGGTTGATGTTCACGTACACGATGAGGTCGGAGGTGGCGGCCCGCTTGTTGATCTCGACCTCCTCGCCCTTCTCGGTCGTCCCGACGAAGAGCAGGTTGTCGCGGTCCTCGGCGTCGTGGTTCTTGAGGTCGTGGGGGTAGAAGGACCGGTGCACGCGCTCGCCGACGGCGTGCTTGATCTCGGCGCTCGTCATGCGGCGGTGCAGCGAGTTCGCCATGTACAGCTTCAGGTCCTCGACCCCCTTGCGGGCGGCGAGCTCGATCACCTCCTCGAGGACCAGCTGCCGGACGTCCGGCGCCTGCATCGGCGGCAGCGGGAGCGAGATGTCGTCGATCGCGATCGTGAGCCGCATCCCCGGCTTCAGGAGCGCCTCGAGCGGCTCGGCCCCGTGCGGGTTCGCGAGCGCGTGCCGGATCGCCCCCCGGACGTCCCGGATCCGCGGGAGCGGGTCCGGCGGATAGACCACCCGCGTGCCGAGCGGGAACCGCTCCAGGCGGAACCCCTCGCCCTCGTGCACGAGCAACGGCGGCGTCCGCTCGTCCACCTCCAGCACGAACCCCGGTCGAGCCATCGTCCCTCCTCAGCTGCCCTCGGCCCTCAGGTCGAAGGCCACCTTGAGCGTCCCCAGCCGCCCGGCCGCGAGCGCGTGGTCGAGCGCCTCGCGCCACCGGCCGAGCGGGTACGTCGCGCCGACGATCCCGTCGAGCGGATTCGCGGCGGCGAGCTCCATCGCGACGTCGAACGCGTGCCGGCGCTCGCCCCCCGGCAGCGTCTCCACGCCCCCCGTGTAGGCCCCGACGAGCTCGAGCTCGCGGAACCACAGCGGCGTGAGGTCCGGCCCCTGCACCGGGATCCCCGCGAGCACGATGCGCCCGCCCGCGCGCGTCGCGCGCAGCGCGAGGTCGAGCGAGGCGCGCGAGCCGACGCAGTCGATCGCCACGTCGACCCCACCGAGCAGGAACGGCGGTCCGATCTCCGGCTTGAGCCGCAGCGCCCGGGTGGCGCGGCGCACGGCGCCGATCGCCTCCCCCGGGGCCACGATCTCGGTCGCGCCGAACGCGCCGGCCCACCGGCGCTGGCGCTCGTGCTTCGCGACCACGGTGATGCGCCCCGCGCGCGTGAGCTGCCGGAGCGCGAGGAGGGTGAGCACCCCCACCGTCCCCGCCCCGATCAGCAGGACCTCCCCGTCGGGGGGCACCTCGGCGCGCAGGGCGGCGTGCACGGCGCACGCGAGCGGCTCGACGAGCACCGCCCGGCGGTCCGAGAGCTCCTCCGGCACCGGGTGGAGCTGCGAGCGGTGCGCGACGAGCATCCGCCCCCACCCCCCGCCGGTGTCCCGGCAGTACCCGGTCTGCAGGCCCGGCGCGACGTGGCCCGTCGTGACGCGGTCGCACCGGCCGGTGCGCCCCGTCGCGCAGCTCGGGCAGGGCTCGAGCCCGCGCGCGGCGCACCCGAGCACGGGCTCGAGGACCACGCGCGTCCCCGCGGGCAGGTCCTCGAGGTCCTCGAGCAGCTCCCCCACCACCTCGTGGCCCGGCGTGAACGGCATCGAGACGAGCGCGGAGAAGTAGAAGCTCGAGCGCCCCGAGATGGTCGCGAGGTCCGAGCCGCAGATCCCGGCGAGGATGGGTCGCACCCTGCCCCACCCCGGGCCGAGCGGCTGCGGATCGGCGCGGTTCATCAGGCGCAGCGTGGCGAGGGGCCCGGTCACGAGGCCGGGAGCGCGGTCCGCGAGCGCCCGCGCCGCGAGGTACCGCGGGACCGACCGGAACAGCTCGAGCACCTGGGTCGTCATCGGCGCACCGGCCTCGGGAAGCGGACGCGCGGCATGCCGCCGGACATGCCCCAGTCCTCGATCGGCCAACGACGGCGGCGCGCCACCCGGAGCAGCGCCGCGTCCGGCGAGACCGCGACCGGGTTCCCGACCGCCCGGAGCAGCGCGAGGTCCGAGTGGCTGTCGGCGTACGCGTACGAGGCCTTCAGGTCGGCCCCCTCCCGCTCCGCGTAGCGCCGCAGCCACGCGCCGCGGGCCTCGCCGACGAGCGGCGGCTCGGCGAGGTAGCCCGTGTAGACGCCGTCCCGCACCTCGAGCTTCGCGGCGACGACCTCGTCGAAGAGCGGCGCGATCGGTCGGACGAACGGCTCGGCGGCGGCGGTGATGAGGATCGTCCGGTGGCCCGCCTGCCGGTGCTCGCGCACCCGCCGGACGGCGGCCGCCGAGACCTTCTGGAGCATGAACTCGGAGACGACCTCGTCCACCAGGCGGTCGATGCCCTCGACCGTGGCGCCCTCGTAGCGCCGGAAGAACGTGCGCAGGAACTCGCCCCGGTCGCGCCGGTCCGCGAGCAGGTAGGACGGGATCCGACCGAAGACGTCGAGGAGCTCCCGCGGCCACCGGTCCCAGGGCAGGTCCGCCATCCGTGCCCACACGTAGGACTCCACGACGTTCGAGGGCAGGATCGTGCCCTCCATGTCGAACAGCGCGAGGACGAGCTGCTCGCGCTCGCGGATCCGGACCTTCGGCTCGGCCCGCGCGGCCGAGAGCGCCCGCACGCCCGCCGTCACCGCCGGGCAGTGGACCTCGGTGAGGTAGTGGCGCCAGTCGATCTCGGTCGCGTCGAACGGGAAGCGCGCTTGGTCGGCCTTCGTCAGCGAGCGCCACAGCTCCGCGAGCCGGTCGTCGGTGTAGATGACCTCGGCCTCGGTGTAGACGCCGTAGAGGTCCGCGTAGCGGCGGACGAACTCGACGCGCCCGCGGTCCCGGTCGACCCGCTGCACGAGGTCGCGCATGCGCGTGGACTTCGGCAGGTGGCTCACGATGCGGTCGGCGACCTCCACGAAGCGCTCGGCCCGTCGCAGCCGACGCTCCACCCTGAGGGCGCCGGGGAACGTCCACTCGGGCGCCTTCACGTCCCCGCGGCCCCGGATCGGCAGGGGGTGCCGCTGGTAGTACTCGCGCACGAGTCGGTAGAGGTCCTTGAACTGCAGGGGGTTCCGAGCCCCGGTGCTCACGTGGTAGTAGGCGGGACGTCCCGGCTCGGGGACGGTCGCGGCCACCGCCAGCATGGCGTTCACGACGAAGTCGGCGGGGATGATGTCGACGATGCCCTCGGGGATGCCGGGGAACTCGGGGATCGCGCCGCGGCCGTACGCGAGGATGATCGGGTCGGCCATCTTGAACCCCTCGATCCATCCCGGGGAGGGATGGCGCAGCGCCGACTCGATGATCGAGGGCCGCACGATCGACAGCGGCAGGTCGTGCTCGGCCGCGAGCTCCTCGACGGCCCGCTCGCCCATGGCCTTGGTGAACGTGTAGTTGTCCGGCCACCCGAGCGTCTGGGCGCGCGCCCGCCCGTAGTGCACGAGCCGCTTCGTCACCCAGGCCTTGCGGCGCTCCTCGGCGTCCTCGGCGACGGACTGCGGGCCCGCCCGGCCGTGCTCGCGCCGGGCGCGCGCGAGGAAGCGGTCGAGCATCTCGGGCTTGCGGCTCGCGGCCTCGACGTCGCGTCGGGCCTGGAGCGCGAGCTCGGCCTCGGCGCGCCAGTCCACCCGGTGGTCGAGCGTGGCCTCGGGGATCACGCCCCGTCGGTTGCCGGCCACGTACGCGGTCGAGACGTGGACGAGGTGCGGACGGGAGCCGCTCGCGACGATCGCCTCGTACAGCCGCACGGCGCCGAGCAGGTTGGTCTGGAACCCCTCGTCGATCGGCGGGTCGAACGAGACCGTGGCCGCGCAGTGCAGCACGACGTCGAGGTCGCCGGGGAGCTCGAGCGGCTCCTCGCGCGCGAAGTCGCCCTCCACGACCTCCACGCGCTCGTCGACGAGGGCCGCGAGGCCCTCGTGCCCGTGCCGCTCGCGCAGCGCGTTGAAGGCCGGCCGCGAGAGGATCTGGTCGACGCGCTGCCGCCCGCTCGAGCCGAGCTGCGGGCGCACGAGCAGGACGAGCTCCGTGTCGGGGAAGTCGAGGAGCAGGCGCTCGACGACGGCCTGCCCGAGGAACCCGGTGAAGCCGGTCACGAGCACCCGCTTCCCGGCGAGCGCCCGGACGATCGAGGTCCGCCGGCGCCGCGTCCCCGTGGTTCCCATCTCTACCATGCGGTAGATGATGATGCTCTACCGGTCGGTAGACAAGTTCCCCGACGGGGCAACCGCGCCCCACCGTCCCGCTCCGTAGGCTGTGGGCCGATGGGCGCGCCCGCGTCGGTCTCGACGTCGCCGCCCGCCCGCTGGCGGGAGGTCTTCGCCGGCGCGCGCGGGCGGCTCACGGCCGGCCTGCTCCTGCTCGAGGCGCTCGTCGCGACGCAGATCCTCGTCGTCGCGACCGTGATGCCGGCGGTGCGCTCGGATCTCGGCGGGCTCGCGCTCTACGGGTGGACCTTCAGCGCCTCGGGGCTCGGGCAGTTCGCGGCGATCCCCATCGCCGGGCACGCCGTCGACCGGTTCGGCCCCCGGCGCCTGCTCGCGGTCACGCTCGTCGTGTACTCGGGGGGGCTGCTCCTCGCCGCGCTCGCGCCGAGCATGCTCGTCCTCGTGCTCGCCCGCCTCGTCCAGGGCGTCGGGGGCGGCGCCGTCTACGCGGTCTCGCTCGCCACCGTCGCCAAGAGCTACCCGGAGGCCCTCCGGGCCCGCGTGCTCGCGCTGCTCGCCGCGATGTGGATCCTCCCGGGGCTGCTCGGCCCGCCCCTCGGCGCGCTCCTCGTCGCCACCGTCGGGTGGCGGTGGGCCTTCGCAGCGCCCCTGCCGCTGCTCGTGCTCGCCGCGGTGCTCACCTTCCCCGCGCTCCGCGGGGCCGACGGGGACCGCGAGCGCCGCATCGCGATGGGTCCCCCGCTCGTGCTCGCGCTCGGCGCCGGGGCGCTCCTCGCCGGGCTCACGATCCGGCCCCAGCCGGCGAGCCTCGGGCTCGCCGTCGTGGGGCTCGCCGTCGCGGTCCCGGCCCTGCAGCGGATCGTACCCGCCGGGACGTTCACCGCCCGACCGGGGCTCCCGGCCGCCGCGGCCGCCGCCTTCCTGCTCTCGACCTCCTTCGTCGCCGCCGACTCCTTCGCCACGCTGATGCTGACCGCGGTGAACGACCGGTCCGTCGGTGAGGCGGGGCTCGTGCTCACCGCCATGACCGTCGCGTGGTCGCTCGGCAGCTGGTGGCAGTCGCGCGCGGTCTCGGCGTGGCGGGTCGCGAGCCTCGTGATCCTCGGGACGGCCCTGCTCGTGGTCGGGCTGCTCGCCGCGTCGACCGCCCTCCTGCACCTGCCGCTCGGGATCTCCTACGCGGGCTGGACCGTGGCCGGCATCGGGATGGGCATCGCCTTCCCGACGATCCCGCTCTCGGTGATGAACGTCGCCGCCCGCGGCGAGGAGGCGAGCGAGCTCTCGGCGACGCTGCTGATGGACACGCTCGGCGTCGCGATGGGGGCGGGGCTCGGGGGTGCGGCGATCGCCCTCGCCGACGTGCTCGGCGCGGACCTGCGATTCGGGATCTCGGGCGCGTTCGGCATCGGGCTCCTCTCGGCGCTGGTGCTGCTCGCCGTCGCGCGGCGGCTCCCGGAGCCCGGCCGCGGCCCGGTACACTCGGCTGCCTGATGGAGATCGCCGAGCTGCAGGCCTCGCTCCGCCGCACCTACTACCGGCGCGACGCGAAGCGCGGACGCGACGCCACCTTCCGCTGGTTCATCGAGGAGGTGGGCGAGCTCGCGAAGGCGCTCCGCCGCGGCGAGGAGACGGAGCTCGAGCACGAGTTCGCCGACGTGCTCGCCTGGCTCGCCTCGCTCGCCAACCTGACCGGCGTGGATCTCGCCCGGGCGGCGGCGCGCTACGCCGAGGGCTGCCCGAAGTGCGGAGCCTCGCCGTGCGCCTGCGCCTTCGTGCGGTGAGCGACGGGGACCGCGCCGTGAGCGAGACCCCCTTCCACATCCGTCCCGCCCGGATCGAGGACTGGCCCGAGGTGGCCGCCCTCCTCGTCGAGCTCGGCCGCGACGTCTCGCCGTCGGCCGTGAACAACCCCGCGTACCGGATCCGCTTCGGCGGGCACCTCGCCCTGCGCGAGACCCGCACGCTCGTCGCCGAGGCGGAGGGACGCGTCGTCGGCTTCCTCGACATGGAGTTCCGCCAGCGCCTCGGCCATCCCCGCCCACAGGCGTGGGTCAACGATCTCGTGGTGACCGAGCCCCTGCGGGGCCGCGGGATCGGCGCGGCGCTCCTCGCCGAGGCCGAGACCCTCGCCCGCAAGCGGGGGTGCTTCCGGATGTCCCTCGAGACCGCCAATTGGCGGACCGACACGCACCGCTTCTACGAGCGACAGGGCTGGGTCGACAACGGCAAGTGGTTCGTGAAGCTCCTCGACCCGTCCTGGGGGAGGGCCGGCTACACCGAGTAGCCGTCGGGCACCGCCGAGCTACAGCGCCGCGCGGAGGCGCTCGGCGACCGCACCCAGACCGCCGAGCCCCGGCGCCCGCCCCGCCGCGTACCGCGGGATCAGGTGCGCGTGCAGGTGCATGACCTCCTGCCCGCCGAGGCGCCCGTTCGCCTGCCGGACGTACAGGCCGTCCGGGTCGAACGCCGCCCGCAGCGCCGCGGCCACGCGCAGGACCGTGCGCCACACCGCTCCCCAGTCGTCCGCGTCCACGTCCCAGATCGTCTCGGCGTGGGTCCTCGGGATCACGAGCGTGTGCCCCTCGCCGGCCGGGTGGATGTCCAGGAACGCGAGCGTGCGCTCGTCCTCGAAGACGCGCTCGGCGGGAGCCTCGCCCGCCGCGATCCGGCAGAAGACGCAGTCGCTCACCGGGTCGCGAGCACCGCCTCGGCGATCTGCACCGCGTTCAGGGCCGCCCCCTTGCGCAGGTTGTCGCCGCAGGCGAACAGCAGGAGGGTCTCGGGACGGTCGGGGTGCCGCCGGATCCTCCCGACGAGCACGTCGTCCCGTCCGGCCGCCTCGAGGGGGCTCGGGTACACGAGGTTCGCCGGGTCGTCGCGCACCTGCACCCCCGGGGCCGCGGCGAGGATCTCGCGCGCCTCGGCCGGGGTGAGCTCGCGCTCGAAGCTCGCCTCGATCGCCACCGAGTGCCCGGTCACGACCGGGACCCGCACGCACGTCGCGGCGATCTGGAGCTCGGGCAGCGAGAGGATCCGCTTGGCCTCGCGCGCCATCTTGATCTCCTCGAACGTGAAGCCGGTCGCCGCATCGAACGCGTCGATCTTGGCCACCACGTTGTAGGCGATGGTCTTGCCGAAGACCTCGCCGCGCGGGAGCGTCTCGACCTCGGGGTGTCCGAGCTCGTCCTCGGAGCCCGCGAGCTTGGCGATCTGCTCGGCGAGCTCGGCGACCCCCCGGTGCCCGGCGCCGGAGACCGCCTGGTAGGAGGCGACCGAGAGGGAGCGCAGCCCCGCCGCCCGGTGCAGCGGCGCGACGGCCATGAGCGTGGTGATGATCGTGCAGTTCGGCACGCAGTAGATGCGACGGTCCGGCCGGATCTCCTCGGGGTTCACCTCGGGGATCACCAGGCCCGCCCGCGGCTCCATCCGGAAGGCCGAGGAGTTGTCGACGCAGACCGTGCCCCGCTCCGCCGCTTGGGGGACCCACGTCTTCGCGACCGCGCTCCCGCACGAGGAGAGCGCGAGGTCGACGCCCTCGAGCGCCTCCGGGGCGAGCGCCCGGATCTCGACCTCCCGGCCGCGGAAGGCGACGGTCCGCCCCGCCGAACGCTCGGAGGCGAGCGGCACGAGCTCGTCGGCCGGGAAGTCCCGCTCCTGCAGGACCCGGATCATCTCCCGGCCGACCGCACCGGTGGCACCCACGACCGCGACGCGCATGGCGTCCATGGTACCCAGCGCGACCGCCGGCTCGGTGCGGGGGAGGCCGCGCAGGTCGGGACGCACGGGCGCCGAGACGCGGACGAGGCGCGGTCGATCAGCGGAAGCGGAAGGAGTCGAGCATCCGCCGGAACGCGGCCTGGGACACGTCGAACCCCTCCTCGGTGTCGCTCAGGCTGATCCGCCACCCGACCTCGTCGCGGACGAGGACGACCTCGCGCATCCGGTAGGAGGTGCCCGACTCGGAGGTCGCGGTGAGATCCCACTGCTTGGCCGGGACGCCCGCCACGGTGATCTCGGTGGCGGGGCCGGGGGTGAGCCCCGCCTCCACGTCCTGGTTCCGCACGAACGCCGCCCACCCCTCGAGCGTCGTCCCCCGCTGCAGGTCGGTCGAGTCGACGATCACCGTCGCGGCATCGCGGGGCGGCGAGAACTGGTCGAGCTGGACGTCGGCCCCGAACCGCGCGGGCTCGGCGATCCACCCCTCGGGCACGGTGAGGCAGTAGCCGAAGGTGGGGGAGGCGAAGTTCGTGCCCTCGCACGGGTCCGGCCGGAGCAGCCAGAAGGCCCCGGCGGCCGCGGCCGCAAGCACGACGCCTCCGATGATCACGACCGCCCGCCACGGTGAGGGCGGCTTCGGCTTCGGCACCTCGGGGATCGGGGGCGGAGGACCGGTGCGCCGCTGCGGGAGGAGGGCGACCGGTCCCGGCTCCAGCGAGCCGCCGCAGCGCGCGCACACGCGCGCCTCCTCCTCGTTCACATGGCGGCACGCGGGGCAGACGATCATGCGCCGACGTCGAGTCCGAACTTCCGGTGGATCGCCCGCGCCGCGCGCTCCCCGTCGGCCGCCCGCACCACGCACGAGACCCGGATCGGCGAGGTCGAGATCATCTCGATGTTGATGCCCTCCGCGGCGAGCGCCTCGAACATGTCCGCCGCGACGCCGGGGTGGCTCTTCATCCCGGCCCCGACGAGCGAGACCTTCGCGATGTCCTCGTCCACCGAGAACCGCACCGCGCCGACCTCGTGCGCGATGTCGTCGAGCGCTGCCTTGATCTTCGGCACGTCCTCGCGCGGG
This sequence comes from uncultured Actinomycetes bacterium, assembly GCA_964640965.1. Classification (GTDB taxonomy): domain Bacteria; phylum Actinomycetota; class UBA4738; order UBA4738; family HRBIN12; genus HRBIN12. The sequence continues at coordinate 419 of CAZXJB010000047.1, read as the reverse complement.
ACGGTGAAGGACATGTCGGTCACGCCCTGGTGCGAGACGTTCTGGACGATCATGTCGACGTTCACGCCCTGGTTCGCGACCGCCCGGAACAGCTTCGCAGCGATGCCCGGCCGGTCGGGAACCCCATCGAAGGTGATCTTCGCCTCCGTGTCGTCGAGGGCGACGCCCGAGATGAGCGCCGCCTCCATCCCGACCTCCATGTCCTCCTCCTTCACGACCCAGGTCCCCGGCGCGTCGTGGAACGACGAGCGCACGTGGACGGGCACGCCGTGTCGACGAGCGTACTCCACCGATCGCGATTGGAGGACCTTCGCACCGGCCACCGCGAGCTCGAGCATCTCCTCGTACGTGATGCGGTCGATCTTCCTCGCCCCGGGGACGACCCGCGGGTCGGCGGTGAAGACGCCGTTGACGTCCGT
>CAZXJB010000046.1:0-18192 GCA_964640965.1 uncultured Actinomycetes bacterium | reverse complement strand
GGCCGCACCACCGCGAGGACCGCGAGCACGAAGGCGAGGCGGGCCACGGGGCCGAGCTCGCGCGCGCCCGCGAGCGCGAGGGTTGCGCCGACGATCGCGACCCCCGCGAGCGCCACCGCCTCCGCGAGCCGTCCCGCACGCCACGCCCGCGCGGCGAGGAGCGCGAGCGCAACGAGCACGAGCACCGAGGACAGGTTGAGCGCGAACGAGCCCATCGCGGTGAGCGCGCGGTAGACGAGCGCGAACGGCCCCTCCTTCGGGATGTAGATGCCGACGCGGTCGAAGGCGCGGATGAGCAGCAGCTCGGCGAGGGCCACCACCGGCAAAGCCCCCAGCACGAGCGCGAGCGCGCCGCGATCGGCCCGCGCCGCCGGAGCGTCCTCGACACGCGCAGGGCGGGGAGCCTCGAGGAGCCGCTCCCGCGCGATCACGCCTCGCGCCTCCGGAACCCGTCGAGGACCATCCAGGCGAACGCGATCCACAGCACGCCGATCCCGAGGTACACGAGGGGCCAGAGCGCGCGCCCGCCGGCGCCGGCGAGGGGCTCGGGCGAGAGGTCGAGCGCCATGAAGCTCGCGACGGACTTGCGGCCGTCGCGCTCCTCGGCGGCGCCGTCCCACACGGCGAAGGCGACGTCCTTGTAGTCGTTCGGGGCGAAGCTCACGTTCCCCTCCCGACCGACCGAGAACGGCCGGGCGAACACCACGCGCCAGAGCCCGTCGCGCCAGGCGCCCCAGCCCTGCACGAGCGGCTCGGGATCGGCCGTGAGCGTGCCGTTGCCGATCGCGACCAGGTTGTCCACCGGCGAGGTCCTGCGCTCGACCGAGAAGGGGTTCCCCGCCGCCCGCCCGGTCAGGAACGTGTCGTCGCCCTCGAACGGGTACAGGTCCACGTACCCGTTGGGGTGCAGATCGCTCACGCGCCCCTGGAAGCCGCGGTGCACGTCGGCCTGCCACGCGGCGCGCCACTGCCAGATGTTCACGCTCGCCGTCGGATCGCCCATGCAGAACGCCGGCACCTGCGTCGTCCCCGAGGCGGGGAACTGCACCGCCACGGCGTCGGTGAAGTCCTCGGTGGCGCCGACCGAGCGGTCGGCGGTCGCGTCGGGCCACTCGACCTCGATGTAGAGGTTCTCGCCGTCGTTCACCGCCCGGGCCGAGATCGTGAGCCGCTTGCCCCCCATCGGCGGCACGCTCTGCTGGGCCGAGAGCGCGACGTCCACCGCCGGCACCTCGTCCCAGAACGGGTCCCACGGGTCGCGCCAGGGCACGTCCTCCGCGCGCATCGCGACGAGCACCGGCTCCTGGGAGGCGGCGAGCCGGGTCCCGGTCGCCGTGAGCACGCCGGCCGCGACGAGGGCGAGCGCGAGGACCGCGGCGCCGCGCCGAGCCCGGATCGCGCCGAGCGCCCTCATGCCGGCTCCTCGCACAGCGCGATGTCCTCGGGGCCGCCGGGCTCGACCGGGCCGACGGGCTCCTCGAGCTCGAGCGGCAGGCCGGCGCGCTCGGCCTCGGCTCGCAGGACCGCCGCGAGGAGCGCCCCCACCGCCTCGTAGGGGCTCCCGCGCCCGACGAGGCGCAACCGCTCGGCCACGTCCGGCAGCCAGCGCAGCACGTGCTCGGCGAGGAACGCGCGCTCGACCTCGGCGCACCGCTCGGCGTGCTCGGTCTCCCCGCGCTCGAGCGCCCACGCCGTCTTGTAGGCGAGCACGTGGAGGAACTCGAGCTCCACGGAGGCGTGATCGCCCCGCTCGCCCGACTCCTCCAGGCCGAAGGCCCGGTAGAAGCCGCCGAGGTCCGCGAGCACCTGGGTCTGCCGCCACACCTCGCGCGCCCGGTGGTCGGTCTCGTACAGGGGGCAGTCCCTCGGATGCACGTGGGAGAAGCGCTCGCGGAAGGCGGCCTCCAACCGCTCCTGGGTCTCGCCCCCCAGGGCGCTCGCGAGGTCCCCCAGCGCCGCGGCGACCGGCGCCGGCAGGCTCCCGGCGAGCGCGAGCGCGAACGGCAGGTCCTCCTCGAGCAGGTCCTCGACCGCGCGCGCCGTCGGGTACGCGAGCGCCTGAGAGAGCAGCCCGAGGACGGCGCTCCTCGCGAGCGCCTCGGTCGCCGTCGCGAGATCCGTGCTCACCGTCCGCTCCCCTCAGATCGAGTTCAGGTACTTGCGCGGCCGCTCGTAGAACGGCTCGAGCACCGGCAGCCGCACGACCTCCCGCCCGTCGCGGTCGTAGCCGATCGCCGTGTCGTCGTACATCGCCCACTTCCGGCCGCCGATGACCGCCTCGCGCACCTTCGGCCCCTTCTCCACGCGGAACTTGAACAGGATCGTCTGGGTCGCGCGGAAGAGCGCGAGCACGGCGAGGAGCTCGCGCGGCGGCGCGGTGTAGGTCTCGATCGCCTCGTCCACGCCCGGGCCGAACATCTGCACGAGGTACTCGCGCGGCACCCAGCGCGGCGGGATGTAGTAGCCGTTCGGCTCCGTCCCGAACTGCGGGTACAGGGGCAGGGCCACCTTCGCGACCTTCACGAGGTAGTAGATGGGGTGCTCGGGGTCCTCCTCCCAGCTCCCGTCCTTCGCGATCTTCACGAGGCCCTGCATCCGGATCTTCCCGGGGCAGACCGCCATGCAGCGGGTCTCCATCGGGAGGCCCTCGGTCAGGGGGTCGGTCCCCTCGATCCGCGGGTAGCACCCGACGCACTTCTCCGACACGCGGGTCGTCGCCCGGTACATCGGCTTCTTGTACGGGCACTGCTCCACGCACTTGCGGTACCCGCGGCAGCGCGACTGGTCGATGAGGACGATCCCGTCCTCGTTCCGCTTGTAGATCGCGTTGCGCGGGCACGCCGCCAGGCACGCGGGGTAGGTGCAGTGGTTGCAGAGGCGCTGGAGGTAGAAGAACCAGGGGGTGTGGACGGGGAGCTCGCTGCCGGTGCCGTAGTCACCCGGACGTCCCTTGGCTCCCGTCGCGGTGTCCTCCCAGACGTTCGGCGCGGCCCACTCGTCGTCGGCCGGCAGGTAGCCGATCGCCTCGTCGGCGCCGCCCTGCGCCCGCGCGGCCTCGAAGATCGTCTGGCCGCGGTAGACCCCGTAGGGGGCGTCCCGGCCCGTGCGCGAGACGTCCCAGGTCTGGCCTCCGGGGTTCGCCCGCTCGAGCATCGCGAGGAGCTTCGAGTCCCATCCCCGCGGGTACCCGCCGTACGGCTTGGTCTCGACGTTGTTCCACCACATGTGCTCCTGGCCCTCGGAGAAGGTCCAGGTGGCCTTGCACGCCATCGTGCAGGTCTGGCAGGCGAGGCACCGGTTGATGTTGAAGACGAACGCGAACTGCCACTGTGGGTGCGCCTCGGGGAAGCGGTAGGCCATGGGGCGGCCGAGCTGCCAGTTGTAGACGTCAGGCATCGGCCCCGCCCTCCTCCAGGCCGTAGGTCTCGGCGATCAGCGCTCGGATGCGAGCCTCGCCGAGAGCCTCGTACGCGTCGTGCGCGCCCGCGTAGAAGGGGCGACGGAACACGTCGAGGACCCGCTTCGGCGACCACCCCAGGAGGGCGTACTCCTCGACGAAGGTCCGGGCCATCGCCTCGAGGCCGACGGCGTCCATCGGTCGGTCGAGCACGACGCCGACGATCTCCATGGGATCGGACGCGTCGGGGTCGCGCAGCGGGCTCATCGTCCCTCCAGGCGCACGAAGCGACCGAGCAGGTAGTCGACCATCTCGCGGCTCTCGTTCCCCGGCGAGCGCCCCGTGGTGCCCGGCAGCCACAGCCCCTGCCCGCCGAGCCCACCGGCCTCCGCGAACCCCACCCGCACGAGGGTCTCCTTGGGCACGGTGTTCACCGCGTGGTTGTCGGGCTCGTACCCGAAGACGAAGTGCGTCGCGTCCTTGGACTTGTGGAACAGGTTGTCGGTCTGGTGCATCGGCATCGACCAGTCCCGCGTGAGCGACTGGTGCGACCCGTACCGGAACGAGGCCTGGTAGCCCGTGTCCTCGGAGACCGCGCGTCCGTCGGGCCGCGTCTCGTGCGCGCGCACCGTCTTCTCCGTCGCGACGAACGGCGCGTGCTTGATCATGAGCACGTCGTACGGATACGCAGGGTTGAACTTCACCCGCACCATCAGCCGGGCCACCTTGTAGCGGGGGTCGTCGGGCTTCCACCCCCGATAGGGGCGGTCGGCCGGGTTCGCGTCGACGTAGACGTAGTCACCTTCGTTCAGACCGAGGTCCTTGGCGGCCTGCGGGTTCATGTGCATCTGGTGCTCGGCGACGCCCGCCTGCCGGGTGTCCGTCCGATAGGGGTCGGCGAAGTCGCTCGACCAGATGAAGTGCCAGTCGGTGACCGCCCACTGCGAGTGCGTGCTGTGCCGCTGCTTCGGGGTGAGGAGGTAGAAGCGGAACCCCTGCTCCCACAGCGGGTTGCGGGTCCGCTTGACCTCCTCCCAGGACATCTTCACGTTGCGCACGGTCCGCTCGTCCCACCCCATCGCGTCGAGCGGGATCCCGTAGTCCTCCGGCCGGACGAGCGGGTTCGTCGAGACGATCACGTTCGGCAGGTACGGCGTCGCCTCCGGGCCCTCGCGGTGCACGATGAAGTTCTCCCCGTACTCGATCGCCTCGGGGATGTCGCAGTAGGCGTTCAGCCGCCCCGTGTCGGTGAAGAACGGCACCTGGTCGTGGACCTGCTCGTAGAAGGGGATCCGCGGGTACGTGCGGAACATCATCAGCGCGACCCCGGGCTCCCCGTACCGGCCCGCCATGAGCTCATCGAGGTCGTAGTCGGCGGTGGTCGCCGCACCTCCGAGGAGCCGCCGCAGGTACACCTCGCGCTTGCCCTCGAGCTCGAACTTCCAGTACGTGCGGAAGCGCTCGTCGCCGGTGAGATCGGCGAGCGCGGAGGCCGCCCCCGCGAGGATCTCGAGGTCGTCCTTCGTGTCGTAGACGGGCTTGATGCCGCCCTTCCAGACCTGCAGGAACGGGTTCGAGCAGGAGGCCGTGACCTCGAGCCCCTCGAACTCGAGCCACGAGTTGGCCGCCAGGACCACGTCCGCGTACTCGCAGGACGAGGTCATCTCGATGTCCTGCGAGACGATCACGTCGATCTTCGGGTTGACGTTGAACAGCATGTCGTAGACGTGCTTGGCGTTGTTCAGCAGGTTCACGTTCGTGAACCACAGCACCTTGGTCGGCGTCGGCATGTGCGTGGTGCCCGTGAAGACCTTCCGCCCGTGCTTCGGCGTGTCCACCACGAGCGGCCGGTCGCCGTGGTTCCAGTACGCCGGCTCCTCACCCTTCGCGCGCTTCGCGACGACGATCTCCTTCGGCGAGGCGCCCTCGTCGAGGTTCTGGGCGAAGGGGTCCTCGTAGATCCAGCCGTTGAAGCCGGGCCCGCTCCACTCGGTCTCCTGGAAGAGCGCCGACTTGTAGTTGCCGGCCCACGAGTAGCACCCCGCGCCGGGCTTGCCGATGTTGCCGGTCAGCATGAGCGGGAGGTGGAAGGCCCGGTTGGCCTCGGTCGCGTGGAACCAGTGGTTGATGCCCTCGCCCACGTGGATCGCGACCGGCGAGAGCGTCCAGATGTCCTCGGCCAGCCGCTCGATGAGCTCCTTCGGCGCGCGGGTGATCTCGGCCACCGTGTCGAGGTCGTAGTCCCGCAGGTGCTGCCGGTAGAGCTCGAACAGGGGCGCGACCTCCACGCGGGTCCCGTCGAGCAGACGCACGGTGAAGCGGCCCTCGAGCACCGGATCCGCCCGCATCCGCTCCCCCACGTCGTCGCGGGTGATGGGGGTCGGGCCGGCCGCGCGGTCCCAGACCACGAAGTCGTGGAGCCGGTCGTAGTCCTCGGGGGTGAGCCCCTGCTCCGCGAAGCTCGGCCCGTCCGGACGCAGGCCCTTCTCGTAGCCGGGGAACACGTCGGCCGGGTCCAGGCGCTTCAGCGTGTCGGTGCGGACGAGGATCGGCAGGTCGGTGAAGCGCGTGACGAAGTCCGGGTCGTACCAGCCGCGGTCGATCATGAGCCGCGTGATCCCGAGGAACAGCGCCGCGTCGGTCTGCGGCCGCACCGGGATCCAGTAGTCGGCCTTGCTCGCGGGGGGCGAGTACTCGGGGGCGATCGCGACGATCTTCCCGCCCCGCTCCATGATCTCGTGGAAGAAGTGCGAGTCGGCCATCTTGTTCTCGACGAGGTTCTTCCCGACCTGGATGTGCAAGCGCGAGTTGCGCAGGTCGTTGAAGTCCACGTCGGCGTTCTGCAGGCCGTGGACGAAGGGGAAGCCCGGCGCCTGGTCCCCGTGCCAGGTGTAGTTCGACCAGTTCCGCCCGCCGAGCGCCTGCTCCGGCGGGACCCCGCGCACCTTCGCGTCGAGGAGCGCGAGCATGTTGTTGAACCGGTACATCCCGTACTTGCCGAGGACGCCGAGCAGGCCCATCCCCCCACGCATCTTGATCGTGCGCGTCCCGGCGCCGCCCATCGCCTCGACCATCTCCGGCTCGTAGCCCTCCTCGAGCAGCCGCTTCGCCCCCTCGTCCCCGCTGTAGTGCTCGGCGGTGGCGACGAGCGCGCCGGCCACGTACCGGTAGGCCTCCTCCCAGGAGACCCGCACGAACGTGTCGGTGCCCCGCGAGGTGAACCCGTAGCGCTCGCGCAGCTCGGGCGTGAGGAGCGGGTAGCCGTCGTCGGCCCAGGCCTTCCACCCCTTGCGCACCATCGGATAGCGGAGGCGGTACGGCCCGTAGATCCGCCGCTGCATCGTCATGCCCTTCGGGCACCCGCGCGGGTTCCAGTGCGCGGTCGTGGAGTTCCCGAGCGCGTCGCGGATCCGCCCGGCGTCGTAGTTCTGCTCGATCCGCATCACGACGCCGTTGCGGACGAACGCGCGCATCCGGCACGCGTGCGTGTCGTTGGGCGAGCAGACGTAGGGGAAGGACGAGTCGTACCGGTACTGGTCGCGGTAGACGTGCTCCCAGTCGCGATCGGGGTAGCGCTCGAGCGGGTTGGGGATCGAGACGGGGGCGAGCCGCCGCAGGGCCAGCCCCGCCTGGCCGAGCGCCGCGACGCCGACGGCCGATCCGCCCGCCACCTTCAGGAAGGTGCGCCGGTCGATCGGCCTCATCGCGTGGCCCTCTCCTCGCACCGCTCGACCACTCGGACCTCCCCGGGCACGGACGTCGTGTCATGCACGGTAGCGCTCTACGTTGAGCTTGTCAATGCATGTTAGGGTTGCGGGCCGGTCATCCGGTACCGTGGGGCCCATCGACGGAAGGAGGCGACATGGAGACCTGGCTCGACGACCTCGCCCGCGCGCTCGGACGCGATCCCCTGTCCGAGGCCGACGTCGAGACGCTCCTGGGCGTGGCCCGGGAGGTCGCGCACCGGGTCGAGCGCCGGATCACCCCCGTGTCCACGTTCCTGCTGGGCGCCGCGGTCGGGCAGGCCGAGGCGGCCGGCACGAGCCGGTCGGAGGCCCTGTCCCAGGCCCTCGCGACGCTGCGGGGCCTGCTGCCCGAGGCCTCGTCGGAGTGAGCGAGCGGGGGTAGGCTGATTCGCATCGTGGAGACGATGCCGCGGGCCCGCGCGGAGGGACCCGACGGGGGGCTCGAGCCCCTCGTCGACGGCTTCGGCCGCGTCGCCGACGACCTGCGGATCTCGGTCACGGACCGGTGCAACTTCCGCTGCACGTACTGCATGCCGGCCGAGGGGCTCGCCTGGCTCCCCCGGCACGAGCTGCTCACCTTCGAGGAGCTCACCCGCCTCGTCCGCCTGTTCGTGCGGCTCGGGATCCGCTCGCTGAAGATCACCGGCGGCGAGCCGACGGTCCGAGCCGACCTGCCGACGCTCGTCCGCATGCTCCGGGAGGTCGCCCCCGGCCTCGACATCTCGATGACGACGAACGGCGTGCTCCTCGACCGGCTCGCCGACCCCCTCGCGGCGGCCGGGCTCGACCGCGTCACGGTCTCGCTCGACTCGCTGCTCCGCCACCGCTTCGCCGAGATGACCCGGCGCGACGCGCTCGAGCGCGTGTTCGCGGGCATCGCGGCGGCCGAGCGCGCGGGCCTGCGGCCCATCAAGATCAACTGCGTGATCCTCGGCGGCACGAACGACGGCGAGGTCGTCGACTTCGCCCGCTGGTCGCGGGAGACGGGCCACGTGGTCCGCTTCATCGAGTACATGCCGCTCGACGCCCAGCACGCGTGGGAGCGGGCGAAGGTCGTCCCCTCGGCCCGCATCCTCGAGGCCATCGACGCCGTCTACCCGCTCGAGCCCCTGGACCCCGACGCCGAGCCCGCGCGCAGCTTCCGGTTCGCCGACGGCGCGCCCGGCGGCATCGGCGTCATCGCGAGCGTCACCGAGCCCTTCTGCGACACGTGCAACCGCCTGCGCCTCACCGCCGAGGGCCAGGTCCGCGCCTGCCTGTTCGCGCTCGAGGAGACCGATCTCCGCGGGCCGCTCCGCTCCGGCGCCGCGGACGAGGAGCTCGAGGCGCTGATCCGCGGCACCGTCGCCCGCAAGTGGGCCGGGCACCGGATCAACCACCCGGACTTCGTCCGGCCCGAGCGCAGCATGTCGGCCATCGGCGGCTGAGCCCGGGCCGACGCGGAACGTTCACACCGCCGTCACAGGGACGTCCGCTCGCGGACATGTCGGGCGGGTACGGTCCGAGTCGAAGGCATGCGCCCCTTCGAGCGGGGAGCCGGCCGCCACCCGGCTCCCCGCGCCCCCCTCCCTCAGCCGAGCGCGGAGACCATGCCGCGCAGGGTCGCCTCGTCCACCTCGCCCTCCATCTCGGCGACGACGCGGCCGTCCGAGCCCACGAAGTAGAGGGTGGGGAACGCCTGGATCCCGAGGGCGGCGCCGAGCGTGCCCCGCGCGTCGTCGACCGCCACGGGGAAGTCGAGGTCCTGCTGCCGCAGGTACTCCTCCGGGGTCGGGCCCGGCGCCGCCCCGATGGCCGTCGTGACCGTCACGAACCCGACGCCAGGGAAGTCCCGCATCACCCGGTCGAGGACCGGCAGCTCCGCCTGGCAGTGCGGGCACCAGGAGGCCCACACCGCGAGCACCGCGGGACGCCCAGCGTCGTCGCTCCACGCGACCGTCCCGCCGAAGAGGCCCGGGGCGCTGAAGCTCGGGACGGGATCGCCGCGCCGGAGCGGCCGATCCCGAGGCGGCCCGTCGACCCGGACCGCGGCCGCGTCGGACCCGACGGGCCCGGTCCTCCCGGCCCCCATCAGCACGACGACCGCGAGCACCACCACGACCGCGAGCGAGAGCCCGCCGAGGCCGGTGCGGAGCGCCCGCCGCCTGCGCTCGAGCCGCGCGGACGTCGCGCGGGCGAGCGCGCGCTCGCGGCGGCGCTCGGTCTTCGTCGGTCGATCACCCATCGCGCCCCCTCATCGCTCCAGGCCCCGGATCTCGAGCGCCGGGAGCTCGTCGGCCGGCTCGAACCCGAGGATCCTCCCGTAGAAGGCGAGCTCGGCCTCGAGCGCCCGCCGGATCGTCCCGGCCTTGCGCCAGCCGTGCTGCTCCCCCTCGAAGATCAGGAAGGCGTGGGGCACGCCGCTGGCGCGGAGCGCCGCCACGATGGCCTCGGACTGCGAGGGTGGGACGACCGCGTCCTCCGCCCCCTGCAGGACGAGCACCGGACGCCGGATGCGGTGCGCCTGACGGACCGGCGATCGCGCCCGCCAGGTCTCGGCCGCCTCCGGCCACGGCCCGACGAGCCGGTCGATGTAGCGGAACTCGAACTTGTGCGTGATGGTGGTGAACGGCTCCAGATCCGAGACCCCGTACGAGCTCCGCCCGCACGCGAAGACGTCGTGGAAGGTGAGGGCGCAGAGCGCGGTCCACCCCCCGGCGCTGCCCCCGGTGATGATCAGCCGCTCCGGGTTGGCCTCGCCGCGCTCGACGAGGAACCGCGCCGCGTTCACGCAGTCGAGCACGTCCACCACGCCCCAGGAGCCGTCGAGCCGCTCCCGGTAGGCACGGCCGTAGCCCGTGCTGCCGCCGTAGTTGACGTCCGCGAACGCGAACCCCCGGCTCGTGAAGTACTGGATCCGCAGGTCGAGCTCGGGCACGGCCTCCGAGGTCGGGCCCCCGTGCGCGTGCACGATGAGGGGCGGGCGCTCCCCGGGCGGGCCCACCGCGTCGCGGTTCGTCGGGCGGTACAGGTACAGGTGCGCGAGCCCGCCCTCCGTCGGGAACGTCACGGGCTCCGCCACGGAGAGGTACCCGGGGTCGACGTCGAGCGCCTCGGAGATCCGCAGCACGTCGACGGCCCGGGTCGCCACGTCCAGGGTCACGATCTGCGGTGGCTCGGTCGGGGAGGCGGCCAGCACCGCGACCCGGGTCCCGTCCGCCGCCACGTACGGGGGGTCGAAGCATGCGAAGGGCAGATCCATCTCCCGCAGATCGCCCGTCTCGGGGTCGAGCAGGCCGAGGTGGTGCACGCCGTCCCGGCGGTACGTGCAGGCGATCCGGCCGTCGGCGAGGTGGGCGTGGGTCGCGTACCGGAACTCCCAGGCCGGGACCCCGAGCTCGGCCTCCATCGGCGTGAGGTTCCGCTGCGCGCCGTCGGGCTCCTCGCGGTAGAGGTTCCACCACCCGGTCCGATCCGAGACGAAGTGGAGCAGGCCCCGCGGGCTCCAGGACGGCTGGAAGATCGACTCGCTCGGCCCCCCAGCCACCCGGCGGGGCGGACCGAGCGTGCCGTCCCTGCGCACCTCGGCGACGAGGAGCTCGCACCCGTCCCAGGGCATGTTCGGCAGGTCCCACTCGAGCCAGGCGAGGCGCGACCCGTCGGGCGAGAAGCGGGGCGCGGCGTAGAAGTCCCGCCCGGAGGCCACGACGTGCGGCGCCGCGGACCCGTCGCTCGGCAGCAGGACGAGCTCGTTCGCCGGGAGGCCCTCGGGTGAGACGCCCTCCCCGACGTGACGCTCGCGGACGCACGCGAGCCACCGCCCGTCGGGGGACACCTCCAGGTCGGCGTGCCGGATCGCCCGGGGCTCCGGCGGCTCGGGCGTGATCGGCACCGGGGCCGCGTCCGGATCCTGGCGGTAGACGCGCTCGTCGGCGAAGTGCGTGAAGAAGACGGCGCCCTCGTGCACCGCGGAGGCCCCGCCCCCGTACTCGTGCACCGCGTCGCGGACGTTGAAGCCCGCCGGGGTGACGTCCGCCGGCCCGCTCCACGGATCGGCGCGGCAGACGACCGAGCGGCCCTCCTCCGCCGGGCGGGACTCGAGCCAGTAGACCGTCTCCCCCTCGACCCAGGTCTCGGACAGGCGCACGCCGCCCCGGGCGACCCGCTCGGCCGAGATCGGCGAGGGCCACGAGCCGTAGGGCAGCACGCGGAGCTCGCTCACCCCGGCCACCGCCCCACGATCACCCGCGTGACCTTGAAGCCCCGGTCCACCGTCGAGCGGACGTCGCGGAGCCCGGCCCGGCGCATGACCGCCGCGACGGCGCGGGCGCGGTCCGGGCTGACCTCGATGAGGAGCCAGCCCCCGCGCTCGAGCCACTCCCCCGCCTCGGCCGCGGCGCGCTCGATCAGGCCGAGCCCGTCGGGGCTGTGGTCGGTCAGCGTGTGCACCGGCTCGAACCGGCGGATCTCGTCGGGGAGCTCGCGGAGCTCTCCCTTCGCCACGTACGGGGGATGCAGCGTGATGACGTCCACCCGCCCCCGGAGCCTGCGGGGCAGGGCCCCGTAGAGGTCGCCCCGCAGGAAGGTCGCGTTCGGCAGCTCGAGGAGCCGGGCGTTGCGGCGCGCGACGCGGATCGCGTCGGCCGAGATGTCGGTCCCGTAGACCTCGGCGTGCGGGACCTCGGCGGCCACCGCGAGCCCCACGGTCCCGCCGCCGCACGCGAGATCCACCGCCACGGGCTCGCGTCGTCCGCGCAGACGCCGGATCGCCTGCTCGGCGAGGAACTCCGTCGAGTCCCGCGGCACGAAGATCCCGGGCCGGACGAGGATCCGGAGGCCCCGGAAGGTCGCGAACCCCTTGATGAGCTGCACGGGCTCGCCCGTCGCGCGGCGCCGCACCATGCGCTCGAATCGGCGGCGGACCGGCGCGGGGACCTCCTCGTCGGGGTCGAGCTCCTCCACGCCGAGCGCGAAGCACAGCAGGTCGTCGGCCTCGATCTCCTCCCGGTCCCGCTGCCAATGGTCGATGGCGGGCGACGCCTTGAGCGTCGCGACGGCGCGGGCGAGCAGATCGGCGGCCTTCACGGCGCCCCGCATCCTACCCGCGACCGTGCGCCGCCGGTCGGGCCCGTAGAATCGCAGGTATGGCGAAGGCGCAGGCCACGCCGCGGACCCGGCGCAGGCAGCAGAAGCGGCACGACGAGATCCGCCTGACCGGCGACCGGATCATCGTCGAGCACCCGGAGAGCGGGGAGCGCACGTCCCGCGCCGGCCTGCTGATCCCCGCGACCGCGGCGCCGGCTCCGAAGCGGTGCCAGTGGAGCACCGTCGTCCTCGTCGGGCCCGACGTCCGGGCCGTCAAGGCGGGGGACCGCATCCTGTTCCTGCCCCAGGCCGGCCTCGAGGTCGAGCTGAACGGCGAGGAGTACCTCCTCCTCCGAGAGCGCGACGTCCAGGCCGTCATGACCTCGCCCGACGGCCAGGAGCGGGTCCCCGGCCAGTACCTCTAAGACCTGGCCGCGGAGGGCCCGGCGCCCGGCGCGCCGACCGGCGCTCACCCCGCGAGGAAGGACAGGCGCACGCGCCGTCGATCGTTCTCGCGGTTCGGATCCACGACGACGACCGACTGCCAGGTGCCGAGGACGAGCCTGCCGCGCTCGACGGGCAGCAGGAGCGAGGGGGAGACGAGGACCGGCAGCAGATGGTCGCCCCCGTGGCCGCGCGACCCGTGCCGGTGGGCGTACCGGTCGTCGCGAGGGAGCAGGCGCTCGAGCAGCTCCTCGAGGTCGTGTTCCGAGCCCGATCCGGTCTCCATGAGCGCGAGCCCGGCCGTCGCGTGCGGCAGGAAGACGTGGAGGAGACCGTCCACGCCCGCCTCCGCCGCGAACCCGCGGACGCGCTCGGTGATGTCCACCACCCGCCTGCCGCGGGTATCCAGCTCGAACTCCGTCGTCCGCATCCCGTCCCCGCGAGCGTGCCGCGGCGTCGATGCTACTCGGCCGACGCCCAGGGGTCGGCGGGCGGCATCGGAGCGGAGGGCGGCGCATCGGGAGGGAGCGGCGACGGCGGCGAGGCGGCGATCGAGGGCCGACCCGCCCGCATCGCGCCGCCCGCGATGGCGATGGCCCCGCCGGCGATCACCAGGAACAGACCGATCCCGAGCGAGATCCCGAGCTCGCCCGCGTCGACGGCCTGGTCGAGGATCGCCCGCACCTCCTGCGCGGTGGCGCCGAACCGGCCCGCAAGGGTCGCCGCGACGTCGTCGAGCACCCGGTCCTTCGCCGTGAGCGCGTCGTAGAGCCCGAGCCCCCCGCCGACGACCCCGGCGAGCATCGCGAGCACCGCGAGGCCGCGCCGCCCGCGCCCCGCGACGAACGCGAGGCCGACCCCAAGCACGATCGCGCCCGCGACGAGCGTGATCCATCCGTCGGAGCCGTCCATCCCCGTGGCCGACTCACTCGTCCCTCCACCCGAGACCCTCGCCCACGTGAGGAACGATCCGATCGCGAGCAACGCACCCCCCACGATCGCGAGGATCGCCGCCGCCGACATCCCCCCACGGCTCGACGCCTCCGCCATGGCCCTCCCCTCTCGCCCAGGACCCCAGCAGTCTGACACCCGTGCTCGCCCGGGTCGAGCGTATCCTGGCCCGGACCCCGTTCCGAAGGAGGACCCCGATGGAGATCGACCCGGTCTGCGGGATGGAGGTCGACCCGGCGACGGCCGAGTGGACCTACGAGTACGAGGGCACCACCTACTACTTCTGCGCGAAGGGGTGCATGGAGGACTTCATCGAGGATCCGCGGTCGTACGTGGGCTGAGCGGGGCGAGCGCGATCGCGCCTACAGCGGCGACAGCCCCATCCGATACACGGACCGGTCCCGCGCGTGGTCGTACAGGACCACCTCCTCGATGCCGCTCGCGAGCAGGTCGGACCAGCTGAGGCCGATCCACGCCTCGGCCGCCTCGGCGTCCTCGAACCGAGGCGAGCGACCCAGCTCCTGACCTGAGCCATCGAGCAGCGTCCATCCGAACACCGTTCCGCACCCCCCGGCTGGTCCGTTCGGCGCCGTAGGGTAGCAGAGCACGCCCCCCGTCGGGCCCTCACCCGGTCGTCCGACTCAAGGATCGCGACGCCGCGGCCGAGGGACGGGATGATGGAACGCTCGCGGCCCCTGCGGCGCCTGCTCGTCGCGTCCGTGCTCCTCGTCGCCGTGCCCGCCCCACGGGCCTCGGGGTGGGCGGGCGAGCCCACGCGCCTCGCGGCGGGCGAGCCCGGCTCCGGTCCCCCAGCCTGGTCGACGCCCGTCACCGCGGCGCGGACCACGACCGGGATCGCCTGGTCCGACGTCCCCGACGACCACTGGGCGCGCCGAGCCATCGACCTGGTCGCCGGGACGAATGACTGGATGCGCGACTTCCGCCCCGCCGAGGACGGCACCTACCCGTTCAAGCCCGACGCCCTCGAGACCCGTCGGCTGTTCGTGCGGGCCGTGGTCCGCGCGCTCGCGCCCGAGGCCGAGCCCGACCCCGAGCTCACGTTCCCCGACCTCGTCACCGGGAGCGGGACGTGGCGGTACGCGAGCATCGCGGTCTCGTCGGGGTGGCTCCGGACCGACCCGGACGGGAGCTTCCGGCCGCGCGACCCGGTGCTCATGCGCGACGTGCACCGAGCGCTCGTGCTCGCGCTCGGCTACGGGGACCTCGCGGCCGGCGCCCGAGCCATCCACGAGCGCGACGGCACGCGGATCCCGGTGCCGCGGGACTTCGGCACCACGCTGCTCGGGATGAAGATGGGCCTGCGCTACAACCACGGGGACGAGTCGCTGGACGTCCCGGGCCCGACGGCCCCGGTCTCGCGGGCCGAGGTCGCCTGGTCGCTGTACCGCGCCGCCACGATGCCGAGCTGGATGCGGGAGTGGCTCGCCCCCTACGCCGACCTCGAGCTGCCGAACCTCGGACCGAGGATGGAGCGGGTCGTCCGCTTCGCGGTCCGCTACGTCGGCTACCCGTACGTCTGGGGCGGCGAGTGGAGCGAGCCGTCCCCTCCCGGCTACTGCTGCGGGTACCAGCCGATCGGCGGGTTCGACTGCTCCGGCATCACCTGGTGGGTGATGAAGCGCGCCGCCTCGGGCTGGGACAACGTGCCTCCGCGGGACTACGCGGGGTGGGACCTCGCGCAGCGGACGTCGGCGCTCATGGCCTCGGTGGGCGGGCGGATCCGGTGGGACGAGCTCCGCCCCGGCGACCTGATGTTCTACGACGGCGACGGGGACGGAACGGTCGACCACGTGAACACCTACCTCGGCAACGGCTGGGCGATCGACTCCGGGAGCAGCAACGCCGGCGTGACGATCACCTACGTGGCGGGGAACTGGTACCAGGAGCACTTCGTGTCGGGGCGGCGGATCCTCGGCTGAGGCTCGCCCGAAGATCAGCCTCGCGACAGCTCCTGCTCCAGCGCCGCTCGCTCGGCCTCGGTGAGCGGTCTCGACCTCCCGGTCGCCGGGTCCCGAGGCACGATCACCGAGGCGGCCTCCGCCGACAGCGTCCCGTCGAGCTTGCGGATCTCCTCGCGGGTCCGGACGCTGGAGCGCCCGATCGACTCGAGGCCGCAGCGCACGAGGATCTCGCGGTCGGACTGCGTGAGCTCGCTGCGGAAGTCGATCGCGACGCGGGCGAGCACGAAGTGCCACACGTCGTCGGCGACCGGACCGAGCACCCGCTGCACCCAGGCGTCCCGCGCCTCCTCCAGGTAGTTCAGGTACACGGCGTTGTTCACGTGCCCGTAGGCGTCCATGTCGCGCCAGCGGATCTGGAGGCGGACCTCGATCACGTCAGGCCTCGATGCGGTCCACCTGCACGCCCTGCGAGGCGAGCCACGCCACGGCCCGCGCGATCGCCTCGTCCGGTCCGTCCATCTCCAGGATCACCCATCCGCGGCGTTCCTCGATGTTGGCGCGGCGGATGTTCGTGACGAGCCCGAACTCCGTGCCGACGCGGTGGATCACCGGCTCGGAGATCAGGTGCTCGGGGAAGGTCAGGTGGAAGCGGGCCTTCGTCACGGCCCGATTCTCCCACGGAAGCGGGAGCCGCGGATGGGCGGATGGGCCCCGGTGGGTTGGCGTCCCGGGGCCCATCCGCGGCAAGAGGGGGGCTCCTCTGCCCGTCCTTCGACGCGACCGCCCGGGCGGTTCGACCGCGGGTGTTGCGAACCCGTGACGACGGGAGGGGCCCGTGCGGGACCCCTCCCGTCCGTGGAACTCCGCGTTCGGCCGGACCTAGAACTCCATATCGCCGCCGCCCGGCGTGGGCGCCTTCTCCTTCTCGGGCTTCTCCGCCACGACCGCCTCGGTCGTGAGGAACAGGGCCGCGATCGAGGCCGCGTTCTGCAGCGCCGAGCGGGTGACCTTGGTCGGGTCGATGATGCCCGCCTTGAACATGTCCTCGTACTCGCCGGTCGCGGCGTTCAGGCCCCAGCCCGGCGGGAGCGTGCGGACCTTCTCCACCACGACGCCGCCCTCGAGCCCGGCGTTCTCGGCGATCTGCTTCAGCGGCTCCTCCAGCGCCTTGCGGACGATCCGGGCCCCGGTGAGCTCGTCGCCCTCGAGGTCCACCTTGTCCAGCGCCGCCTGGGCCGCGAGCAGCGCGACGCCGCCGCCCGGCACGACGCCCTCCTCGACCGCGGCCTTCGTGGACTGGACGGCGTCCTCGATGCGGTGCTTCTTCTCCTTCAGCTCGACCTCGGTGGCCGCGCCGACCTTGATCACCGCGACGCCGCCCGCCAGGCGCGCCAGGCGCTCCTGCAGCTTCTCGCGGTCGTAGTCGGAGTCGGTCTTCTCGATCTCGGCCTTGATCTGGTTGATCCGGCCCTTGATCTCCTCCTCCTTGCCGGCGCCCTCGACGATCGTCGTGTCGTCCTTCGTCACCACGATCTTGCGGGCCTGGCCGAGCAGGTCGAGGGTGGCGTTCTCGAGCTTGAGGCCGACCTCCTCGGAGATGACCTGGCCGCCGGTGAGGATCGCGATGTCCTGCAGCATCGCCTTGCGGCGGTCGCCGAAGCCCGGCGCCTTCACGGCGACCGACCGGAACGTGCCGCGGATCTTGTTCACGACGAGCGTCGCGAGGGCCTCGCCCTCCACGTCCTCGGCGATCACGAGGAGCGGCTTGCCCGCCTGCATCACCTTCTCGATGATGGGCAGGAGCTCCTGCACGCTCGAGACCTTCTTGTTGACGATGAGGATGTACGGCTCCTCGAGCACCGCCTCCATGCGCTCGGGGTCCGTGATGAAGTAGGGCGAGATGTAGCCCTTGTCGAAGCGCATGCCCTCGACGAGCTCGAGCTCCATCCCGAAGGTGTTGGACTCCTCGACGGTGATGACGCCGTCCTTGCCGACCTTGTCCACGGCCTCGGCGATCTGCTCACCGATCTCGGGGTCCGCTGCGGAGATCGCCCCGACGTGGGCGATGTCCTCCTTGGTCTCCACCTCCTTGGACTGGTTCTTGATGGCCTCGACGGCGAGCTCCACCGCCCGCTCGATCCCGCGCTTCAGGGCCATCGGGTTGGCGCCGGCCGCGACGTTGCGCAGGCCCTCCTTCACGATCGCCTGCGCGAGCACCGTCGCCGTGGTCGTCCCGTCGCCGGCGACGTCGTCGGTCTTCTTCGCGACCTCCTTCACGAGCTCGGCCCCGACCTTCTCCAGCGGGTCCTCGAGCTCGATCTCCTTGGCGATGGACACCCCGTCGTTGGTGATCGTGGGAGCGCCCCACTTCTTCTCGAGCACGACGTTGCGTCCCTTGGGCCCGAGCGTGATCTTCACGGCGTTCGCGAGTAGGTCCATGCCGCGCTCGAGGGCCCGCCGAGCGTCCTCGTCGTACGCGATGAGCTTCGGTGCCATCCCGTCTACCTCCTCGGCTCTCTCAGCCTTGCCCTCCGACTGCTAGCACTCTCGCCTCCTGAGTGCTAACGCATCGTACCCAGGAAGACCCCCGTCTGGCAAGGGGGGTCCGGGGCGGGCCCGAGGCAGGAGCCGGGGCGCGCCGCGGCCCCGTCGTCGCTCAGAAGCCGCT
>CAZXJB010000045.1:0-18296 GCA_964640965.1 uncultured Actinomycetes bacterium | reverse complement strand
AGGGCCTCGTCGCCGGCGAGGAGCCCGAGCGCGAGCGCGCGTCGGAGCGGGGTGGCCTCGGGCAGGAGGGCTTCGACCTCGGCCAGCGCCCGCTCGATCGGCTCGCCGAGGCGGACGGCGCGGGCGACCGGCGCGGCCCGCGGGATCGCGCGGCGGAGCGCGTCGATGCCGACCCTGCGGACCGCGACGGTGGGGACGACCGGGACGCCGAGCGCGCGGGAGAGGCGCTCGGCGTCGACGCGGATGCCGCGGGCCTCGGCCTCGTCGGTCATGTTCAGGCAGAGCACCACCGGAAGGCCGGTCTCGGCGAGCTCGAAGGTCAGGAGCAGGCCGCGGCGGAGGTTCTTCGCGTCGATCACCTGCACGACGGCGGAGGGCTCGAGATCGAGGAGCGCGTCGCGCGCGACCCGCTCGTCCTCCGAGAGCGGCAGCAGGCTGCGCACCCCGGGCGTGTCGATGAGGGTCCGCTCGGTGCCCTCGCGCACCGTGCCCGAGGCGATCTCGACCGTGGTCCCCGGGTAGTTCGAGACGTCCACGCGCCGGCCGGTGAGGGCCGCGAACACGGCCGACTTGCCCACGTTGGAGTTCCCGACGAGCACGACCGGCGCCCGTCCGAGCTCGGCGGCGGCTGCAGGTGCACCGTGACCGTGGCTCATCTCCCTCGCCCGCCATGCTGCGGACCCGCGCCGGGCCCTCCACGGGCCGTTCGACCCGGCTCGGCCGGGCATGGTGGCCGGAAGCGGGGGGCGAGGAGGCGCCCGGCGGTCGCCGGGCGCCCTCGCCCGGAGGGGGGGTCATGCGGCCCGTCGTGCGAGGACCGGCTCGATGCGGAAGGTGCGGGCCAGGGCCGGGATCGTGAGGCCTCCGAGGGCCACGCCGATGCCGCCGATCACCACCCCGAGGACCGCCATGAACACGCCGAGGCCGATGACGAGCTCCGCGACGTTGAAGGCCATGTGCGAGGTGTGCAGCGCGGTCTGCAGCGTCGCCGCCTGGAAGGCGACGTTCCGCAGGGGGTTCGGGACGGGGTTGCCGTTCTCGTCCTTGAGCGCCTGCTCCTCGTCGTTGGTCTCGCCGCCGTCGGGGGTGAGGAAGCGGCCCATCTCGGCGTAGGTCCGTCCGCCGGTCGCCTCGAGCGCGTGCTTGCCGATCACGTTCGCCATCGCGTCGGCCGTGGCGGCGTCATCCACCCGGGCGTTCGGGATCTCGGCGTCCGGGGTCGTCGTGATGTTCTGGGCGAGGAGCTGAGCTCGGACCTCCGACCTCGCGTCCAGGCCCCTGATCGTCGTGTAGATGCCGCCGCCGAGGAAGGCGAGGCCGACGATCACCAGGAGGATCGGGAACACCCTCTTCATCGCCGTCTCCTTTCTCGCGGCCGCCGGCGCGACCCGCCGCCGGCGGTCCCGTCGTCTCGCCTCCACGTGTACCCGCGGCGCGTGGAGAACGTGTGCACGCGGAAGGATGAGGCGATGGAGGTGATCGATCGGCGGGACCCGCCGCATCACCAGCTCGATCAGGCGTCCCGATGTGGTCCCTGAGTCTCTCCTCGGATCGTCGGTGGCGATGTGCCTTCCCAGCTCGCCTCCTTCGTGTCCTTCCAGTCACTTGGCGAGGTGGGCCTCGTCCCCTCCCTGTGCAGCTCCGTGGGACCTTCGTCGAGACGCTCCCGTCGGGGTCGGCGCTCTTGACACCGCGCCCGGGGGGGTACCGTCCAAGTGGAACCGAGTTCGGCCGAGGAGGTGAGGCCGATGCGGCGGCGTGCGAGGGTCCTCTTGGGGCCGCCGGCGCGGCGATCTCGGTGGCTGTGGTGGCGCTCCTGGTCGGGGCCGAGGAGCGCGAGCGGATCGGCCCGGTCGGCGAGCGTGTCGCACCGGGCTCCGAGGTGCAGTGCCCCGAGGCAGTGCCCCGAGGATGCACAGGCGGGGCGCTCCTTGGTCGACTCCCTGCTTCCCCTCCGCGACAACACACGGGAAGCCGCACTGGAGGGGGCGGCGAAGGCGTTCCAGAACCTCTTCGGCCTTGAAGTCGGGGTGGAGGACTTCCGGTTGGAGTACCTGGACCAAGAGCTCGGCCAGTACGGCCTGTACGCGGGGGACCAGAGGCGGGTCCTGGTCGAGATCCGCAACCGCGCGGATGAGCCGGGCGGCCAGCGGTGGGCGATGGTCGGGTGGGTGAGTTGCAGTTCGCCAGAGGGCCTGGAGGGACTGGGGGTTTGAACGTGCACGGGCGCCGCCGCGCGGGTGTAGTCGCCCTGGCCGCCACGATGGTGTTCCTTGGGCTGCCGTCCCCCGCGGGGGCGCGCGACTGGAGGGACTACATCCGCAAGTGGAAGAGCGTGGACCAGCCCTGGCGGTTCACCGCCGGGTTCCCAAGTGGCTCGGGCCAACGGGATCGGATCCGGGATGGGGTGCGGCAGTGGCAGAACCTCGGGGAGCCCCTCACGTTCACCCGGAAGGCGGAGGTGGCGGCTTAGGGGCCACGTGCACGGTTACGCGTTCGGGTGCGACGGGGGCGGTCACTTCTGCGAAGGAGCCGAGATCTGTGCGGACAACAGCGACCAACATACGATGTGCCCCTACTACCGCCCCGGTAGCGAGCGCTGGCGCACCTTGGAGGAGCACGACAAGCACACGTATCAGGCTGCCTACTGACAGGCTGCACGCTGTGTAGCTCCCCAGCAGCTCTGGGGAGCTCTTGGTGGGGCGGGATCCCGCAACGATGAACGAATCCCGTTCGAGTCGTGGAGGGCCGCCGTTCCCGTAACGAACCGCGGGACGGGATGGGACGGAGACGGGACCAAGCTGCCCCCGCCTCGGGGACCGTGGGCGCTGGCATAGCTCGCTACCTGCGGAAACGCCTGCGCGCCGGGGAGGATTCGAACCTCCGACCCGCGGATTAGAAGTCCGCCGCTCTGTCCCCTGAGCTACCGGCGCCTGCTCGGGATGCTAACGGCTACCGCGTCCCTCGGCCCGACTTCCCCTTCGGCGGGGCGGCGCGTAGCATCGGGCCCATGACGAGGCGGGTGACGTCGAGGATCTCGGGGCGGCCGGTCCCCGGCTCGCGCACGCTGACCGTGCCGAACCCGGCCCGGCTCGACGAGGTGGTCTCGGAGGTCTCGCTCGCCGATGCGGCGACCTTCGTCGAGGCCTGCGAGGCGGCCCGGGCGGCGCAGCCCGCGTGGGCGGCGGTCCCGGCGCCGGTGCGCGGGCGGGCCGTCCAGCAGCTCGGCCGGCTCGTCGAGGCCAACCTCGAGGCGCTCGCGCGGCTCATCACGCGCGAGATCGGCAAGCCCGTCGTCGAGGCCCGCGGCGAGGTCCAGGAGGTCGTGGACACCTGCACGTTCTTCGCCTCGGAGGGGCGGCGGCTGTACGGGATGACCGTGCCCTCCGAGCTCCCCGACAAGCAGCTGTTCACCTTCCGCACCCCGGTCGGGGTCGCCGCCATCGTGACGGCGGGGAACTTCCCGGTCGCGGTGCCCTCCTGGTACCTCGTGCCGGCCCTGCTCTGCGGCAACACCGTGGTGTGGAAGCCCGCGGAGTACGCCCCGGCGGTCGCCGACGCCTTCGCCGAGCTCTTCCTGCACGCCGGCTTCCCGCCGGAGATCTTCCACGTCGTGCTCGCCGACGGCCCGACCACCTTCGAAGGCCTGGAGCGGGCGCTCGAGGCCGGGCTCGTCGACAAGGTGGGGTTCACGGGCTCGACCGAGGTCGGCCGGCGCATCGGCGAGCTCTGCGGACGGCACCTGCAGTCCCCGTGCCTGGAGCTCGGGGGGAAGAACCCGCTCGTCGTGATGCCCGACGCCGACCTCGATCTCGCCGTCGAGGGGTGCCTGTTCAGCGGCTTCGGGACGGCGGGGCAGCGGTGCACCTCGCTCGGGACGGTGATCGTGCACGAGGACGTCCACGACGACTTCCTCGGGCGGTTCGCGAAGGCCGTGGCCGAGGCGAAGGTCGGCGACCCGATGGAGCCGGTGCTCTACGGGCCGATGATGAACGCCCGCTTCTGCGACCGCTTCTGCGACGAGTGGCTCGGCCTCGTGCGGTCGCACCACCGTCTGCTCGGCTCGTCCGGCGTCGGCCGCATCACGCGCGCGAACCCGCGCGAGGGCTTCGTCGGCGAGCCCGAGGCCGGCCTGTACGTCCACCCGACGATCGTCGACGGGGTGACGGCGGCGGACGAGCTGTACCGGACCGAGACCTTCGGGCCGATCGTCGGCGTCGCGACCTTCGCCACCTTCGACGAGGCGATCGAGCTCGCGAACGGCCACGGCTACGGCCTGTCGGCCTCTCTCTACACGCGGGACCCGCTGCACGTCTTCCGCTTCCGCGAGCGGATCTCGGCCGGCATGGTGAGCGTGAACAACTCGACCTCCGGGGCCGAGGCCCACCTGCCCTTCGGCGGCAACGGCCGCAGCGGCAACGGCTCCCGCCAGTCGGGCGTGTGGGTGCTCGAGCAGTTCACGCGCTGGCAGGCGATGAACTGGGACTACTCCGGCCGGCTGCAGAAGGCGCAGATGGACGTCGCGGACGTCGTCGCCGACCTCGGCTTCCGGCTCCCCGAGGACTGACCGAGGGCGACCCTCAGCCCCCGGGCCCCCGGCCGTACCGCGCCATCACCTCCACCAGGCGGTCGTGCGGGAGCGCGTACGCGGTGATGCCGTCGCGGCCCGTCATCGTCTCGGCCGCGACGAGCGCGTTGGTGATGGCCTCCTCGGTTGCCTCGATCGCCGCCCAGAACAGCGGGGTGATGGCGCCGTCGGGGAGCATGTCGACGGCGATCGCCTCGCCCGGCTGCTCGTCCTTGTAGGAGCGCAGGCGCCCGCGGTTGGCGGTGGAGAAGGCGAGGAACAGGTCCCCGCTGGAGTGCGCGCCCGCGCCGCCGGCCCGCGCGATCCCGAGCCCCGCCCGCTGCGCGAGCCGCTCGCACTGGTGGGGCAGGAGCGGCGCGTCGGTCGCGAGGATCACGATGATCGAGCCGGTCTCCTGCGGCCGCTCGTACGGCGAGGGCACCTCGTCGGTCCCGATCTCGCGCCCGACCGGCACCCCGTCGATCATGAGACGCGAGCGCTCGCCGTGGTTGGCCTGCACGAGCGCGCCCACGGTCCATCCGCCCTGCTCGGGCGGGAGGCGACGCGAGGCCGTGCCGGTCCCGCCCTTGAACTCGTGGCAGATCATGCCGGTGCCGCCCCCGACGTTGCCCTCGGGGACCGGGCCGTCGGAAGCGCTCGCGAGCGCGCGCCGGACGTGCTCCGGGCGGACGTGGGCGCCGTTGATGTCGTTCAGCGTGCCGTCGTAGGTCTCGCCGACGACCGGCAGGCTCCAGTACGAGCCGAGCTCGGGGTGCAGGGCCGCGTCGGCCAGCGCGAGCGCGTCGCGGACCACGCCCACGCTGTGGGTGTTCGTGATCGCGACGGGGGTGGTGAGCTGGCCGGACTCGCGGACCCACTCGAGCCCGGTGAGCTCGCCGTTGCCGTTCAGGCGGTGGCAGCCGGCGAAGACCGGCTCGCCGGCGATGCCCTCGTGCGGGACGATCACCGTGACGCCCGTGCGGACCGGCCCCTCGCCGACGATGAGCGGCCCCTCGCCCTCGATGAGCGTGACGACGCCGACCCGCACGCCCTGTACGTCCGTGATGGCGTTCAGCGGTCCGGGCGGGAGCTGTCCGACCGAGATGCCGAGATCGCGAAGACGCATGTCCATCCTCCTCCGTCGGGCCGACGTCCGGCCCATG
This sequence comes from uncultured Actinomycetes bacterium, assembly GCA_964640965.1. Classification (GTDB taxonomy): domain Bacteria; phylum Actinomycetota; class UBA4738; order UBA4738; family HRBIN12; genus HRBIN12. The sequence goes on along the minus strand of CAZXJB010000045.1, from coordinate 12,566 downwards.
CCGAGCGATGACCGGGGCGGGCCGTGACCGGGGCGGACCGTGACCGACGGTCGAGGCTCGCCCCGGGCCGTCCCCGCGCGGAAGGCTATCCTGCCGCCCATGCGCGAGCACGCCCGCACGCTGATCCGGGCCGGACGCCTGGTGGACGTCCTGGGCGGGCGGGTGCTCGAGGGGCGGCTCATCGTGGTCGAGGGCGACCGGATCGCCGCCGTCGAGCCCGACACCGCCCCCACCGGCCCCGAGGTGCTCGACCTGTCGGCCTTCACGGTCCTGCCCGGGCTCATCGACTGCCACACGCACCTCGTCGGCGAGGTCGACTCGGGCCACGGGTACGCCGGCCTCGTGCAGCGCACCGGCGCGCAGGAGGCGCTCGTCGGGGTCGGCAACGCGCGCGAGACGCTCCTCGCCGGCTTCACGACCGTCCGCGACGTCGGGACCTTCCGGGCGTTCGTCGACGTGGCGCTCCGCGACGCGATCGAGGCCGGGCACGTGCTCGGGCCCCGCATGCGCTGCGCGGGGGCCTACGTGACGAGCCCCGGCGGGGGCGGCGACATCACCGGGCTCGCGCCGGACGTGGACGCGGTGGTTCCCCACGAGCTCCGCTTCGGCGTCGTGCGCTCGGAGGCGGAGGTGCGCGTCGTGGTGCGCGAGATCCTCCACCGCGGCGCCGACCTCATCAAGGTGATCGCGACCGGCGCCGTGCTCACGGAGGGCACGAACCCCGGCGCGCCCGAGCTCACCGAGGGCGAGATCCGCGCGGCCGTCGAGGAGGCGGCGCACCACGGCGCCCACGTCGCCGCGCACGCCCACGGGGCGGAGGGGATCCTGCGCGCGATCCGCGCCGGCGCGCGCTCCATCGAGCACGGCTCGCTCATCGACGAGGAGGGGGTCGAGCTGCTCGTCGAGACCGGGACCTACCTCGTGGCCGACCTCTGGCTCGGCGACTGGATCGAGGAGCAGGGTCGTCGCCACAGCTGGTCGGCCGAGGTGCTCCGCAAGAACGCGGAGACCACGGAGGCCCAGCGCGACGGCTTCGCCCGGGCCGTGAAGGCCGGGGCTCGCCTCGCGTTCGGCACGGACTCGGGCGCCTACCCCCACGGGATGAACGCCCGGCAGTTCGCCTACCTCGTCCGCTATGGGATGTCGCCGATGGAGGCGATCCGCTCGGCGACGACCGTCGCGGCCGAGCTCCTCGGCTGGCAGGACCGGGTGGGCGCCGTCGAGCCCGGACGGTACGCGGACCTCATCGCGGTGCCCGGCGATCCGCTCGAGGACGTGGACGCGCTCACCGACGTCGCCTTCGTCATGAAGGGCGGCGAGGTCGTGAAGCGCCCCGGCGGGTGAGCCGGGTACGCTTGCCCGGTCGCACCGAGGAGGTTCCGGGATGAAGACCTGCCCCTACTGCGCGGAGGAGATCAAGGACGAGGCCCGCCGCTGCCCCCACTGCACGAGCTGGCTCGTGAGCGAGGTCCCCGCGGCGGCCGTCACGCCGCCCGCCGGGGTAGCGGTCGAGCCCTCCCCGGCCTCCCCGCAGCCGGCGGAAGCCTCGGGCCCGACCCCCGCGCACGCGGCGGCCGCCCAGTCAGCGCCGCCGCAGGAGAAGGTCGAGTTCACCCACACCGGCGAGCGCTACGTGCTCGGCTACACCCAGGACCACTTCGCGATCTGGGACCGCCGCTCGCCGGCCGAGCCCATCGAGCGCTTCCCCCGCACCGACGACGGGTGGCGGCAGGCCTGGCAGCGCTTCGTCGCGATCGAGAAGAACTGGATGGACCTGCGCACCGGTCAGCGCTCGACCTGAGCGTGCTCGCCCCGAGCGGGGCTCCGGGGGCTCGAGCGGGCGACGGGAATCGAACCCGCACCACCAGCTTGGAAGGCTGGGGCTCTGCCATTGAGCTACGCCCGCGCGGGATGAAGCCTAGCAGCGACCCGCGCTCGCTGAGCTCACCCGAGCGCCCGGACCAGCGCGGTCGCCGCCGCCGCGACGAGGAGCACGAGGAGCACCGGCGCCCGCCGCCAGAGCGCGACCCCCGCGACCGCGAGCCCCACCGCCCGCGCGTCCAGCACGAGCGCCCGCCCGGCCCCGAGCGTCTGCACGACGACGAGGGCGGCGAGGAGCGCCGGGGCGAGGAGCTCGAGGATCCCGCGCAGCCGCTCGGGGAGCGGCCGACCGCCGAGCAGGACGGGCCCGAGGGCCTTGATCGCGATGGTCCCAGCCCCCACCGCGAGGACCGTGGTCCAGGCCTCGCTCATCTCGCCGATCCCCTTCGAGCGCCTGGCCGCGCCCCGAGGAGGCAGGCGAGGCTCGCGGCGACGATCGGCACCCCCGCCGGCGCCACCGGCGTGAGCGCGAGCGCGATCGCCCCACCCAGCGCGGCTGCCGCGAGCGCGCGTCGGCCCCGGAACTGGGGGAGGAGCAGGGAGAGGAACAGCGCCGGGAAGGCGGCGTCCAGGCCGAGGGTCTCGGGCTCGGCGAGCGCCCCGCCGAGGGCCGCCCCGAGCGCCGTGCCGCCCACCCACGCCGCGTACAGCGCGAGCCCCGCCCCGACCAGCATCCGCGCGTCGAACCGCCCGTGGCCCTCGGCGGCGATGGCCCAGGACTCGTCGACGACGAGCTGCGAGCGCAGGAGCCGCGACCAGGCGGGGCCGCGGAGGAAGGGCGCGACGCTCACCCCGATCGGCCCGTAGCGGGCGTTCAGCAGCAGCGCGGCGGCGACGGCCGCGGCCACCGTGCCCCCGGCCGCGAGCACCGAGACGGCCGCGAACTGGGCCGAGCCCGCGAAGGTCGTGGCCGACATCACCACGGGCGCGAGCAGGCCCCACCCCTCGGCGCGGGCGAGCACGCCGAAGGACACGCCGAAGGTGCCCACGGCGACCGCGAGCGGCGCGGCCGCACGAGCGCCATCCCGGCGCCGGCGCCCGCCGGACGCGCCCTCTCCGGACGCTTCCCCGCGCCCCTTGTCGTGGCCCCGAGCCATCGAACCAGGCACGCTAGCAGCCACGCCCACCCGGCTGCTCGGCCCGGCGTGCGGCCGTCCCGATGTGGGCGAGGGGTCGACGGGCTCGCGGCGTGACCGTTACGGTGGTCACCATGAGGCTCGACGACGCCATCCTCGCGGCTGCCGCTCGGCAGGGCTTGGTCACCCTTGCCGTGTCTCCGCCTGGGCCGCCGCCGGCCTCGACCCCTGTGGGGTCGCTCGCGAGCATCCTCGCCGGGCTGGAGGAGGACCGCGCGGAACGGTGATGGGACCGTGAAGGTCGCGTTCCGCCTCGTCGACGTCTTCTGCGAGCGGCCGTTCCAGGGCAACCAGCTCTGCGTGGTGCCGGAGGCTGCCGGGCTGGACCCCGCCACGATGCAGCTCCTGGCGCGCGAGATCGGCTTCTCCGAGACCACCTTCGTGACCGAGGCCGAGGGCGACCGCTACGCGATGCGGATCTTCACGCCCGGGACCGAGCTCCCCTTCGCCGGGCACCCGAGCCTCGGGACGGCTTTCGTGCTCGTCGCGGAGGGCCGCGTCGCGAGCCCGGCGACCCAGGTCGTCGCCGCGGGCGAGCTCCGCATCGAGGTCGACCTGCCCGCGGGCCGAGCGCGCATGCGGCAGCTCCCGCCGACCTTCGGCCCCGTCTTCGAGGACCGCGACCTCGCGGCGCGCGCGGCGGGGCTCGCCCCCTCGGACCTGCGCGAGGACCTGCCCCTCGAGGTCGTCTCGACCGGCCTGCCGCACCTGATGGTGCCGGTGCGCGACCCCGTGGCGCTCGGCCGGGCCGCGCGCGACGGCGAGCTCGTCCCCCGGGTGTGCCGCGCCGTGGGGGCGGGGTCCATGTACCTGTTCGCCGAGACCGAGGAGGGCGTGACGGCGCGCATGTTCGACCCCGAGCTCGGCATCGGCGAGGATCCGGCGACGGGATCCGCCGCGGGTCCGCTCGGGGCCTACCTCGCGCGGCACGGGCGTGCGGGCATGCCCGGCCGGCTCCGGATCCGCCAGGGCGAGCAGGTCGGGCGCCCCAGCCTGCTCGAGGTCGAGGTCACGCCCGAGGACGACTCCTACCGGGTCGAGGTGGCGGGCGGCGTGGCCATCGTCGGCGAGGGCGTGTTCCACCTCTAGCGGGCCGCTAGCAGGGCCTGCGGCGTGCTGAGGCCGCGGGGTACCATCGAGCCCGCGGGGCGTAGCGCAGCCTGGTCAGCGCACCTGCTTTGGGAGCAGGAGGTCGGCGGTTCGAATCCGCCCGCCCCGACCGGACCCGACCCCAGGGCGCGCCGCCGGTCGCCACGCTGAGCGCGCGGCAGACCGCCCCGGGCGGTGGGGCGGCGCGTGGCCGGCGCCACGAGCACCGAGCGCAGTACGGGGGTTGCCGCCGTCCGCGTCAGGATGCAGGTGGGCCTCGAAACGTCGGGAGCCTCGGCCGACCAGCCTCCGCGATCCATGACCTCACCAAGGCTCCGCCGCGATCATCGCGCGGGCGGGCAGGTCGCCCCACGCATCCTCAGGGGGGATCCGCGCGTAGCCCTCGAGGATCCTGCGGTCGATCTCCGTCCGCACCCCCTCGGCGGGGTACGCCTCGAGCGCCCTGCGGATGAGCGCCGAGCGGGAGATCCCGAGCTCCATCGCCCGCTCGTCGAGGGCGGAGATCAGCTCGTCCGGGAGCTGCACCGGGACCTGGCGTCTCACATCGGCAGCATTCCCCGGGTCAACGGGCCGCCCCTGGGCAGACGACCCTATGACCAGGCGGTGACATCCCGGCCCGGTCGAGGCACGGAGGGCGGAGCCCGGTGGGCGTGTCGGTGGGGTGTGCCATCGTCCGTCCCGCATCGAGAGCGGCTCGGCTCCGGCCGAGCCCGGCAACCTGGGACGGACAACCCAAGGTGCCTCCCGCTGGGGCGGGGATGCGGTCGGACGGCACACGGCCGATCCGGCAACGAAGTTGTCCGGAGCCGTGGCTCGCCTCCCGGTTCTGGGCGGCGAGCCTGCGTGTCTCGGCGCCCGGGACCTCCGGGCCTCGACCCGAGCGCCATCGACGCCCTGCGCGAGCACCGCCGTCCGTCCCCCGACGGAAGGAGGGCGCGATGGTGCAGGAGGCAGCGGAGGACCCGGGGATCGAAGCGGTCCGCTCGGTCTTCGAGGCCTTCGGGGTGGACGAGGAGTGGAGCGAGTGGCAGGGCCGGGGCTTCCGGTGGTGGCCCCACCGCTTCTGCCAGCGGGTCTGGGCTGACCCGCCGCAGCCGGATCCGGACCTCGGCCTCGTCGTGTCCCGCGTGCACGCGGAGACCGAGGTCGTGCGCGGGTCGACGTTCGCCGGCCCGGACCCGGCGGTCCTGGCGAGCGAGGTCATCGGGGCCGACCCGACGATGAACGCCCTCATCAGGGCGGGTGACGGCTTCGCGTTCCACGCGTCGGTCTGGGTGCACGAGGAGAACCTGTCGTGGGTCCCGCGCCTGCTCCAGATGGCGGCGCTCCTGCAGATCGTGAACGCCGAGCACCACGGCTGGGCGATCGCGGAGGCGTTCCAGGGCGATCCGGCGTTCGCGTCGCACCCGGAGCGCGGCTCCCGCCCCGACCCCGACGAGATGCTGTACGCGCTCCGGGACCTGCCCGGTCGGGACGGCCCCTCGGCGTGGGAGGACGAGCTCCCCGAGCTCGCCGATGAGCTCGGCGCGATGGGGATCGAGGTCGAGGGCGCGGGCTCTCCGCTCATCATCCGGTTCCCGCAGATCCCGGTCGACCACCGGCTCGTCGTTGACACGGCGCCGCATCGTGCGCTCGGCTCGGGCGTGCGTCTCCGTCTGGAGTTGGGAGAGCCGCCTCTGGATGGCTCCGGTGCCTCCCTGCTCCCGGTGGAGCTGAACGAGCGCGAGCTGGCCGACGAGTCCCCGGCGCACCTCATCGGGTCGTGGGCCTACGAGGGCCTGGCATCCGAGCCCTACGTCAACCGCGTGATCCCGAACGTCCTCTACCGGCCGGGGCTGCTGCTCAACCTCGTGCTCTCGACCGGCCTGCGGGCATGGTGGGCGGCGACGGAGGGCGACCTGGCACGGGGAGCCGATGGGGGACCCCGGCGACGAGCCCGACCTGGACCCCGAGGAGGAGCCTGATGAGGAGCCCGAGGAGGAGGTCAACGGGGAAGGGTCCGGCGAACCCCCCTCGGGCGGCGTGGGGATCCGCTTCAGCCTCACGCGCGTCCCGACCGGCAGGCGACTCGCGGTCCGCGAGACGACCCCGGAGATCCAGCAGGCTAAGGTGGACGAGGCGATGGAGCGCTTCTAGGGCCCGGCCGCCGGCACGCTTCCAGGACGACCGAGGCGTCGAGGACGACCTCCTTCACCCCGGCCGTCACGCGCCGTCACCTGGAGTCCCGGTCCGCGCGGATGGCGGCCGGGGCCTCCTCGGGGACGCCCCGGTCGCGGGACAGGGCGTCCAACGCGTGGGTGGCCCTGCGAGCGCGGAGCTCAGGCCCCGGGCCCTCACCGCCCAGCTTCCGCGCCGCGAGCTGGGAGGGGAACGCGCTACGGCTGAGCCCGAGACGTCGGGCCGCGCGGTCGATCCGCGCGAGGACCCTCGCGTCGATCGGAAGGAGCGCCTTGGTCTTGGTCACGCGAGGAGGATATCCGCATATCCCCCGCGGCGGGACCCCCGTGGGGCGTCCTCGTGCCTCGCCTCCGCCGATCGCATGCTTGCGGTTTGACCTCCCGGGCGCTCCCTCGTCAGGATGTGCTCGTCCGCAACCCTCACGGAGGGCGTCATGAGGCGTTCACGTCTGCTGCTCGCCCTGGTGCTCGCGGCCGCCATCGTGCCGGCGCCCGCGGCACCGGCCCAGGGGCCCTGCGATCCGTTCGACACGCCGGCCGAGTACGCGGGGACCGTGCCGACCCCGAAGGACGTGCTCGGCTTCCACCTCGGCCGGCGCGAGGTCACGACCGACCAGGCCTGGGCGTACCTCGACGCGGTGGATGCGGCGAGCGACCGCGTCGTGACCGGCACCTACGCCGTCTCGCCCCTCGGGCGCGAGCTCCGGTACGCGATCGTGGGCCGACCGGAGAACGTGACGACGGACGGGCTCGAGGCCATCCGCCAGGCGATCCTGCGGATCCGGGACCCGGACACCCCGCGGGAAGAGGCGGCGGGGCTCGCGGCCTCGACCCCCGCCTTCCTGTACGTCGCCGGCAACGTCCACGGCACCGAGGAGAGCGGCACCGACGCCTCGCTCCGCGTGCTCTACCAGCTCGCCGACCGCACCGACTGCGCGGCCCAGCAGATCCTGGACGGCGTGGTGGTGTTCATCCTGCCGATCCAGAACCCCGACGGTCGGGAGGCCGACACCCGTCGGAACAGCTACGGGATCGACATGAACCGTGACGGGTTCGCCCGGACCCAGCCCGAGATCGACGGCCGCGTCGAGCTCCTGCGCCGGTACCCACCGCAGCTGTTCGTCGACGCGCACGAGTTCGGCTACTACCGCTCGTTCTTCCCGCCGAACGACGACCCCGTCTACCACGAGGTCTCCTCGCAGGTGATCGCCGCCATCGACGGGATCTTCGCGCCCGCCCTCGCCGAGGCCTTCGAGGAGCGGGACTGGGGCTACTTCAACCGGGGCGGGTACGACTACTTCATGCCCGGCTACGGCGACACGACGCCGGCGCTCGGCTTCCAGGCGGCCGGTATCACGCTCGAGACGTACAACGGCGCCCCGATCCGACTGCGCGTGAGGAAGAACTACGTCGAGATGTGGTTGCTCCTCACCCAGGGGGCCCTGCACCGGACCGAGCTGCTCATGGGGCAGCACCGCGCGTACGTCCGAGCCGTGCGCGAGGGCCGCCGCGGCGTGCTCGAGCGGAACCGCGTCTACGCGCCCGACTCCGAGCTCCTCCAGCAGGTGCCGGACGTCCGGATCCGCCACTACTTCCTGCTGCCGCGGCCGAGCCGCCGCTACGAGATCCAGCTGCTCGTGCGACGCCTCCAGCGGATGGACGTGGAGGTCTACCGGCTCGACCGGCGCCTGGCCGTGCCGGACTTCCGGCCCTACGTCGGCGAGGTGGGCCCGCGGACGCTCCCCGCGGGCACGTACTGGGTGCCGATGGCCCAACCCCAGAAGCACTGGATCCAGGCGATGCTGAACCGGGACACCTACGTCCCGGTACGGCGCACGTACGACATCACGGGCTGGAGCAACCCGCTGCTCATGAACCTCGAGGGCGGGTCCTCCGGCGCCAGGCTCGACCCCGTCGCGCATCTGGTGCCTCCCGTGCCCGAGCCCGTCTTCCCCTCGCCCGGCCGCGTTCCGAGGATCGGGGTGCTCGCGCTCTCGAACGCCGTCTACGCCTACGAGGGGACGCAGCAGCTGCGGTACCTGCTCGAGCGCGTCTGGCGCGTCCCCTTCGAGATGCTCACGACCGAGGACGTGCGGGCCGGCGCGCTGCGGCGGATCGACGTGCTCGTCGTGCCGATGGGTGGGGTGGTCGTCGGGGTGCGCCGGCTCGGCCCCGAGGGGATGGACGCGATCCGCCGGTGGGTGGCCGACGGGGGCAGGTACGTCGGGTACAAGTACGGGGGCCCGCTCCTCGCCGAGCGCCTGGGGATCACGACCGCCCGCTTCCGCAACTCGCCCTACGCGATCAGCGGCAGCCTCATCCGGGTGCGCCTGGACCCCTCGAGCCCGCTCGCGGACGGCGTCGGGCGATGGGCGTGGCTCCTCTTCGACGAGGACGACACGATCCGCGTGGATCGGGCCTTCGCGCCGATCCGCTACCCGCGGCTCGGGGAGGGGTTCGCGGTCTCCGGCTCGGCGCTCCACGCGCAGCGGCTCGCGGGGCAGCCCGCCGCCGTGGACGAGCCCTACGGGGCGGGTCGCGTGATCCTGTTCCCGCCCAACCTGAACTTCCGGCTCCTCACGCAGGGGACCCAGCGGATCCTGTGGAACGCGATCTTCGGGCCGGATCCGGCGGGACCACCCGTGCCGTAGACGCTCCGCCGGGCGCTCAGGAGGAGGGCTCGAGGGGGACCACGAACTCGACCGTCGTGCCGGCCCCGGGGGCGCTGCGGATCTCCCAGCGTCCCCCCACCAGGCGGATCCGCTCGCGCATCGCCTGGAGCCCGAGGTGCCCCGGACGGGGCTCCGCGGCGCGCGCCGGGTCGAAGCCGACGCCGTCGTCCTCCACGACCACCCGCACGCTCGTGTCGACGGTCTCGAGCGTGACGCGGACGCGGCTCGCCCGGGCGTGCCTGGCGGCGTTCGCGAGCGCCTCCTGGGCCACGCGGTAGAGCACGATCGCGACCTCCGCGGGCGGCTCCCGCTCGAGCGCCCCGGAGAGCTCGATCTCGAAGGGCCATCGCTCGGCCATCACCTGCACGAGATCCCGAAGGGCCTGGGCGAGGCCACCCCGCGTGAGCGTGGAGGGGTGGAGGTCGAAGATGAGGCTGCGGAGACGGCCGATCGCCGTGCGGACGTCGTCGGCCAGGCGGCGGACGGCGGCCTCCTGCTCCGTCCCCGCGAGCGCCTCGCGGAGCATGTCCAGCCGCAGCCCCACCGCGGTCATCTTCTGGACGGGGTCGTCGTGGACGTCCTCGGCGATGGCGGCCCGCTCGGCCTCGAGCGCCCGGACGATCTCGGAGGCGAGGCGCGTGCGCTCGAGCGCGAGGAGCTTCACGGCGGTGATGTCCACCACGCTCCCTTCGCGGGCGACCGTCCGGCCGTGCTCGTCCTGCACGCTGTGCACGCTGAGCGAGATCCAGGCCGAGCTCCCGTCCGCGCGGCGGAGCTCAACCTCGAACCCCTCGACGCTGCCGCGGCGCTCGAGCTCCTGCAGCAGCGCCGCGCGCCGGGCCGGGTCCGGGCAGATGTCCCGCACGTTGGGCGCTCGGCGCAGGAGCTCCTCGACGCTCCCGTACCCCGCGATCCGGGCGAGCGCGAGGTTCGCGGCGACGATCCGACCGTCGAGGTCCGTCCGGAACAGCCCCTCCTGGGCTCGGGTGAAGATGCCGCGGTAGCGCTCCTCCGATCGGCGCAGCTCGCGCGCGAGGCGGACCTCCTCGGTGACGTCCCGGGCGACGGTGAGTGCGTACCGGTCGCCCTCGTGCTCGAAGGAGACGGAGGAGACGCGCAGCGTGAGGGGCTCCCGGCCGGGGAGGTGGAACGAGATCTCGCGCGCCGGACGCGGGTCCTCGGCCGATCCGCCGGATGCGCCGCCGAGGATCGGCTCGAGCCCGAGCTCACCCGCGGGCCGCCCGAGGACCTCCTCCCGCCCGTGGCCCGTGAGCGCGAGGAGCGCGTCGCTCGCGTCGAGGACGACGTGGTCCGGCAGACGCGTGAGGAGGACCGGGTCGGGGCTCGCCTGGAGCGCTCGGATGTGGAGGTCGGCCGGAGGATGGAGTGAGGGATCCGATCCCCCGCGGCGGGGGTCCTCCGGCCCTCCTCCCTCGTTCGCCTCGCCCACGGGGATCGCGGCGCCCTCCCGCGCCACGGCCCAGCATACGCCGTCGCGGGGGAGGCGGCTCGCGGCGTCGGCCTGTCCCGGTACCCTGTGCGCCGTGCGCGTCACCTCGGAGATCGAGCGGCTGTCGACCCCGACCGTCCGGCGGATGCTGGACGGGCTCCCGCCCGCCCGCGGCTACCGGGTCGTCGTCAAGCCGCTCCGCTACCGGCACCGCCCGCACCTCGCGGCGGAGACCCGCTTCGAGGACCGCGAGATCGTCCTGCAGGTGCCCGAGCCCTTCTTCCCCTTCGGCGAGGTCGTCGCCTACGCGGCCAGGCGCCGCCCGGGGCGCTCGATGCGCTTCATCTGGCTCACCGAGGGCGTGACCTTCCGCACCCCCCGGGAGGTGCTCCGGTTCCTGTACCTGCACGAGTGGATGCACTGGTACCTGGAGCGGCACCACGGCTGGGGGACCTCGGCGGAGACCACCTGCGACCGGTTCGCGCTGCGGAACTACAAGCGGCGCAAGGTCACGCTCGAGGACGCCTTGTCGGCGATCCGCCGCAACGGCTAGTCCGCGTCAGACCAGCGCCGGGTCCCGAGCACGCCCGCGTGCCCGAGCCACCAGCCGACGAGCAGGCCGAGCGCGAGCGCCGCCACCGCGACGGCCGCGAGGAGCAGCAGCGGCATCCCATCCCGCGCCCCGGGGGACCCGGAGGGCGCGGCCCTCGGGCTGCGGACCTAGGGTCGGCGGGTGGCCGCCCGCTCGCGATGACCGGCGACCGGAGCCTCGGGGCCGATCGCGCGGCGCAGGAGCTGTACGAACCCCTCGACGCGCGCGGCCCGGCGGTCGGGGCGGTCCCCGTGCCGGTGGAACAGGCCCGGGTCGAGCTCGGCCGTGACGAGCGCATCCTGCAGGCGCTCGGCCACCCAGTCGATCATCGAGGCCGCGATCTCGACGTCCAGGTCTGCGCGCACCTCCCCGCGTTCGATCCCGAACTCGACGAACTCGAGCGTGCCGTAGGGATCCTCGCTCACGAGGAACCGGTTGATCTCCCGCTTGAGCTCGAGGTCCGTGCCGTAGTTGCCGATCAGCGTGACGCGGTAGGGGACCCAGTCCTCCTGGACGAGGTGCTCGGTGCGCTCGAGCCAGTACACGAGCGTCGCCCAGAAGCCGCGCTCGCGCACCTCCTCGGGGGCGTCGAGCCACGCCGGGAGCATCGACACGGCCTTGCGGTAGACGGCGAGGAACAGCCCGGCCTTGCTCCCGAAGTGCTGGAAGATCGACCCCTTGGCGATGCCGAGCTCGGCGGCGACGTCCTCGATCCGCGCGCCCTGGTACCCGCGCTCGGCGAAGTGCCGCATCGCGCACTCGACGATGGCCTCCCGCCGCTCCGCCGAGCGGGCGGTCGGTCGTGACCGTCGGTCAAGGATCACGGGTGGCTCCCAACCTCATGCGTGGTACATACCTACGACACGACCGTGTCGCCGACCTGACCGAGGGTCAGTCATGAGCGATCCGACGCAGCCGACCCCCCGGGGCGGGATGGAGCGGACCCTCCCGGCCCGGGCGTACCTCGACCCGGCCGTCTTCGCGCTCGAGCACGAGCGCATCTTCGCCCGCGAGTGGTTCTGCGTGGGGCGCGAGGAGGCGATCCCGCGCCCGGGCGAGTTCCTGCTCGCCGACGTCGTCGGCGAGCGCGTGATCGTGGTGCGCACCCGCGACGGGGGGCTCGCCGCGCACCACGACGTGTGCCGGCACCGCGGCTCGCGCCTCGTGCTCGAGACCGATCCCAGGGCCGAGACCGAGGCCGTGCCCTCGGGGCGGTTCAAGGGCTCCATCGTCTGCCCCTACCACGCCTGGACCTACGCCCTCACCGGCGAGCTGCGCGCCGCTCCCTACCTCACCGAGGAGGACGGGCTGCGCCGGGAGGACCTCGGCCTGCACCCGGCGGGGGTGGACGTCTGGGGCGGCTTCGTCTTCGTGCACCTGTCGCCCCCGGCGCCCCGGTCGCTCGCGGAGCAGCTCGGGCCGATCCCCGAGCGGCTCCGCCGGTACCCCCTCGCCGACCTCCGCACCGCCCGCCGGATCAGCTACGACGTGCGCGCGAACTGGAAGGTGATCGTCGAGAACTACAACGAGTGCTACCACTGCGGGCCG
>CAZXJB010000044.1:0-18624 GCA_964640965.1 uncultured Actinomycetes bacterium | reverse complement strand
GCTCGCCGCAGCCGAGGCGGAGCGCTCCAGGTCCTCTCCGAGGGCGGCGAGCTCCGCCCCCTCGCGCGCGGCGAGCTCCCAGCGCGCCGCGACCTCGCGGACGGCGGCCTCGGCCGCGGCGAGCGCCCCCTCCCGCTCCCGCGCCGCCTCGGCCTGCGCCTCCGCGGCCGCGAGCGCCTCCGGCGTCACCCCCGCGTACTCCTCCTCGAGGAGCCGCTCGCGGGCCACGACCTCGACCTCGGCCGCACGGCGCAGCTCCCCCGCCCGCCGGGCGAGCCGCTCGAACAGCTCGAGCCCGAGGAGCTCGGTGAGGATCGCGCGCCGCTCCTTCGCGTCGCCGACGAGGAACTCCGCGAACCGGCCCTGGGGCAGCAGGACCGAGCGCGTGAAGGCCTCGTAGTCCAGGCCGATCGCCTCCCGGATCATCGCGTCGGCCTCGCGCACGCGGTCGGCGCCCTCCCCCGCCTGGACCCAGCGGCCGTCCACGAGCCGCTCGAGCAGGATCCGCGTCTGGCCCCGCCCCGGGGTCGTGGACCGGCTCACCCGGTACCGCTCCCGCTCGACCGCGAACTCCAGGATCACCGACATCCGCGGCTGTCCCTGGCTCACGAGCTGGCCGACCTGGCGCCCCACCCGCTCGACGGTGCCGAAGAGCGCGTAGGTCATCGCGTCCAGGATCGAGGACTTGCCCGACCCGGTCGGGCCCGTGATCGCGAACAGGTCCAGCCCGTCGAAGGAGACCTCCTGCTCGTCGCGGAAGGCCGTGAACCCCTTGAGCCGCAGGGCGATCGGCCGCACCTCACCCCTCCCCGAGCTCGAGGGCGAGGACCTCGTCGAAGGCCGCCATGAGCTCCGCCGAGGGCTCGGCGCCGTGCTGCTCGCGGTGGTAGGCGACGAACTGATCCCGGGGGTGCAGCGAGGAGACCGGGGGACGGTCCGGATCTCCGCCGGCGCGCTCGTACACGAGGTGGACGTCGAGGGCGTTCGGCAGCTCCTCCCGGATGCGGTCGGCGATGCCGGGGACCGGCCCCTCCGTCTCGAGGAACACCCGCAGGTGCGCGTCGGCGAGCTCGCGCCCGCGCGCCACGACCGCATCGAACGGACCGCGCACGTCGGCGAGGGGTCGACCGGCGCCGAGCGGGACCTCGCGGACCTTCGCCGGCCTGCCCGCGGCGGCCTCGACGATCGTCACGGACTTGCGCTGCCCGGCCTCGCCGAAGTCGAGCTGGAGCAGCGAGCCCGCGTACCGGGCCGGCGCGGGCGAGCCGCGGACCGCCTGGGGCAGGTGGACGTGGCCGAGCGCGAGGTAGGACACGGTGCCCGGCAGCCGCGAGGGCGGCACGGCGTAGGCCATGCCGATCGTGAGCTCGCGCTCGCCGCCGCCCGGCGTGACCAGGGCGCCGTCGGTGAACAGGTGCGCGAGCACGACGTGGACGCGACCCGGCGTGCACGCGGCCGCCATCCGCCCGAGCAGGTCCCCCATCCCCTGCGCGTAGGCCTGGAACCAGGTCTCGCTCCCCTCGAAGAGCGCGGCGGCGTCGCCGAACCGGCGCTCGGGCACGAACGGCACGCAGACGACCTCGGCCACCTCCTCGCCCGAGCGCGAGGGGACCTCGACGATCCCGCCCTCCTCCGGCCGACGCACGCGGGGGACGACGCCGACCCCGACCGAGGCGAGCAGCCCGGCGAAGGCCTCCAGGCGCGCCGCCGAGTCGTGGTTGCCGGGGACCGCCACGACGGGGATGCCGGCCTCGTGCAGCCGCAGGAAGGTCTCGAACACGAGGGCGTCGGCCTCGGGCGAGGGCGAGGCGTGCTCGTACACGTCGCCGGCGAGGAGCACGGCGTCCACCCCCTCCTCGACGGCGATGCCGACGACCTCAGCGAGGGCGGCCCGGAACTCCTCGGCGCGCGAGCGCCCCCGGATCGCCCGGCCGACGTGCCAGTCCGCGGTGTGGAGGAACCGCATCAGTCGCCCCGGAAGCGCTCGAAGACGTCCTCCTGCGCCGGCGCGGCCTCGTCGGCCCGGGTCGCCCACGACGGGAACGGGAAGCGGATCTGCAGCGGGATCGGGATGTGCGGCTGCTGGAGGATCATCGAGCCGGGCTTCAGGATCGCCGCGCGCTGGCGCGTGACGGCCGGGAGGAACCCGTACTCGCTCCGCTGTGCCTCGGCCGTGTCCAGGCGCCCGACCACGCGGAAGGCGCTGTTCGCGATCACCCGGCGCTCGACCTCGGAGGCGGTCTGCTCCGCCCCGACGAGGATCATGCCGAGCGAGCGACCGCGCTCGGCGACGTCGAGCAGGACCTCCTTGATCGGGCTCCAGCCCTCACGCGGCGCGTAGCGGTTGAGCTCGTCCAGCACGAGGAACGCGAGCGGCTCCCGGCGGCCCATCCGCTCCTTGTGCTCGAACAGCCGCTTGATCACCACGCCCGTCACGAAGCGCTTGGCCCGGTCGTGGAGGTTGTGGATGTCCACGACCGTCACCTGGTTGGCCTCCCAGTCGACCCGGTGGCGCTCGGGGTGCTCCGCCTCCCGGCCCCAGATGAGGTGACCCATCCGGAAGCGGGCCGCGTCCAGGCGCCGCAGGAAGGCCGAGACCGTGGCGTCGGAGACGCGTCCGCGCCAGAGCGAGCCGTCGGCGTCGACCTCGCTCGCGATGAGGTCGCAGAGCTCGTCGAACGTGGTGATCGGCCGGTCCTCGTAGCGGACCGTGGCGTCGTGGTCGGGATCGTCCTCGCACCCGCGGTCGAGGTAGGACTCGACCCGCGCGACGAGGTCGGCGATCTGCGAGCGCTCGTCCTCGGCCTCCGCGAAGCAGAACCGGAGCAGCTTGTCGCGCACGAACTCCCGGACGGTCCAGTAGTAGGCGGTCACGCCCTCGGAGCGCCCCTCGACCTGCGGGATGGCCTGCCCCCCGGCGTCGGGTCGGACCGGCGCCCAGAGCCCGACGCTCGCGAAGGCCCCGCAGGGCAGCCCGAGCCGGTCGTAGTCCTCGCGGTCCTCGGGGCGCAGGCGCGCGTTCGGCACATCGAGCCACATGAGGTCCTCGCCCTTCACGTTGAAGACGATCGCCTTCGTGTTGGCGCCGTACGGGCCGAGCGCGTCCGAGTGGAAGAGCGCGTACAGGAGGAACAGCGCGTAGGTCGTCTTCGTCGCGACCCCCGAGACCCCCGAGATGTTCACGTGCGCGCCCCGCGTGCCGTCCAGGAAGTCCAGGTCGAGGAACACCGGCTCGCCGTCGCGCGTGAGGCCGGCCGGCAGCCGCCGCTGCATCTGGTCCACGTACAGGGCCTCGTCGCGGTCGGCGCCCCGGGCGCGGAACGCGGGCAGCCCCGGCATCGGCGGGACGAAGATCTCCGGCTCGAAGCGGGTGGCCACGACCTGCGCCGCCACCGCCGTGTCCACCGGCAGCACGCCGCGGTCCACGAGGAACACGTCGGTGTCGAAGGCCGCGCCCTCATGCCGAGCGCGGACCTCCTGCACGATCCCGGTGATCCGCACCGTCCCACGGCCCGGGACGCGGGTCTCGACGAGCACCGTGTCGTCGAGCTGCAGGTAGGACCCCGGCGCCACCCCGACCCAGAACGTGAGCGGCGTGGCGTCCTCGGTCCCCAGCACCATCCCGACCTGCTCGGACGTCATGCCTGCGCCTCCCCTCCGGCGACCCGCGCGACGAGCCAGGCCTCGAGCGCGCGGCGGATCAGGCCCCGGTGGCCGAGCCGGTGCTGCAGCCAGGCCTCCAGCGCCCCCACGGGCGCGAGGTTCTGCGGGGCTCGCGGGTCCGACGGCCGCCCCGCGAACGTCGGCAGCAGCGCGCTCACGCGGTCGGCGAGCGCCACCGCCTCCGGCAGCCCGATGCCGGCCCGCGTCTCGCACCGGACCACCCCCGCGTGGTCGTGCCAGGTCGGACGCAGCGGCACGAGCCGCACGTACCACGCGTACCGCTCGAAGTCCCGGTCCGGCTCGGCGAGCGCGAACAGCGGGGTGCGCTCCCCGGGCCCGAGCGCCGCGACGAGCGCCTCGTGACGGGGCTGCAGGTACTCGCGCGACCAGCGCTTCACGATCCCCACCACCGGCGCCGGGGTCGGCCGCTGCGCGCGCCACCGTCCGTCGGCGAGCACGAGCGCCTCCCCGGCATCGGCGAGCTCGAGCGCGAGGTCGAGCTCGGCCCGCTGCATCTCCCTCTGCAGTCGCAGCAGCGGGTCGTCGGGGTCGCCGCCCGGCTCGCTGACCGGCTCGAACTCGAGCGCCGTCCCCCCGAGCTCGAGGCGCACCGGCTCCCCCGGCCCGAGCCCGCCGCCGGTGATGAGGAGCCGGCGCACGATCGCCCGCTCGAACGTAGCCCGCCCGTCCGAGCGCACCGCCCCGGCCGCCACGCTGCCGAACAGGCCGTGCGCCCGGCGCCCGTCCTCGTCGGCGAGCAGGCGCAGCTCGATCCGCCGGACGCCGTCGACGAACCACACCGGGCCGGGCTGGGTCGGCGCCGGGCGGCGAGGCCGGTCCCAGTCCGCCGATTCCACGGTCGGGTCCACCCGGGCCGGCGGCTCGTCGAGCCGGGCCTCGAACCCCATCCCGTGATCGGGGGCCCAGGGGTCCGCGCGCAGCGCCAGCATGCCCCGAAGGGTACCGCGGCCCTCCGACGGGCCGCCGCAGCCACGCCCACGGACTAGTCATCCGGAACTATCCGCCATCGGGGGGACTTCACCCGGGACCCTCCATCTGCCGATACGCGGGATAGCCACGTCGAACGTGGAGGGCGTCATGTTCGGAAGATCCCATCGCCGGGAGCGGCGGACGCTGTGGGGCTCCCTCACCCTCGTCATCGCCATCGCCATCGGGGGAACCCTCGCCGCGGCCTCCTCCTCCCGGGCACGTCTCACGGAGCGAGCCTCGACCGACGCGCGCCTCGTCGCGCAGACCCAGCTCGCGCCGCTGCTCACCGCCCGCGACCTCGAGGGGCCCATCACCGGCGACCGGGCCCGCGAGCTCGGCGAGGCGATCCGCCGGGAGATCGTCTCCACCGGCCCGATCGAGAAGATCCGGCTCTACTCGAAGCTCGGCCGGATCCTCTACGACGCCGACCCGGAGGTCGTCACCGTGCGCCCCTCGTTCGTGCGCGACCTCATCTACCGCGTCGCGACCGGGCAGGCCGAGAGCATCGTCCGCGAGGGGAACCTGCTCACCTACGTCCCGCTGTGGACGAGCCCCGGGGGCACGGTCGTCGTCGCCGAGCTGAGCCGGCCCTACGGCCCGATCGAGGCGGAGGCGACGGGCGCCTGGCACCGGCTCGCGTTGGCGCTCGGCATCGCGCTGCTCGCGACCTCCGCCCTGTTCGTCCGGGCCGTCCGGGCGCGCGACCGCACGCTCAGCCTGGTGGAGGTCCGCGCCCACCCCGAGTTCGTCGCGGCCGAGGACGCGCGGGCCCGGGCCGAGCAACGGGCGACGGCCGCCGAGGCCGCGCTCACCGACGTGCGCCGGCAGCTCCGCGCGGCGCTCGATGAGATCTCGACGATGGAAAGGGCGATGCAGATGCTGGAGCAGGAGGACCGGTCCGAGGAGGTGCGCTCGCTGCGCGACCAGCTCCGCGACACGGCGGAGCGGCTGCAGGCGGTCGAGCGCGACAACGCCGCGCTGCGCGAGCGACTGGCCCTCCGCCAGCGCGAGCTCGACGAGCACAAGGCCCGGCTGCACCAGCTCGAGACGCGCACCCCGAGCGCGGAAGTCGAGGAGCTGCGCCGGCGCCTGGAGGCCTCCGAGCGACGCGCCACCGAGCTGGAGAGCGAGGTCGAGCGCCTCGAGGCCGAGCTCGACGCGACGGCCGGGTCGCTGCATCTCGCCAAGCTCTCCGAGGCGCTGCGCGAGATCGACAACGACGAGGCGCTCGTGGCCGTCGACCACGACCTGGCGGAGCAGCCGAGGGTGGTCGTCACGGTCGACCGGCCCAGGGCGCGGACCCGGAGGTGAGTCGGATGGCGGACAGGAACCAGGGAGCCGACCAGGCCGGCGGCCTCGCGCGGACCATCTCGGTGGTGGGGCTCGCGATCAGCCAGGCCGCCGACGAGCTCCAGCAGGCGGCCGAGCGCCTCGTGGCGGCCGAGGAGCAGGCCCGGGAGGCGGACCTGCGCACGCAGGCGGCCGAGGAGCAGCTCGCCCAGAGCGCGACGAAGATCGCCGAGCTCCTCACGATGGTGGAGACGGCCAGGGAGCAGGCGGCGGCCGCCGAGGAGCGCGCCCGCCGGGCCGAGGGCGACCTGCGGGCCGGGCTCGAGGAGGCCGCGGAGCTCGAGCGCCGGGCGGCGGCGATGGAGGAGCGTGCGCGCGGGCTCGAGCATGAGGCCGAGCGTGTGGCCGCGCTCGAGGCCCGCGTCGCCGAGCTCTCCGCCCGGCTCGAGGAGGCCGAGTCCCGGCCCACGGTGATCGTGGACGCCGAGCACTCGGCCCTGAAGGAGGCCCTCGCCGCCGAGGTCCGGCGGCCCCTCACCTCGATCCTCGGGATCACGCTCGCGCTGAAGCACACGGACTCCAAGTCGCCCGACGGTCGGGACATGGTGCGGCAGCTCGCGACCCACGCGCGGAAGCTCGATCGGCTGGTGGGCGAGCTGCTCCAGGTCGACCGGATCGCCGCCGGCACCTACGTGCCGAACCTGCGGCGCACGGACCTCGAGGCGCTCGTCCGACGGGTGACGGGCGAGGCGACGGACCTCGCCAACCGCGACGTGGAGATCGCGACCGACCACGTGGCGATCCAGGTCGACCCCACCCTCACCGAGCAGATCCTCGAGGCGCTGCTCGCCAACGCCGGGCGGCGCACGGTGCCGGGCAACACGGTCTGGGTCTCGGTCGCCCGCGAGGGGGACGGCGCCCTCATCGCCGTGGACGACACGGGGCCCGAGGTCCCGCCCGCCGTGCGCCAGGCCCTCCAGGAGGCGGACCCCGCCGCGCGCGACCGGGCGCGGAGCGCCGCCGGGCTCTCGCTGGTCTCCCGCCTGGCGGAGCTGCACGGGGGCCGGTGCTGGGTCGAGGATCGCCCGGGCGGCGGCGCCTCCTTCCGCGTGCTCCTGCCCGACGGCGCATCGCTCCCCGACCGGGAGCCCGAGCGGGAGCCCGAGCGGGAGCCGCGGGGGGAGGCCGCCCAGCCCGAGCGTCAGCTGGACGAGCGCGCCCTCGCCCTGGCGCGGGCCCTGCGCGAGCCGGTCGACGACGAGCTCGAGCTCTAGCCGTCCGGTCAGCCCAGGCGGCGGAGGAGCTCGCGGGCGATCACGACCCGCTGGATCTGGTTCGTGCCCTCGTAGATCTGGGTGATCTTGGCGTCGCGCATGAGGCGCTCGGCCGGGTACTCGCGGACGTAGCCGTAGCCGCCGAGGACCTGGACGGCGTCGGTGGTGATCCGCATCGCCGCGTCGGAGGCGAAGCACTTGGCCATCGCCGACCACAGCGTCATGCGCGGATCCTCCGCGTCGCAGAGCGCGAGGGCCCGGTAGACGAGGAGCCGGGCGGCCTCGAGCTGCATCGCCATGTCCGCGAGCATGAACGCCACGCCCTGGAACTCGGCGATGCGGCGACCGAACTGCTCGCGCTCGGTGGCGTAGCGCGCCGCGAGGTCGAGCGCGCCCTGGGCGATCCCGACGGCCTGCGCCCCGATCACCGGGCGCGAGTGGTCGAGCGTGCGCATCGCGATCTCGAAGCCCTGCCCCTCCCGCCCGATCAGCCGGTCGGCCGGGATCCGGACCTCGTCGAGGATCACCTCGCGGGTCGGCACGCCGCGGATCCCCATCTTCTCCTCGGTGCGGCCGAAGGCCACCCCGGGGTCCTCGCGCAGCACGAGGAACGCGCTGATGCCCTCGGCGCGCAGGGCGGGGTCCCGCGTGGCGAACACGACGTAGGCGTGGCTCACCCCCGCGCCCGTGATGAACCGCTTCGAGCCGCTCAGGACGAAGCCGTCGCCGGCGCGCGCGTAGCGCGTGCGCAGCGAGGCGGCGTCCGAGCCGGCGCCGGGCTCGGTGAGCGCGTAGGACATGAGCAGCTCGCCCCGGCAGATCCCGCCGACGTAGCGCTCGCGCTGCTCCGGGGTCCCGGCGAGCAGGAGGGGGACGGCCCCGAGCTTGCTCACCGCGGGCACGAGCGAGAGGGCGGCGGACGCGCGCGAGAGCTCCTCGACGAGCAGGCCGAGCGCGAGCGCGCCGCCGCCCGAGCCCCCGTAGGCCTCCGGGTAGCCGACGGCCATGAGCTCGTGCTCGACGAGCACCCGGTACAGGCCCTCGTCCCACTCGTCGGTGGCGTCCAGGCGCGCGGCGTGGGGCGCGATCTCGCGCTCGACGATCCCCCGCAGCACCGAGCGGAAGGCCTCGAGCTCCTCCGGCAGCTCGAAGCCGGGCATCGCCTCAGCGCCGCCGGAGGATCAGGGCGTCGCCCTGGCCACCCCCGCCGCAGATCGCCGCCGCGCCGAGCTCGGCCCCCCGTCGACGCAGCTCGTGCGTCAGGGTGAGCACGAGGCGCGCCCCGCTCATCCCGATCGGATGGCCGAGCGCGACCGCGCCCCCGTTGGGGTTCACCCGCGCCTCGTCGAGCCCGAGCAGCCGGGTCACGTGCAGGGCCACGGCGGCGAAGGCCTCGTTGATCTCGACGACCTCGAGGTCGCCGGCGGCGAGGCCCGCCTTCTTCAGCGCGGCCTCGAGCGCGAGGGCCGGGACGGTGTGGAGCCAGGCGAACCCGTCGGCGCTCATGCCGTGCGCGAGGATCTCGGCGATCGGGGCGGCGCCGAGCCGCTCCGCCGCCTCGGGGCTCGCGACGACGAGGGCGCACCCGCCGTCGGAGATCTGGGAGGCGTTCCCCGCCGTGATCGTGCCCCCGGGCGTGAAGGCCGGCGGGAGGGCGGCGAGGGTCTCCGGCGTGGTCTCCGGGCGGATCCCCTCGTCGCGGGCGACGAGGACCGGCTCCCCCCTGCGCTGCGGGACCGCGACGGGGACGACCTCCTCGGCGAGGTCGCCGCGCTCCCAGGCCTCGGCCGCGCGCCGGTGCGAGCGGGCCGCCCAGGCGTCCTGCTCCTCGCGGGTGATGCCGAGCTCGGCGTTCACGCCGTCGGAGTCCTCGCCCATCGTCATCCGCGAGAACGAGGACCACAGCCCGTCGCGGATCATCGAGTCCACGAGCTCGGCGTCGCCGAGGCGAGAGCCGGCCCGGGCCGCCGGCAGGACGAAGGGCGCGTTCGTCATCGACTCCATCCCGCCCGCGACCACGACCTCGGCCTCGCCCGCGCGGATCAGCTGGTCGGCGAGGGCGACGGCCGTGATGCCCGACAGGCACACCTTGTCCACGTTGAGGGCGGGCACCTCCTTCGGGATCCCCGCCGCCACCGCCGCCTGTCGGGCCGTGATCTGCCCGGTGCCGGCCCGCAGCACCTGGCCCATGATCACGTAGTCGACCCGCTCCGGCGCGACCCCGGACCGCTCGAGCGCCGCCCGGATCGCGGCCGCCCCGAGCTCCACGGCGGGCAGGGGCGCGAGGGCCCCCGCGAGCTTGCCGATGGGCGTCCGCGCTCCGCCGAGGATGACCGAGCCGCCCACGGCTCACCCATCGCGCGCCGCGAGGGCGAGCTCGATCGTCTCCACGATCTCCCGTCCGACGAGCTCGTCCCGGGCGATCAGCGCGTCGCGCAGGGCGACGACCACGTCCCGGTTCTCCTCGAGCAGCGCCGTCACCCGCGCTCGCTGGGTCTCGAGGATCTCCTCGACCCGGGCCTTGCCGTCGGCGTCGGCGAGCACCCGGCCGACGAGGTTGCGCGAGCCGACCGGCCCTTCCGCGATCGCCTCGTAGCTGATGAGGGAGCCGGCCATCCCGAAGGCGCCCACCATCTGCGCCGCGAGCGTGGTCGCCCCGCCCAGGTCGGACGCCGGCCCCGTCCCGGACTCGCCGAAGAAGATCTCCTCGGCGACGAGCCCGCCGAGGGCGATCGCGATCGCCGCCTCGATCTCCGAGCGGGTGCGGGTGAACCGCTCCTCCTCGTCGCCGTGGGCGAGCAGCCCGAGCGACTGCCGTCGCTTGATGATCGAGAGCACCTCCAGGCGCCGGCCCTTGCCGAGGAAGTAGGCGACCGCGGCGTGCCCGGCCTCGTGGGTGGCGACGGCCACGCGGTCGGCCTCCGTGTAGACGACCGGCTGCTTCAGGCCGAGCTCCTCGGTGAGCTTGGCCTCGTAGACGTCGGCGAGGTTCATCTCCCGCCGCCCGTCGCGGAGCGCGACGAGGAGGGCCTCGTCGAAGAGGTGCTCGAGCATGACCGGCGTGTAGCCGAAGGTGTCGTGGGCCAGACGCTCCCGCACCGCGTCGTCGTCCATCTGGACGTGGTGGGCCTTGCGCGCGAGGAAGAAGTCGATGAGGTCCCGGCGCTGGTGCTTGGTGGGCAGATCGAAGTAGAGGCGACGGTCGAACCGGCCCGGGCGCAGGAGCGCCGGGTCGAGCTGGTCGGCCCGGTTCGTCGCTGCGATGAGCAGGATGTTGCTGTAGACCGGCTTGCCAGCGGGGATCCGCCGCTCGGGCGGCAGGTAGCCGTTGATCCACTCGATGATGCGCGCCCGCACCCGGTGGCTCCACGGCGGCTGGTCGAAGGACTGCATCTGGATCAGCAGCTCGTTCACCATCCCGGTGTTCCCGGGGCCGAGGAACGAGGACGCGACGCGGCCGAGGCCGGTCCCGTCCGGCGCGGCGCTCAGGCCGCCCCGCTCGCCGCCGATCGCGTCGATCTCCTCGATGAAGCCGATCGCCCCGCCCTCCTTGCGCGCCAGCTTGCGCAGGCGCTTGAAGAACGAGCGGATCCTCGCCCCCGTCATCCCGAACCACATCGACTGGAAGGCCGGCGCGGAGATGAACAGGAACGGCACCCCGGCCTGCTTGGCCATGGCCTTGGCGAGGAACGTCTTGCCCGTCCCCGGCGGGCCCTCGAAGAGGATCCCCCGGCGCGGGTTGCCGCCGAGCTCCCGGCGGAACGTCGCGTAGCCGAGGAACACGTCGAGCGTGCGCTTGACCTCCTCCACCTGGGGGTCGAGCCCCTTGACCTCGGACAGGCCGACCTCGATCTCCTCGGGTCGCACGATCAGGTGCGGCGAGCGCCCGCTGAACAGCGGCATCGCGAACATGAGCGCGATGAGCAGCGCAAGGACGAGGATCGGGCCCCAGATCACCCAGTCGGGGCCGAGGGCGGGCAGCTCGAACGGGTTGTTCGTGAGGTACCGGTACCAGAGGTAGCCGTCCACGAGCCCGAGCGTGAGGATCAGCCGCCACAGGCGACGCCGACGGGTGCGCTCGCGGATCCGGAACACGTCGGCGCGGCCGAGCGCCTGCAGGTCCGCGCCGTGCGCGAACGCCGCCGCCGACCGATCGGTCTGCTTCACGCGCTCCTCCCCTCGAGACCTCGAGACCTCGGCCCAACCTCCTCATGGTAGTGGGCTCGGGCGATGCGCGCATCGGCCGTCCGCACTACGCACGACGGCCGCCCGGTGCCGAGCGGCCCGGGGAACGGCTATCGTTCCGTGCCGTGGCGAGGAAGAAGCTGCCCCCCATCGATCCCGAGCAGGCGAGGACCATCGGCGCTCTGCTCCGTGGGCTCCGGCGGGCCGCCGGGTTCCGGGCCGTCCAGGATGCCGTCGCCGATCCCGCCTGCCCCGCGGCGCGCCAGACCATCTACGCCTACGAGCGCGGGGGACTCGTGCCCTCCCTCGCCCAGTTCCTGGAGCTCGTGGAGTTCTACGCGCTGGCGGCTACCCCCGGTCCCGGCGCCAAGCCGCCGGAGGACCTCCGGACCCAGGCCGTCGCGGCGGTGGTCACGGCGCTCACGATGCCCTGCTACCACATGACCGAGGCGATGCGTCTCATCGGACGGCTGCAGGTGCCGCCGCCGCCCCGACGCCAGCGGAGGGCGCGCTCGTAGCCGTGCTCACCGAGCTCGACCACGTCGGCATCGCCGTCGCCGACCTCGAGGAGGCGGTCGGGCACTACCGCCGCACGCTCGGCCTCGAGCCGGTCCACCGGGAGCGGGTCGAGGATCAGGGCGTCGAGGAGGTGCTGTTCCGGGTCGGCACCTCCTACGTGCAGCTCCTGGGCGCGCTCGGGCCCGAGACGCCGGTCGGGCGGTTCCTCGCCTCCCGGGGCCCGGGCGTCCACCACGTCGCCTACCGGGTGAAGGACCTCTCGGCGGCCCTCGAGCACCTGCGGACGGAGGGGGTCCCGCTCATCGACGAGGCGCCGAGGCCCGGGTCCCGCGGCACGCGGATCGCCTTCGTCCACCCCAAGGGGATGGGCGGGGTCCTCGTCGAGCTCGTCCAGGTCGGCTAGGAGCTACGGCAGGTCCTTGAGGCCGGGCGAGGGCGCGTTCACCAGGACCGCGACGTTGCCCTCGGGCAGCCGCCCCTCCCCCATCAGCTGATGGACCATGGGCGTCTCGTGGTACCCGTACGTGTGCCCGAGCGTCGTGTCGATCCTCCCCTCGCGGACGAGGTCGTTGAAGGCCGCGGCCTGCTCGTCGTTGAACAGGTGCGAGCCCTGGTAGCGCTTCTGCAGGTACCAGAGGTAGCGCACGTCCACCATCGTGTCGTAGCCGCTCGTGCCCGCGCAGATCACGACCATGCCCCCGCGCTCGCACACGAAGATCGAGGTCGGGATCGTGTCCTGCCCAGGGTGCTCGAAGACGATGTTCGGGTTCCGGCGCTCGCCGAGGACCTCCCAGATGGCCTTGCCGAAGGCCTTCGCCCCCTCGAGCCAGTCCTTCCACTCCGGCGAGTCCCAGCGGGGCGGGATCCCCCAGTGCGAGAAGCTCCGCCGGTTCACGGTGCCCACGGCCCCGAGGCGCTTGGCGTACTCGGCCTTCTCGTCCGAGCTCACCACGCCGACGGCCTTGCCGCCGGCGAGCGTCACGAGCTGGACGGCGAGGGAGCCGAGGCCGCCGGCGGCGCCCCAGACGAGCACCACGTCCCCCTCCTTCACGGTGTTCGGCGGCCAACCGTGGAGCATCCGGTAGGCGGTCGCCCCCGTGAGCGTGGGCGCCGCCGCCTCCTCCCAGGTGAGGTGCTCGGCCTTGGGCAGGCACTGGTGGGCCTGGACCTTGCAGAACTGCGCGAAGGACCCCCAGCAGGAGTCGTAGCCCCACACGCGGAAGCTCGGCGCGAGACCCGGGTCGTTGCCGGCGAGGACCCAGGGGTCGTCGTGGTCCCACTGCCCGGCGTGCACGATCACCCGGTCACCCACCTGCACGTTCGTGACCTCCGAGCCGACCGCGTACACGATGCCCGCGGCGTCCGAGCCGACGATGTGGAAGTCGGTCGGCTCCCCCCAGCGCGCCTGGGTCTTCGTCACGTCCACCGGGACCCCGCGGGCCGCCCAGACGTTGTTGAAGTTCACCCCGGCCGCCATGACCATCACGAGGGCGTCGTGCGGACCGAGCTCGGGGACCTCGATCACCTCGTCCCGGATCGCGTCCTTGGGGTCCCCGTAGCGGTCGGGGCGCACGAGCATCGCGTGCATCCGCTTCGGGACCTCCCCGATCGGGGGGATCTCGCCGACGTCGTACAGGTCCTTGGCCACGTTGCCACCCCTTCCGGTCCTGTTGGTCTCGGGCGCCGTGACGATAGGCGAGCCCGCGCGGACCCGACAATCAGGCCGCGACGATCAGGCCGAGCATCACCCCGCCGCGCTCTCCGGGCAGGTGGCCGCCCGGGGGCACCACGCGCAGTGAGGGCCGGGGACGAGGCGCGGGGCGCCCCCGGCGCGGAGCTCGGCCTCGGTCCGGACGGTCGCGATCACGCGATCGGCCGCCCGCTCGAGGACGCGCTCGTCCACGTCCTCCGCCTGCCACTCGCCCGAGTCCAGGTACAGGGTGGCGACGCGGTAGGGGGGCACGCCGAACCGCAGGGCCAGCACCAGCGCGTAGAAGCGCATGTCCTCGGCGTGCTCGGGCCAGGCGCGCCCGGTCTTCAGGTCGATCGCGAGCCGGGTCGCGCGCCCGACCTCGCCGTCCGCAGGGGCCCCGAGCACGAGGTCGACCGTGCCGCCGAGCACGAGCGCGCCCTGCGCGAGCTCCACCCGCACCGGCCACTCGGTGCAGGGCGCGAGCTCCCGCCGCATCTCGCGCAGGGGCGGCATGGTCCCGCGGAACAGCTCGAGCGCCTTCACGGCCTCCATGAGCAGCTCGTCCCGGCGGAGCTCGTCGAGGTCCCCCCAGTACGCGGCGAAGGCCTCGTCCTCGCGCAGGCGCTCCGCGGCCGCCTCCGCCAGAGCGTGCGGGTCGCGCTCGACGCGCCCGGCGACCTCGAGCTCGATCGCCTTGTGGAGCAGCCGTCCGGCGGCGAACCGCTCGGTGTAGGCGAAGGGGGCCCGCTCGCCGGAGCGGACCGCGTCGAACAGCCCGGGGCACCGGTCGAGGTCCGCGAGGGTGGACTTGCCGATCCACAGCGGCTCGGGCGGGTCCAGGGCCCGGAGCGCCTCCTCGATGCGCCCGCGGACGCGGGGGACGAGCCCCTCGGGGAACCGGGGGCGCTCCCCCGTCCCGATCAGGACCTCGAGGGTGCGCCGCTGCGCCGGCGTGAGCTCCGACATCGCCCGCATCATCGCCCATCGTAGGGGGCGGCACCGACATGCCCACCGGGTGACCCGCGTGCGCTCCCGCCGTAGACTCGCCCCATGGCCACGACCCAGGACCGACCCGCGACGTCGCTCGGCACGGTGGAGGAGCGGATCGAGGAGCTGCGGCGTCGCAAGGCCGCGCTCCTCGACGAACGGCGCAAGGAGGCCGTGCGGCGGCAGCACGAGAAGGGGAAGCTCACCGCGCGCGAGCGCCTCGACCTGCTGCTCGATCGCGGCTCCTTCGTCGAGACCGACCCCTTCGTGGTGCACCGCTCCCACGATTTCGGGATGGAGCGCAACCGTCCGCCCGGCGACGGGGTCGTGACGGGGTACGGCACGATCGACGGGCGACGGGTGCTCGTCGCGAGCCAGGACTTCAGCGTCTTCGGCGGCTCCCTCGGCGAAGCCCACGCCCAGAAGATCTGCAAGGTGCAGGACCTCGCGCTCGCGACCGGCGCGCCCTTCATCCAGATCAACGACTCCGGCGGGGCGAGGATCCAGGAGGGGGCGGCGAGCCTCGCCGGCTACGGCTACATCTTCGAACGGAACGTCCGCGCGAGCGGCGTCATCCCGCAGATCAGCGTGATCATGGGGCCCTGCGCGGGCGGCGCCGTCTACTCCCCGGCGATCACCGACTTCACCTTCATGGTGCGCGAGACCTCGCACATGTTCATCACCGGGCCCGAGGTGATCAAGGCCGTCACCGGCGAGGAGGTCTCCTTCGAGGAGCTCGGCGGGGCCATGACCCACGCGAGCCGCTCGGGCGTCGCCTCCTTCGTGAGCCAGGACGAGGAGGAGTGCCTCGCGATGGTCCGACACCTGCTCTCCTACCTGCCGTCGAACAACCTCGAGGACCCGCCCGCCTACGCCGTCGTGGACGACCCCGACCGGCGGGACGAGGGGCTCACCCACCTCATCCCCGACTCGCCGCGGGAGCCCTACGACATGCACGAGGTGATCCGACGGGTCGTGGACGACGGCGACTTCTTCGAGGTGTTCCCGTTCTGGGCGATGAACATCGTGACGGGCTTCGCCCGGCTGGACGGGCGCACCGTCGGGGTCGTCGCCAACCAGCCCAAGGTGCTCGCCGGCACGCTCGACATCGACTCGAGCGAGAAGGCCTCGCGCTTCGTGCGCTTCTGCGACGCCTTCAACATCCCGCTCGTGACCTTCGTGGACGTGCCCGGGTTCCTGCCCGGCAAGGAGCAGGAGTTCGGCGGGATCATCCGGCACGGCGCGAAGCTGCTGTACGCGTTCGCCGAGGCCACCGTGCCGCGCCTCACGGTCATCACGCGCAAGGCGTACGGGGGCGCGTACCTGGTGATGAACTCCAAGCACCTCCGGGCCGACGTCTCGTTCGCGTGGCCGACCGCCGAGATCGCCGTGATGGGCCCGGAGGGCGCCGTGAACGTCGTGTTCCGCAAGGAGATCGAGAAGGCCGAGGACCCCGCCCGGCGACGCGAGGAGCTCATCGCCGAGTACGAGCGCCGCTTCGCGAACCCCTACGTCGCGGCCGAGCGCGGCTTCGTGGACGACGTGATCGAGCCGGCCGAGACCCGCCCGCGGCTCATCCGGGCCCTCCGGATGCTCGCCACCAAGCGCGAGAGCGTGCCGGCCCGCAAGCACGGGAACATCCCCCTGTGACGATGGACGAGGAGCGTCGGTTCGAGCTCCCCGAGGGCCTCAGCCCGGAGGAGGAGCGCGCGATCATCACCGCCCTCGAGCGCTACCTCGCCCAGGAGAGCCCCCACCCGGGGCCGTGGGTCCTCGCGGGGCGGATCGACGCCACGGGGTCCGGCGCCCTGCAGGCCCGCCGGCACATGGACCAGCCCTGGGGGTGGGCCGTGCGACACCCCTTCGCGCGTCGGGGGGTGCCCCCGCTCCACGGACGCGGCGACGCGGCCTGAGGCCCATGGCCACGCGCGGGGTCGCGATCTGCGTCGACCAGCTGTGGTTCCCGGCGCCCGGGGGCATCGGCACCTACGTGCGGCGCCTCGTGCCCGCCCTCGCGCGCTGCGACCCCGAGCTGGACATCGCGCTCTTCCACGCCCGGTTCGACCCGCGCCCCGAGCCGCCCGAGCCCTGGCTCGCGGGCTTCCGCGTCGTGGAGCTCGACCGCCCCGTCCGGGTCCTCTACCCGTCCTGGGCGCTGCTCGGCCGGCCCGCGCTCCCCCCGCCGCTGCGGCAGATGGCCATCGTGCACGCGACGAACCACGCCGCGATCCCGCCGAAGCCGCCCGGCCAGTGCCTGGTCGTCACCGTCCACGACCTCGCGTTCCTGCGCTACCCCCGCCTGTTCCCGCGGGCCTGGCGCGCCCAGTACCGGCTCGGGCTGCGGGCCGCGGTGCGCCGGGCCGACGCCGTGCTCACGCCCTCGCGGGCGACCGCGGAGGACCTCGTCGCGGCCACCCGGGTGGACCCCGCCCGCGTGCGCATCACCCCGCTCGCCGCCACCCTCCCGGGGTCCGACGTCGAGGTCGAGCGGGTCCTCCACCGTCTCCGGATCCCCACGCCCTACGTGCTCTCCGTCGGGACGCTCGAGCCGCGCAAGAACCTCGTCCGGCTCGTCCGCGCCTACCGCCGGGCCGTGGCGGGCGACCTGCCGCACGCGCTCGTCCTCGCGGGCCCGATGGGCTGGCACCCGGAGCCCCTGCTCCGCGAGCTCGCGCTCTCTGGCCCCGGCGAGATCGTCCTCACCGGTCCGCTCCCGCCGGGGGACCTCGACGCCCTCTACCGGGGCGCGAGCGCCTTCTGCTACCCCTCGCTGTACGAGGGCTTCGGGCTCCCGGTCGTCGAGGCGATGGCGCGGAGCGTGCCGACGGTCGTCTCGCGCACCTCCTCCCTGCCCGAGGTCGCGGGAGATGCCGCGCTCCTCGTCGATCCGCGCTCGGTCGCCGAGCTCGCCGCCGCCCTGGAGCGGGTGCTCACCGACACCGACCTCGCCGAGCGCCTCGCGGCCGCCGGCCGCGCCCGCGCCGAGCGCTTCTCCTGGGATGAGACGGCGCGCCGGACGCTCGAGGCCTACCGAGAGGCGCTCGGCCGGTGAAGGTCTCGCTCGTCACGACCGTCCTGAACGCCCGGGAGCACGTCGTCGGCTTCCTCGCGAGCCTCGCCGACCAGACCCGACCCCCCGACGAGGTGATCGTCGTGGACGGGGGCTCGACCGACGGCACGCTCGAGGTCCTCCGCGACGCGGAAGGCATCAGGCTCATCGAGGAGCCGGGGGCCTCGATCGCCAGGGGCCGCAACGTCGCGATCGCCGCCGCCGCCCACGACGTCATCGCCGTCACCGACGCCGACTGCGAGCTCGACCCCGCGTGGCTCGAGCGCCTGCTCGCGCCGATCGAGGCCGGGGCCGACGTCGCGATGGGCGCCTACCGGCCGGTGACCGAGACCTTCCTCCACCGGTGCCTCGCGGCCGTCAACCTGCCGGACCCGACGGAGTGGGACGAGGCGACCTTCATGCCCTCCTCCCGCTCGATCGCCTTCCGGCGCAGCGCGATCGAGGCCGCCGGCGGGTACCCAGAGTGGCTCGAGATCGGGGAGGACATGTACGTGGACCACCGCTTCCGCGAGCTCGGGCTGGACATGCGCCTGGCCCGGGACGCCGTCGTCCGCTGGCACCTCCGCCCCGACCTGCGCTCGACCTGGACGCAGTACTTCCGGTACGCGCGGGGGGACGCGATCGCGGGCATGCACCCCGCCCGCCACGCCCTGCGGTTCGGGGTCTACGGCGCGGCGCTGTACGCGTGGGGCTCACGCGGCAGGCTCCGCAAGCTCGCCACCCTCGCCGGCGCCGTCGCCTACGCGCGCGCCCCCATGCGCCGGGCCCTGCGGAGCCTGCCCGACCCCACCGAGCGCGCGCTCGCGCTCCTCGCGGTCCCCGCCCTCATGGCGTTCCTCGACGCGGCCAAGATGACCGGGTACCTCGCGGGCCTCCTGGCCCGGTCCCACTCCGGCGCAGTTGGTAGAGTCGGGGCGGATGGCCAAGCAGAAGCGTAGGTCGACCGCCGCCAA
>CAZXJB010000043.1:0-18734 GCA_964640965.1 uncultured Actinomycetes bacterium | reverse complement strand
CCCCGCTCGGCGACCAGGAGCGCCGGCAGCTCGGCCGCGGCGGCCGACTCCCGCGCGCCCAGACGCTCGGCGGCGTCGGGTCCGGGCCGCGGCGGCGGGTCGGGGTCGAGCACGACGCCGCCGGCCACGGTCTCGCGGCGTCCGACCTCGCGCAGGACGAACCGGTCGAAGGGCGCGAGCACGAGGGGCTCCGAGAGCGAGATCCGGACGAAGGCGCCCTCCGGGCCGACCTCGCCCGTCCCGTACAGCCGCAGCCGGACCTCGCGCTCTGCCGAGCCGGCGTGGAGCTTGAACGCCCCGCGCGCGGTCAGCGGGTGGGCGAGCCCCCGCACGGGTCGGATCCGGGCCTCGATCCACCGCGTGGGCCGCCAGGCACCCGGCGGACCGAGCACGTCGCCCCGGGCGATCGTCTGCCGCTCGGCCCCCACGAGGTTCACCGCGACCCGCGAGACGGGTCGCGCGACCTCGACCGGCCGCTTGTGCGTCTGGAGGCCGCGGACGCGCGCCCGGCGGCCGGTGGGGTAGAGCTCGACCTCGTCGCCGAGGGAGATCGGTCCGCCGGTGAGCGTCCCGGTGACGACCGTCCCCGCGCCGCGGATCGTGAAGACCCGGTCCACGAACAGGCGGGCCCGGCCGTCGCGCTCGGGCTCGGGCGCCGAGCCGACCATGGCGTCGATCGCCGCGAGCAGCGCGTCCAGCCCCTCGCCGCTCGCGGCCGAGCACGGCACGATGCGCGAGCCCTCGAGGACGGTGCCGGCGAGGCGCTCGGCGACCTCGGCCCTGGCCTGCGCGAGCCGGTCCTCGTCCACGAGATCGACCTTCGTGAGCGCCACCACCCCGCCCTCGGCCCCGAGGACGTCGACGATCTGCAGGTGCTCCTCCGACTGCGGCTTCCATCCCTCGTCGGCGGCGACCACGAAGAGGACGAGGCGCACCGGGCCGACGCCGGCGAGCATGTTCCGCACGAACCGCTCGTGCCCGGGCACGTCGACGAACCCGACCTCGCGGCCCGAGGGCAGCGTGCACCACGCGTAGCCGAGGTCGATCGTGAGCCCCCGCCGCTTCTCCTCCTCCCACCGGTCGGGGTCGATGCCGGTGAGGCGCACGATGAGGCTGGACTTCCCGTGGTCGACGTGGCCGGCGGTCGCGATGACGTGGGGGGCGATCTCGGGCGCCTCAGTCATCCGCGAGGTCGTGGCCCTCGAGCGCGTACTGGATCGCCCGCGCGAGATCGCCCGTGCGCTCGGGAGGCACCGTCCGGAGGTCGAAGAGGACGCCGTCCTCGCCCACGCGGCAGAACACGCTCGGCCGCCCCATCCGCAGGCGGGCGGCCATCGCCGGCGGGTCGGGGACGCGGACCTCGACGCCGAAGGAGGGGATCTCATGGCCCGGGAGCGAGCCGCCCCCGACGGTCGAGCGGCACGGCACGACGTAGGCGCCCTCGAGCTCGCCGTCGAGGGCCTCCGCGAGGGCCGCCGCGCGCCGGTGGACCTCCTCGGGGGGCTCGCGGAGCATGCGCCACACGGGCAGCTCGGTGCGCCGGTCCCGCGCGTAGGCGGCGAGGACGCGCTCGAGCGCGGCGACCTGCATCACGTCCACGCGGACCGCCCGGGCGATCGGGTGCCGGCGCAGCCGCTCGACGAGCTCGGCCCGGCCGAGGACGCACCCCGCCTGCGGGCCCCCGAGGAGCTTGTCCCCGGAGAAGATCACGAGGTCGGCGCCCTGCTCGAGGGCCTCGTCCGCGGCGGGCTCCTCCCCCGGCACGCCCGGGTAGCGGTGCAGCAGCCCCGAGCCGAGGTCGTAGAGGACCGGGACGCCGGCCTTCGCGCCGAGCGCGACCAGGTCCGCCAGGCTCGGCGACGCCGTGAACCCCACGACGCGGTAGTTGCTCGGGTGCACCTTCAGGATGGCGGCGGTGCGCTCGGACAGGGCGGCGCGGTAGTCGGCCGGGCGCGTGCGGTTCGTCGTGCCGACCTCGACGAGCTTGGCCCCGGAGGCCGCCATGATGTCCGGGATCCGGAACTCCCCGCCGATCTCGATGAGCTCCCCCCGCGAGACGAGGACCTGCCGGCCCTTGGCGAGGGCGGCGAGCGCGAGCAGCACCCCGGCCGCCCCGTTGTTCACGACGAGCGCGTCCTCGGCCCCCGTGAGGGCGCGCAGGAGGAGCTCCGCCCTCGCGGTCCGGCGGCCGCGCCGGCCGGTCGTGCGCTCGACCTCGAGGTCGGCGTACCCGGTCGCGGCCCGCGCCGCCGCCTCGGCCGCCTCGGGCGGCAAGGGCGCGCGCCCGAGGCCGGTGTGGAGGATCACGCCGGTCGCGTTGATGACCGGGACGATGCCGTTCGCGGTCCCGGAGGCGAGCTGGAGCGCGCGGGCGAGGATGGTGTCGGCCTCGGGCGGCTCGGCCCCGTCCGCGGCCGCCGCCCGCAGCTCGTCGAGGACCTGGCGGACGGCGATCTTCACGAGGGGGCGCCCGAAGACCGCGGAGGCCCGTCGACCGGGGTCGCTCCGGAGCAGGGCATCCACCGACGGCAGCCGGCGCCGGGCCTGGCTCGCGCTCATGGTCGCCGCCAGGCTAGCGCGCGGGACGCTCCGCCGACCCGCCGACGTGGGCACCGGCGTGGGCACCGACCCCTCCCGCGTGGCAGGATGTGGGGCCGATGGACACGCAGGAGCGGACCGTCTTCTCCGCCGCCGCCGAGCAGTGGCTCGTCCGCGGCGGCGGGATCGACGTCGAGATCGCGGGTCGAGGGCTCCACACCGAGGAGATGATCCTCAACATCGGCCCGCAGCACCCCTCGACCCACGGGGTGCTCCGGCTCGTCCTGGAGCTCGACGGCGAGGTCATCACCCGGGCCGAGCCCGTCATCGGCTACATGCACCGCGGCGCCGAGAAGCTCGCCGAGCAGCGCGACGCCCGCCAGGTGCTCGTGCTCATGAACCGGCACGATTGGCTCTCGGCCTTCAACAACGAGCTCGGCTTCGTGATCGCCGTCGAGCGCCTCGCCGGGATCGAGGTGCCCGAGCGCGCGCAGTGGATCCGCACGATGATGGCCGAGCTGAACCGGATCCTGAACCACCTGATGTTCTTCGGCTCGTACCCGCTCGAGCTCGGCGCGATGACCCCGGTCTTCTACGCGTTCATCGAGCGCGAGATGATCCAGAACCTCATGGAGACCGCCACCGGCGCGCGGATGCACCACTCCTACGCGCGGGTGGGCGGGGTGAAGGACGATCTCCCCCGGGGCTTCATGAGGCAGGCGGCCGAGGTCCTCGCGCACGTCCGCAAGCGCCTGACGGACTTCGACAACCTCATCATGGGCAACGAGATCATCCACGCCCGCACCGTCGGGGTGGGCGTGATCCCGCCGGAGGTCGCGGTCGCCTACGGCGCCTCGGGGCCGACGCTGCACGCGAGCGGGATCCCGATGGACCCGCGCAAGGACGAGCCCTACGAGAAGTACGGCGAGGTCGAGTTCCAGGTCCCCGTGGGCCGCAACGGCGACTCCTACGATCGGCTGTGGGTGCTCCTGCGGCGGATGCACGAGTCCTGCGACATCGTCGAGCAGTGCCTGGAGAAGATGCCGGCGGGCGAGTACCGGACGGCGAAGCTGCCGAAGAAGCTCTCCCTCGAGGGCGAGGTCTACGTGCGGACCGAGAACCCGCTCGGCCTCATGGGGTACTACCTGGTCGGCAACGGGAAGCGGCAGCCGTACCGCCTGAAGATGCGGACGGCCTCGTTCTCGAACGTCTCGCTGCTGCCGGCGATCCTGCCGGGGACGCTGATCCCCGACCTCATCTCGATCCTCGGATCGATCTTCTTCGTCGTCGGCGACGTCGACCGCTAGGCCGAGCCGGCAGGCCGCCGGCGGCGAAGAGCAGTCTGGCCCAGACTAGATCTCGCGGTTGAACCAGACCCCGCCGGGTCCGCGGTAGCTCGCGCCCTCGCCCCAGACCGCGACCGTGCGGCCCCGGCTGGTGATGTCGATCTCGCCGTAGTCGCCGTAGACCTCCGCGAACCCGTCGGCGTCCTTGTAGGCGGTGCCGGAGGTCGCGTCGGAGATCCGGACCGCGGCCGACCAGGTCGCGCCGAGGTCGGTCGAGCGCCGGTACCAGACGTTCCAGCGGCCCGTGCGCTGGTCCATGAACCACAGGCGCACCTCGTCGTCGCCGGCGCCGACGGCCGCCGGGAACCCGGCGTTCACCGCCCGGGGCGAGAGCGGGACCCTGGCGCTCCACGTGCGGCCGCCGTCGGTGGAGGAGCGGACCCACACCCGGCGCGGCCCGCCGACCGCCGTCGCTCCGTCGTAGGCGATCACGAGGTCGCCGTCGCGGTCGGCGGCGAGGGCCGCGTGGCCGTCGTAGTAGTCCGCGTAGCACCACTCGGAGGTGCACGGCACGCCGAGCTCGACCGAGTCCACGACCACGTCGGTCCAGGTGCGTCCGCCGTCGGAGGAGGAGATCGCGTGGACGAGCACCGGCCCCTCGCTCGCGCCGCCGGGCCCCGTGTAGGTCTCGCTCATCTCGGCGAAGGTGACGCGCCCGTCGGGCGCGACGGCGCCCTGGTAGGCGAAGTAGTAGCGCGGGCCGTGGGTGACGCGCACCTGGGTGAAGGTCTCGCCGCCGTCGTGGGAGAGCGCCACGTACGCGTCGCCCCCGGTCGGGCCGTTGAAGGAGATGTAGACGTCGCGCCCGTTGCGCGAGACGGCCATCGCGGGCTTGTCGCCCCAGGAGACCTTCCCCGAGACCGAGACGGGCGCCGACCACGTCCGCCCGTGGTCGGTGGAGCGCGCGAAGACGATGTTCCAGTCGTTCATCCACGCGGCGTACAGCTCGCCGGTCCGGGGCACGACCTCGAGGAGGGGGTCGAACTGCGACTGCACCCGGCGGCACTCGCACACGTAGACGGGGTCGTCGAAGGTCCGACCGCCGTCGGGCGAGGTCCGCACGACGATGGCGGGGTCGGGGCAGTTCCCCTGTGGGCACGGGGGATAACCGAACCGGGTGATCGCGACGTACACCCAGGGCTCTCGGGGGTCGGCGGCGATCGCCGGCTCCCAGTCGTCGGCGGTGGGGTGCATGAGCCGCTCCCCGGCCCAGGCGCGGGTGCGGAGGTGGCGCACGGGCTCGATCCGGCCGAGCGTGCCCGCGGCGAGGGCCTCCGCAACCGCCTCCCGGTGCTGCTCGACGGTCTCGGCCTGCTCCTCGGCCTCCTCGTTCTCGGCCGCGACGCCGGCACGCGGTCGGGGCACGGGCTCGGCGGCCGGCCGCACCCACCACAGGGCGGCGGCCGCGAGGAGGGAGGCGGTGAGGATGGCGGCGATGCGGCGTGGACGCATGGCGGAACCTCCCGAGGGGACTCTCCGCCGATGCTATCGGGGGCGGCCGGCGGTCGGGAAGGGGCCGAACGTCCATGTCCGCGCCGGACGCCGCGACGTGCCCGGTCAGTCCCCCTCGAGGGCCTCCGCGAGCCAGGGGGGCGTCGGCAGTCCCGGCGTCGAGAGCAGGAGCCACCGCAGGCGCCCGAGCGCCGCGGGGTCCACGAGCAGGCTCGCGCGGCTGCGGCCCTCGAAGGCCCGGACGGCCTCGAGGCCCCGGCGGGCCGCGAGCAGGTCGGCCTGGCGGGCGCGCTCGCCCTGCGCCCAGCGCTCGTAGCCGAGCGCGAGGAGGGCTCGCCACTGGGAGACGATCCCGTGCCGGACGAGGCCGAGCTCCTCGGCCCGCGCCGCGACGAGGCCCAGGTCCACCCCCGCGGTGACGTCGGCGCTGCCGGGGTCGGCGAGCACGTCCTCGAGGACCGCGTGGCCCCGGTAGCCGTGGACCTCGCCGGCCGGACCGCCGACGGAACCGTAGTCGATGAGGAGCGCGTACCCGCGGGCGAGCTTCGCCGCGAGGAGCTCCACGAGGGCGAGCGCCCCGGTCGGGACGACCGCCTCCTGGCCCTCGCCGAGGCCGTCCACCACGAGCGCCGCGAGGTCCGGCTCGCAGGGGACCTCGACCTCGGCGAGCCGGCCGGCGTCGAGGCCGATCCGCACCTCGACGAGCGCGCCCCGCCGCCGTCGGACGCGCCGGAACGGGAGGTTGTCGAGGAGCTCGTTGGCGAGCACGACGCCGGGGTCGAGGGGCTCCACCGCCTCGAAGGAGGGCTCGACGCGGACAGGGAGCCCGCGCAGGCGCTCGCGCGCGCCGGACGAGACCTCGACCGCCGTGTACCCGACCGGGATGCCCGCGACCTCGAGGCCGAGGAGGATGCCGCGGGCGAGGGTGCCGTCGCCCGCCCCGAGCTCGACGAGGCGCAGGGGCTCGGGACGGCCGAGGGCCTCCCAGGCCTGCTGGAGCGCGAAGCGGACGAGGTCGGCGAAGACGGGGTGCACGTGGGGGCTCGTCACGAAGTGGCCCGCCGCGCCGATCGGCGGGTGTTCGTAGAAGCCCCCCGGCCCGTAGAGGGCGTGCTCCATGAACTCGGCGAACGTGATGGGTCCGCGCTCGGCGATGGCGGCGCGGATCGCGCGGAGGACCTGCTCGCTCACGTGGGCCAGCGTAGCCGCCGCCGTCTGGGATGATGCGCCGCGTGGACATCCGACGAGCCGCCGTCGTGATCGCGGCCCGCCCGGGGGCGGACGGGCCGGAGGTCCTCGTGCTCGAGCGCAGCGGGGCGAGCCGCTTCCTGCCCGGGTACGTCGCCTTCCCCGGCGGCGCGGTCGACGCGGCCGACGAGCGGGCGGCCGAGCGCTGGTTCGGCTCCTCGGCGGAGGCGGCGCGGGCCTGCGCGGTGCGCGAGCTCCTCGAGGAGGTCGGGCTGGCCCTCACCGCGGTCGGGCTCGCGGGGGCGGGGCCCGGCGACGAGGGCGGCGAAGCGC
Organism: uncultured Actinomycetes bacterium; assembly: GCA_964640965.1. Taxonomy (GTDB): domain Bacteria; phylum Actinomycetota; class UBA4738; order UBA4738; family HRBIN12; genus HRBIN12. The sequence continues at coordinate 11,877 of CAZXJB010000043.1, read as the reverse complement.
CGCTCCGGGCGATCGACGACGCGCCCCCCTCCCCCGCGCAACTCGTGCGCATCGCCCACTGGATCGCGCCGGAGGACGTGCCGGTGCGCTTCGACGCCGACTACTTCGCGGTGGCCTCCCCTCCCGGCCTCGAGCCGGCGCCCGACGGGCGGGAGATCGCGGCGGCCTGGTGGAGCTCGCCGGCCCGGCTGCTCGCGGAGTGGCGGGAGGGGCGGCGGAAGCTCTACTGGCCGACCTACCACACCGTGCGGGCCCTCGCCGGGTGCGCCAGCGTGGCGGAGGTGCTCGCGCTCGAGATCCCGACGCGCGAGCCCGACGAGGAGGAGCTCGCCCGGCTGCCGCGCTCGACCTTCTGGCAGGACTGAGCAGGGCCTGAGATGGACACCGACCTCCCGACCGCCCTCACGCCGATCGTCCGGGTCCTCGCGCCGAACCCGGGCGTGCGCGAGCTGGAGGGCACCAACACCTGGGTCGTCGGCCGGTGGCCGGCCGCGGTCATCGACCCGGGGGTGGACGATCCCCGGCACCTCGCCGAGGTGCTGGCCGCCGCCGGCCGTATCGGCGCGATCCTGCTCACCCACGACCACCCCGACCACGCCCCGGGCGCGCTCACGCTCGGCCGCCGCACCGGAGCGCCGGTGTACGCGGCGCGGCCGGCCGAGCAGATGCGCCGGCTGCGCGACGGCCAGGAGATCCGCTTGCCCGGCGTCCGGCTCCGGGTGATCGCGACCCCGGGGCACACCCCCGATCACGTGGCCTTCCTGCTCGAGCCCGACCGGGCGCTGTTCACGGGCGACACCGTGCTCGGGCGCGGGACGAGCGTGATCGATCCCCCCGAGGGCGACCTCGCGCAATACCTGCGCTCGCTCCGGCGGCTGCGGGAGCTCCGTCCCCGCACGATCTACCCGGGGCACGGGCCGGTCGTGCTCGACGCGATGGCCAAGCTCGAGGAGTACCTCGCCCACCGGGAGGAGCGCGAGCGGGAGGTGCTCGAGGGCCTGGTCGAAGGGCCCCGCACCCCCGAGCAGCTCGTCCCGACGATCTACGCGGCGTACCCGCCCGAGCTCCACCCGCTCGCGGCGCGCTCGGTCCTCGCACACCTGCTGAAGCTCGAGGCCGAGGGGCGGGTCCGCCGCGTGAAGGTCGACGGCGAGACCGCCTTCACGCTCGCCGATCCCCGGGCGTGCGCCCGGTGCGGGCGGCCGGTGACGGGCCGGGCCCGCCTGTGCGGCCCCTGCAGCCTGGCGGTCCTCCAGGAGACCGACTAGCCTCGGGGCCCGCCCCGCGGGGGCCGGGTGGGCCGCGCGCGACCTCCCGCGTGCACTAGCATGACGTGGGAGGGGCGATGCGGTGTGCCCGCTGTCGTGCGCCGACCCTCGCGCCCCGCGGCCGGCTCGGCCACGAGGATCTCCGCGCACACCCGGTCGCCTCGGTCATCCACCCGCTCCGGCACCGACGCCGGATCACACGTTCCCTGGAGATGGGAGGACTGAGCCATGAACGCATCCCCCGATGACGCGGATCTCGGGTTCCTGCAGGAGGTGCTGCGGCACCGGCTCACCCGACGGGGGTTCCTGCGCGCCGCGGGCGTCGGAGCGGCCGGGCTCGGCCTGCCGCCGCTGCTCGCGGCGTGTGCGCGCGAGACCGGGACCGCCGGCGTCGACGTGCACGAGCTCTTCTCGGGCCCGCCCGAAGGGCAGGTGAACTTCGCGAACTGGCCGATCTACATCGACAAGGCCAAGGATCCCGAGACCGGCGAGCGGTACGTTCCGACGCTGCGGAAGTTCGAGGAGGAGACGGGCATCTCCGTCATCTACAAGGAGGTGATCCAGGACAACCCCTCGTTCTTCGGCAAGCTCCAGCCCCAGCTCCAGGCCGGGCAGTCGACGGGCTGGGACATCATCGTGATCAGCAACGGGTGGGAGTTCACCGCCTTGGTGAAGAACGGGTGGGTCTACCCGCTCGACACCACGAAGCGGCCGAACTTCGACGCGCACGCGAACGACTGGGCGAAGGACCCACCGTTCGACCCGGGGGCGAAGCACTCGATGGTGTGGCAGTCGGGGCTCACCGGGATCGCGGTGAACCGCGACCTCGTCGAGGCGCCGATCACGAAGCTCGAGGACCTCGCCGACCCGCACAAGCTGCCGCCGGGCGGCGTCGGGATGCTCGTGAGCGAGATGGCCGACTTCGTGATGTGGAACCTCGGGATCGACCCCGAGACCTCGACGCCCGAGGACTGGCGCGTCGCGGCCGACTGGCTCCTGAAGCAGCGCGAGACCGGGCTCGTCCGCCAGTACTACGAGCAGAACTACGTGGACGACCTGACGAACGGGAACCTCGCCGCGTGCATGGCCTGGTCGGGCGACATCCTTTACTACCACACCTGGGGCGGGTACCCGAACCTCGAGTTCGTCTTCCCCGAGGGCGGATGCCTGTTCTGGACCGACAACATGATGATCCCCGCCGGGGCCGAGCACCCCGTGAGCGCGCTCACGCTCATGGACTTCTACTACCGGCCGAGGATCGCCACGATGGTCGCGGAGTGGGTCCTGTACATGTCGCCCGTGAAGGAGGTCCGGGACCTCATCCTCGAGGACGCGCGGAAGGCCGAGGAGAAGGGCTGGAAGGGCTACGCGCGAAAGCTGTACGAGACGGCGAACAGCGAGTACCTGTTCCCGACCGAGGAGCTCCTCGCGCGCACGCGCTTCGGCCGGACGTTCGAGAGCGACGAGGAGAAGGCCGAGTGGGACGCGATCTTCGAGCCCATCTCGGAGCAGGCGTGACCGGCGAGCCCTGAGCGATGGCCACGACCGTCGTCTCGCGGAGGACCTCGCGTCCGCACGGCATCTCGGCCCGCCGCCGGCGCGCCGCCTACGCGTTGCTTACCCCGGGCGGGAGCTGGCTCGTCGCGTTCTTCGTCGGGTCGGTGCTCGTCATGGGGTACATGTCGCTGAAGAGCGGCGGGCTCCTGTCGGGCGGCTTCCGGTTCACCTGGTCGTTCGGCAACTACGTGGACGCGCTCGCCGGGCGCCAGATGTTCTTCCTCCGGTCGGTCGTGTACGCGGGGGCGACGACGCTCGGCACGGTGCTGCTCGCCTATCCGGCCGCGTACTGGATCGCGTTCTACGGCGGCAGGTTCAAGTCCGCGCTGCTGTTCATGATCCTGCTCCCGTACTTCGTCTCGTTCGTCATCCGGACGGTGCAGTGGAAGTTCATCCTCGCGGACAACGGGATCCTGCTCGGGGCCCTGAAGGACCTCGGGCTGCTCCCCGAGCACTTCCGGGTGCTCTCGACCTGGATCGCGGTCGTGGGCGGGCTCATCTACAACTACCTGCCGTTCGCGGCGCTGCCCCTCTACGTGGCGATCGAGCGGATCGATCGAGCCGTCGTCGAGGGGGCCTACGACCTGTACGCGACCCCCACCCGAGCCTTCGCGAACGTCATCTTCCCGCTGTCGATGCCCGGGGTCTTCGCCGCCACGCTCCTCACGTTCGTGCCGGCGACGGGTGACTACGTGGAGGCGGAGATCCTCGGCGGACCGGCGACGAGGATGATCGGCAACATCATCCAGAGCGAGTACCTCACGCGCGGCCGCTACCCGGTCGCGGCGGCCCTCTCCATGGTGCTGATGTTCGGGATGGTGGTGCTCACGAGCCTGTACGCGAAGCTCATCGGGACCGAGGAGGAGACGGTCGCGGCGGCGGTGGGAGCATGAGCGCGGTCGTCGGCGCTCCGGCGCGAGCGGTCGCGGCGGCGCCCGCGGACACGCGCCCCCCACTGCGGCGGCCGAGGCTGCGCAGGGCGAGGCTCGTGCTCGGCTCGTACACCACGCTGCTGATGCTCTACCTCGTCTCGCCGATCCTCCTCATGATCCTCTACGGGTTCAACGACATCCCCGGCGAGCGGCAGATGCCCCGGTTCTGGGGGTTCACGCTCGACTGGTACCGGAACGTCTTCGCCGACCCCTCCCTGAACGAGGCCGTCCGGAACTCGATCGTGGTGGCGGTGACGGCCGCGGCGATCGCGACGCCCCTCGGCGCGACCCTCGGCCTGGTGTTGGGCCGGTACGTGTTCCGCGGGCGGGCGGCGGTGAACTTCCTCATCTTCATCGGGATCGCGATCCCCGAGATCGTGCTGGGCTCCTCGCTGCTCTCGCTCTACATCGAGGTCCGCGCGCCGCTCGGGCTCCTCACGATCCTGCTCAGCCACGTGGCGTTCAGCATCCCGTTCGTGGCCGTGACGGTCCGAGCGCGGGTCGCCGGCATGGATCGGTCCCTGGAGGACGCCGCGCAGGACCTGTACGCGACCCCGGTCATGGCGTTCTGGAAGGTGACGTTCCCCCTGATCCTCCCCGGGATCCTCGCCGGGTACATGCTCTCCTTCGTCCTGTCCCTGGACGACTTCGTGATCTCGAACTTCGTGTCGGGGCAGGTCCAGACGTTCCCGATCTGGGTGTACGGGGCGACGAGGATCGGGCTCCCCCCGACCGTGAACGTCTACGGCACGATCCTGTTCGTCGCGGGGGTGCTGCTGGCCCTCGCGACGGCCTTCGGGCGGCGCCGCCAGGTCTGAGTCCGGCTCACCCGTCGGTCGCCGGGACCAGCGCCTCGGGGTCGCGCACGACGTAGCGACGGTCCTGGAGGTGCACGAGCCCGCGGGCCGAGAGCGAGGCGAGCGTGCGGTTCACGGACTCGCGCGTGGCCCCCACCATCCTGCCGATGTCCTCCTGCGTGAGCCGAGGAGGGAGGAGCACGCCGTGCTCCGCGACCTGCCCGTGGGCGAGCGCGAGATGGCGGAGGCGGAGCGAGACCCGGGTGGGCACGTCGTGCGCGAGCGCCTCCTCGAGGGCGGCCGCCGTGTCGCGGAGGCGCGAGGCGATGAGCCGCAGGAGCTCCTCGGCCGTGGCGGGCATCCGGCGGATGAGCTCGCGCAGGACGGCGGGCGGGATCGCGAGGACCGTGGTGTCCTCGCCGAGCGCTCGGGCCTCGACGGGGGAGGGACCGCCGCCGAGGAGGGCGACCTCGCCGAAGACGTCGCCCGGACCGAGGAGGCCGACCACGACCTCCCGTCCGCTGGGCACGACGGCCGAAAGACGCACGACGCCGGAGGTCACGAGGCGCAGGCAGCCAACGGTCTGCCCCTGCCCCAGGATCACCGCACCGTGCCGGTACCGTCGCGACGCCCCCGTCGCGAGGACCCTCTCCCCCACGGCCGGACCATACACGGGGCCACCGACACGCTCCCTGGGCCCCGGCCTCCGACGGCTCGGTCGCCGGACCGATAGGCTGCGTGCGACGAGAGCGAAGGGGGTCCATCGGTGAGCAAGCGAGCGCGCGAGGCGCTGGCGCGGGTGCCGTTGTTCGCGAGCCTGTCCGCGCGTCACCTGCGTCGGGTCGCGGAGCTGTGCGAGGAGCAGCGCTTCATGGCGGGTGCCACGATCGTGCGCGCCGGCGACGTCGGCGACACCTTCTACGTGATCCTCGAGGGAGAGGCCCGGGTCGTGGGCCCGACCGGGCGGGTGTGGAACCGTCTCTACCCGGGAGATTTCTTCGGCGAGATCTCGCTCCTGGACGGCGGGCCGAGGACGGCCTCGGTGATCGCGGAGACCCCGATGGTCATGCTGGCCCTCCCCCGCGCCGCCTTCCGGTCCCTGCTGGAGGCCGAGCCCGTGCTCGCCGGGCGGATGCTCCGGCACGTGGCCGGCCTCCTGCGTCGGACCGAGCGGGCCCTCACCGCGTGATGCGCGCGGAGCTCTACCGGCCCGAGGAGCCGGAGCGACCGGTGGCCGTCGCCACCTGGGACGGCCGAGCGGCCCACCTGGAGATGCGCGAGGGCGCCCCCGAGGGCACCGCGGACATCCTGCGGCCGACGCCGGTCGTCGTCGAGGACGCCGCGCTGCGGCGCATCGGGACCCACGGTGAGGTGCTCCTGCACCCCGGGACCTTCGAGTGGTTCCGGGAGGCGCTGCGCGCGCGGGCCGGGGCGCTCGGGCTCGCCGTGCGCTTCGTGCCCGTCAGGCTCGAGGGCGGGTGGGACCCGGCGGCCACGTACCGGACCTTCGAGGAGCAGGTCGAGCGCCTCACCTCGGCGGCGTAGCCGGGACGGCGCCGAGCGAGACCCGGCTCCGAGCCCGCGTCAGCGCTCGGCGACCCACGCCGAGCCGGCCGGGCAGAACGGGCGGAAGTCGCACCAACGGCAGTGCTCGCCGGGGGTGGGCTCGTAGGCTCCGGCGGCGATGCCCTCCAGCCAGGCCGTGAGCCGCTCGCGCACCGAGGCCGGGTCCTCCACCCGGTAGGAGCGCTCCTGCCCCGTCGACAGGTACAGGTACGTGAGCGTGAGCTCCTCCGGGCGCTTGCCCCACACCTCGATGCAGGCGAGCGCGTACAGGTCGAGCTGCGCGCGCGCGAGCGGGTCGTCCCCGGCCGGCATCTGCCCCGTCTTGTAGTCGACGACCTCCCAGGGGCCCTCGGGCGTGCCGTAGATCGCGTCGATCCGGCCGCCGACGTACCGGTCGCCGACGGGCAGGAGGAACGGGCGCTCGGCGTACAGCGGCACGAGCTCCGCGAAGCGGCTCTCCAGGAAGGCGCGGCGCAGGCGCTCGACCTTGCCGGGCTCGCCGGCGAGCTCCTCGGCGACGAGGTCCGGGGTCTCCTCGAGCTCGAGCAGGGACGCCTGACCGGAGGAGCGACGCTCGATCCACGCGTGGACCTCGGTGCCGATCCGCGCCGCGGGCCCCGAGAAGCGGGGCAGCGGCCGCACGACGCTCCAGCAGAAGCGTTGCGGGCAGCGGGCGTAGTCGATCACCGCGCTCACGGTCACCGTGCGTGGGGGCTCGCTCGCCCGGTCCACCTCCGCCTCCCGCTCGAGCAGGTGCGCGGCGAGCGTACGACGCTCCCGCAGGGCCGCCTCATAGGCCTCCCGCTCCGTCGGCTGCAGGCGCGCGACGAGATCCTCCGGCACGCCGCCCGCCTCCGCCGCCCGGACGGCGGCCCGGCGCCATCCCTCCGGGAAGAGGTCGTCGGCCTCCTCGCGGAGCGCGGGACCCGGCCAGGCGGGCATGAGGGCCTGGCGGTAGCCCTCGAGTGGGTTCCGGGCCGGAGCGCCCGCCTCGGCCCCGGCCGTCTCGGCGCCGCGCGCCTCGGTCGGGCCGACCGCCGCGCCCCCGCCGAGCGCGACCTCGACGGCGACGTCGCCCCGCCCCTCGGCCCACGTCTTGAGCTCCACGAGGAACTTGCCGATGCCCTTGGCGCTCTGCAGGTTCTCCCCGTACCAGTTGGCCGCAGAGACGTACAGCCGGCGCTTGGCGCGGGTCAGGGCGACGTAGGCGGTGCGGCGCTCCTCGTACTCCTCCTGGCGGCGCAGCGCGTCGGTGAAGTGGCTCATCACTCCGTCGAAGGTGGGGAGCAGCTCGCGGTCGCGGCGGAGCTCGACGTCGAGCGAGTCGCCGCGGCGGGCCGGGTTGTGCTGGATGCGATCGTTCGGGAAGACTCCCTTCGCGAGGCCGGGGACGAACACCGCGTCGAACTCGAGTCCCTTGGCGGCGTGCACGGTCATGACCTTCACCGAGTCCTCCTCGCTCGGCTGCACCGGCGTCCACTCCCGGTCGTCCTCGATCTGGCCGACGTAGTCGAGGAAGGCGCGCAGCGTGAGCTCGCCCTCCACGGGCTGGAAGGCGTGGACCTGGTCGAGGAAGGCGGCGAGGTTCCGCCGCTTGGCGGCGGCGAGGGCGGCGTCGAGCTCGGCGTCGAGCTCCTCGAGCAAGCCGATCCGGCGGACGACCTCGGCGAGGAACTCGGGCACCGGCCGCCTGGCGGCCTCCTGGAGCTCGCGGAGCTCGGCGGCGAAGGCCTCGAGACGCCGGCGCCCCTCCGGCGAGAGCCCCTCGATCTCGCCCAGGTGCTCGAGGGCCTCGGCGATCAGGTGGGGCTGGTCCTCGACGAGGTCCTCGTCGACCCCGAGCCGTTCCTCCGCGATCCGACGGCGAAGGGCGAGGTCGCTCCGCCGCGCCCAGTCCGCGACGCGGGCGAGGTCCGCGACCCCGACCCGGTAGCGGGGCCCGGTGAGGATCCGCGCGAGCGCCACGCTGTCGTCGGCGAGGGCGGCGGCCGACGCGTACGCGAGGACCTCCACGACCTCGGGGAGCTTGATGAGCCCCGCGAGGCCGAGGAACTCGGCGGGGATGCCGCGCGCGCCGAGGGCGACCTCGAGCGGCGCGAACAGGCGGTGGCTGCGACAGAGGATCGCGCACCCGCGCCACGGCAGACCCTGCTCGTGCAGGAGGAGGATGCGCTCGGCGATCGCCTCGGCCTCGGCGACCTCGTGCTCGTGGAGCGCGACGGCGACCTCGCCCTGCCCGTTGGGTTCCCACGGCTGCAGCAGCTTGTTCGGGTCCGGGCGCTGCTGCGCGGGGAGGGGCGAGATGATCCGGTCCGCGGCCTCGAGGATGCGCGCGCCCGAGCGGAAGTTGGTGTACAGGGGGAGCTTCTCCGCGGGGCTGCCGTCCGAGCGGCGGAAGACCTCGGGGAACTCGAGCAGGTTGTGCAGGCTCGCTCCGCGCCAGGCGTAGATGTTCTGGTCCGGGTCCCCGACCGCCGTCACCGGGTGACCGCCCGAGAAGAGCCCGGCCATGAGCTCGGCCTGAGCGTGGTTGGTGTCCTGGTACTCGTCGAGCAGGACGGCCTGGAAGCGCTCGCGGTAGGCGGCGCCGACCTCGGGATGCTCGCGCACGATGCGGACCGCGTGGGCGATCTGGTCGCCGAAGTCGATGACGCCGAGCTCGGCCTTGACCGCGCGGAAGCGCTCGACGGCGCGGGCGAGCTCGATCCGCTCGAGCGCCGCCTGGTAGGGCTCGGCCGAGCGGGCCGCGGCGAGCGCATCCAGCTTGCCCTCGACGTGGGCGACGAGCTCCGCAGGCTCGACGAGGTGGTTCTGCAGCTGGTCGTCGAGGGCGAGGATCTTGCTCACGATGGTGGGCTGCCACCGGGTGGACAGGTGCTCGAAGGTCATCTGGTCGAGGACGCGCTCGGCGATCTGCGCGCGCTGGACGGGAGTGATGACCCGCTGGCCGGGCTCGAGCCCGATCAGCATGCCGTATCGCTCGAGCAGGTCGGCGGCGAAGCCGTGGTAGTTGGCGATCTCCGGCTCCTCGCCCTCGGGCAGCTCGAGCTGCTGGAGGGCTCGCCGCACGCGGATGCGGAGGAGCTCGGTGGCCTTGTTCGTGAACGTGAGGCAGAGCACGTTGCCGGGCGGGACGCCGGGGTGGTCGGCCTCGAGCCGGCCGTACGCGACCATCGCGAGGTGCACGATGCGGGCCGCCATCACCGAGGTCTTCCCCGAGCCCGCGCCCGCGACGAGCACGTATGGCTCGAGGGGGTAGGAGATGGCGGCCCACTGCTCCGGGGTTGGCTCCCCGCCGAGGAAGGCGAGGATCGGCTCCGGGTAGCGGCTCATCCGGCCTCCCCCGGGGCGGACGTCGGCGGGGCGGGCGCGCCGCCGTTCGCCCCCCCGCCGAGGCCCTCGGCCCCGCTCGCCCGGGCGATGGGGAACACGGGTCCCCCCTCCGGGTACCGGGGGCAGAGCGTGCGGAAGCTGCAGAACATGCAGTCGGCGCTGGTCGAGGGCACGTACGCGCCGCGCTCGTCCAGGTCGTGGATGCGCTGGATCAGGCCGCGCAGGCGCTCGCGCATCTGGAGCTGGTAGCCCTCCTCACCGCCCTCCGGGATCGACCAGGCGAGCACCTGGACGTCGGGGTCGTTCCGCTTGCCGCCGAGGAAGGCGAGCTCCACGCCGGCGAGGTCGGGTCGGTGCTCGGCGAGGTCCTCGCACTCGCGCACGGCGAGGTAGTAGATGCCGAGCTGGAGGTTCTCGGCGGCGCGGCCCGCCCCGTCCGCGCGCCCCGTCTTGAAGTCCGTGATCCGCAGCTCCCCCTCGGGGACAGGGCCGATGCGGTCGATGTACCCGACGACGGTGGCGCCGTCGAAGGCGAAGGAGAACCGGCGCTCGGTGGCGGCGGCGGGCAGGTCCCCGTAGCGCGCGAACCAGTTCGGGGCGAGGACCTCGAGGGCGTTGCGGCGCTCCGCCTCGGAGATGGCGTGGGAGGGGAAGCGCCCGGGCTCCCAGCGGCGCTCGATCTCGGCCCGGAAGGCCTCCAGGGTGCGGGGGATCTCGCCCTCCTCGATCGCCTGGATGATCCGGTGGACGAGGTGCCCGACCCAGGCCTGGTGGCCGCCGCCCGGCTCGAGTCCGAGCTCGTCGGCGAGCAGGTACTGGAGCTCGCAGTTCTCCAGGTGGCTGAGGCGCGAGTAGGACAGGCGCAGGGCCGGACGCTCGGGGGCGCCGCGCGAGGACCAGTCCAGCCGGAACCACCACCGGCGGGGGTCGAGGCCGAGCGCGAGCAGGCCGCCGAGGTCGGCCAGACGCAGGGCGGGCGGCACGCCGGGGTCGGCGAGCCCGCGGCGCCAGGTGGCCGCGGCCTCGGCGGCCGAGACGGGCTCGGGGAACGGCGCGACCGGCGCGGGTGACCACGCCACGCCGAGCTCGTCCGCGAACCGAGAGACCGTGAGGACCGCGTCCTCGTCCTCGGCGGCGCTCGCGGTGAGCACCACCCGGCGGCGGGCCCGGGCGCAGATCAGCCGGAACAGGCGCCGCTCCTCCGCGAGGCGCGCGCGGTTGGCCTCGGCCTGGGTGCGGGGGCGGAGCAGCGAGCCGAGGTCGAAGAGGGGTTCGGGTCGGGCGAGGCTCGGGAAGTTGCCCTCCACCGCCCCGGCGACGAAGACCGTGTCGAACTCCATCCCGGCCGCGCCGTGGGCCGTGAGCACGCGCACCGCGTCGGGCCCGCGCTCGGCGGGGGTCGCGAGCTCCGGCGCGCCCTCGCGGGCGGCGAGCGCCGTGAGGAACGTCGGGATCGAGGGGTCCTCCGAGCTCCCCGCCGCCTCCACCGCCCGGGAGAAGGCCACGACCTCCTCCAGGTCGGCGCGGGCGACCGGGTCGCGCTCGGCCGCGGCGACGAGCTCCGCGGAGCAGGGGAGCTCGCGCCAGAGCACGCCGAACGCGTCGAGGACCGAGGCGCGGACCCGGCCCGCCCGGTCCAGGACCTCCCGGAGCCGGGTCACGGCGGCGCGCTCGGCCTCGGCGAGCCCCTCGGTGATGTCGAGCGCCTCGCGCGGGGGGCGCCCCGAGGCCCGTGCCGCGCGCACCAGGGCCCGGGCGGAGGCGGGCGAGAGCCCGGCCAGGCGCGAGGTGAGCAGGGCCGTCACGAGCTCGTCCCGCTGCTCGTCGTCGGCGATGAGCCAGCGGAGCGCGAGCACGTAGGGGACGACGGCCGGTCCCGAGCCCGGGACCGGCCGCCCCTCGAGCTCGACGTGCGGGATCCGCGCGTCCTGCAGGGCGCGGACGAGCGCGGCCGCCTCGGCGTCCTGGCGGCGCGTGACCACCGCGAGCTCGCGCCACGGCACGCCCTCCTGGACGTGGATCCGACGGAGCTCCCGGGCGATCGCGGCGTGCTCCTCGGAGGCGTGCGCGGCCCGCCACCCCGAGATCCCGGGCTCGGGGCCGCGGTGGCGCGTGCGGAGCTCCACGACCGTCGCGCCGAAGCGCTCGGCGAAGCGGCGGATGGGCTCGTCCGTGGCGCCCTGGAAGGAGAAGACGTGGGAGTCGGGGTCGCCGGCCACGACGAGGGTGTCCGGGCCGAGCCGCTCGAGCAGCCGCTCGAAGGACCGGGTCGCGTCCTGGTAGTCGTCGACGAGCACGTGCGCGAAGGGCGCGTCCTCCGGCCGCACGGCCTCCCCGGCGCGCGCGAGGAGCCCCGCGAAGTCGACCTCGCCCTCGGCGGCGAGCGTCCGCAGGTACCGCGCGTAGAAGCGGCCGATCTCGTGC
>CAZXJB010000042.1:2312-18982 GCA_964640965.1 uncultured Actinomycetes bacterium | reverse complement strand
TCCGTGTGACAGGTCCATGCAATTCCTGCATACTTATCCACCATCGTGGGAGATCGGCTGCGGGTCGCGGTCCTCGGCGCCTCCGGGTACACCGGGGGTGAGATCCTGCGCCTGCTCGCCGCCCACCCCGGCGTCGAGGTGACCGCGCTCGGGGCGCGGGACTCCGCCGGCCGCGCGCTCCAGGACGTCCACCCGCACCTCGCGGGGACGCCGTTCGCCGGGACGCGGCTCGAGCCGCTCGAGGGCGAGGACCTGCCCGCCCGCGCGGACGTCGTGCTCCTCGCCCTGCCCCACGGGGCGAGCGCGACCCTCGCGCCCCCGCTGCTCGAGGCGGGCCTTCGCGCGATCGACCTCGCGGGCGACTTCCGCCTGCCCGCCGAGGCCTACCCCGACTGGTACGGGTTCGAGCACCCCGCGCCCGACTGGCTGGGGCGGGCGGTCTACGGCCTGCCCGAGCTCTTCCGCGAGGCCGTGCGGGAGGCCCGGCTCGTCGCGAACCCCGGCTGCTACCCGACGCCGGTCGCGCTCGGGCTCGCGCCGCTCCTGCGCGCCGGGCTGCTCGAGCCCGGTCCGATCCTCGTCGACGGCAAGACGGGGCTCTCGGGCGCCGGCAAGGCCGCGACCGAGGCCACGACCTACGCCTCGACCCAGGACAGCGTGCGCCCCTACCGGTTCCCGCGGCACCAGCACACGCCGGAGATGGAGCGGGCGCTCGCGCTCGCCGGCGCGGACCCGGCCCCCGCGGTGAGCTTCGTGCCGCACCTCGTGCCCGCCGTCCGTGGGGTGCTCATCACCTGCTACGCGCGCGCGGCCGCCGGGGCGACCACCGAGGACCTCACGGGCGCACTCGCGGGCGCGTACGCGGACGAGCCGTTCGTGCGCGTGCTGGAGCCGGGCGGCATGGTCGACTCCAAGCGCGTGCGCGGCTCCAACGTCGTCGAGCTCCAGGCCGTCGTGGACCCCCGCACGGGGACGGCGATCGTGGCCGGGGCGATCGACAACCTCGTCAAGGGCGCGGCGGGCCAGGCCGTGCAGAACCTGAACCTCATGGCGGGGTTCGAGGAGACGACCGCCCTGCCGGTCGCGGGGGTGTACCCGTGAGCGTGACGTTCCCGCGCGGGTTCCGGGCCTCCGGCGTCACGGCCGGGATGAAGCCGAGCGGCCAACCCGACCTCGGGCTGCTCGTGGCCGACGAGCCGTGCGCGGCGGCGGGCCTGTTCACCACGAACGCCTTCCCGGCCCACCCGGTGCGGATCTCGCGCGAGCGCCTGGCCGGGGGGCGGGCCCGGGCGGTGCTCGTGAACAGCGGGCAGGCGAACGCGGGGACGGGCCCCGAGGGCGAGGCCGACGCCCTGGCCGCGACCGCCGCCGCGGCCGAGCTCCTCGGCGCGGCGCCCGGGGAGGTGCTCTGCTGCTCGACCGGAGTGATCGGGGAGCGGATCCACCTGGAGGAGCTCCTCGCGGCCCTGCCGGCCCTGGTGCGGACGCTCTCGCCCGAGGGCGGCGACGCCTTCGCCCGCGCGATCATGACGACCGACACGGTGGACAAGCAGGCCGTCGCCGAGCGCGGCGGCTACCGCGTCGGCGGGTGCGCGAAGGGCGTCGGGATGATCGCCCCGAACCTCGCCACGATGCTCGCCTTCATCACGACCGACGCGCCGGTGGCGCCGGGCGCGCTGCGCGAGCTCGCGTCGGGGACCCTGGCCGAGCCCTTCGGCGCGCTCACCGTCGACGGCTGCACGAGCACGAACGACACCGTGCTGCTGCTCGCGAGCGGCGCGGCGGGCGGCGACGTGGTCGTGCCGGGCACGCGCCCGTGGGCCGAGCTCGCGCAGGCCCTCGCCGAGGTGGCCGAGTCGCTCGTGGCGCAGCTGGCGCGCGACGCCGAGGGTGCGACGCACGTGCTGCGGGTCTCGGTCGAGGGCGCCGAGGACGACGCCGAGGCGCGGCGCGTGGCCAAGGCGATCGCCGACTCCCCGCTCGTCAAGGCCGCCGCGGCCGGCGGCGACCCGAACCCGGGTCGCGTGCTCCAGGCCATGGGCGCGAGCGGGGCGTGTTTCGCCCCCGAGGCCGTCCGCGCGTGGTTGGCCGAGACCCTCCTCATCGACGGCGGCCGCATCGTCCCCGCCTACTTCGCGCCCGACGGCGCCGTCCGCGAGGCCGCCCGCGCCGCGATGGCCGAGCCCGAGATCCGCATCCGGGTCGAGCTCGGCGCCGGCCCAGGCCGCGGCCGCGCCATCGGGTGCGACCTCACCTGCGAGTACGTCCGGATCAACGGGGAGTACACGACGTGAAGACCGAGATCCCGCCCCAGGTCCGCGAGCGGACCATCGCCAAGGCCCGCACGCTCGTCGAGGCCCTGCCCTTCATGCGCGAGCACTGGGGGCGGGTCGTCGTCGTGAAGTTCGGCGGCGCGGCGATGGACCGCAGCGGCCTCTCGCGCTCCTTCGCCGAGGACGTGGCGCTCCTGCAGCACGCCGGGATCCACCCGGTGATCGTCCACGGCGGGGGGCCGCAGGTGACCGAGCTCGCCGGGCGCCTGGGCATCGAGACCTCCTTCGTGGACGGGCACCGCGTGACGGACGCGGCGACGCTCGAGATCGCCACGATGGTGCTCGCCGGCAAGCTCAACACCGAGATCGTGGGGATGCTCGTCGCGGGCGACGTGCCGGCCGTGGGCCTCTCGGGGGTGGACGGCGGCATGGTCGTCGTCTCGCGGCAGACCGAGCCTGACCTCGGCTTCGTCGGACGGGTCGAGCGCGTGAACGTCGAGGTCCTCCAGACGCTCATCGAGGCCGGGTTCGTCCCCGTCGTCGCCTCGATCGCGGCCGACGAGAGCGGGCAGCCCTACAACGTGAACGCCGACGTCGTCGCCGCCGAGCTCGCGATCGCGCTCGAGGCCGAGAAGCTCGTGTACATGAACGACGTGCCGGGCGTGATCGGCCCGCACGGCGACCTGCTCTCGGAGCTCGGGGTCGCGGACGTCCTCGACCTGCTCGCGCACCCGAGCGCCGTCGGCGGCGGGATGGTCCCGAAGCTCGAGAGCGCGGTGCGTGCGCTGCGGGCCGGGGTCGGCCGCGTCCACCTGCTCGACGCCAGGGTCGAGCACAGCCTCGTGCTCGAGCTGTTCACCCCCGAGGGGGTCGGCACGATGATCACCCCCGACGTCGCGCCCGAGGCTGAGGGCGTCGCGCCCGAGGAGGCCGGCCCGTGAGGCGCGGCGCGGGGGCGGCGCTCAAGGCCAAGCGCCAGCAGGTGATCCTCTCGCTCGTCTCGCGCGAGCGCCTGGCGAGCCAGGACGAGATCCGGGCGCGCCTGGCCGCGCTCGGGCTGCCCGCGACCCAGTCCACGATCAGCCGCGACGTCGAGGAGCTCGGCCTCGCGAGGGTGCACGACCAGGAGGGGGTCCGGTACGTGGTGCCGGGCCAGGGGCCGAGCCCGGTCCCGGCCGCGCTGCTCCGGCACGCGCTGCAGGAGTTCGCGCTCTCCTTCGTGCGGGGGGCCGGCGGCCTGCTGCTGATCCGCACCCCGCCGGGGGCGGCGGCGGCGCTCGGGGAGGCGATCGACCGGGCCGCGCTCGGGGAGATCGCCGGCACGATCGCGGGCGACAACACCGTCCTCGTGGTGCCCCGCGAGGGCGGCACGGCGCGCGCCGTCGAGCGCGCGCTGCGATCGATCATGGAGGGAGGCTAGATGGCGCGCGCGGTGCTCGCGTACTCCGGCGGCCTCGACACCTCGGTCGCGATCCACTGGCTCGTGGAGCGGGGCTACGAGGTCGTCGCGGTCGCCGTCGACGTCGGTCAGCGGGAGGACTTCGAGGAGGTGGTGCGCCGCGGCCGAGCGGCCGGCGCCGCGGAGGTGCGGGTCGTGGACGCCGTGGACCGGTTCGCCGAGGAGTTCCTCGCCCGCGCGATAGCGGCGAACGGGCTGTATGAGCAGAAGTACCCGATGGTGAGCGCCCTCGCCCGCCCGCTCATCGTGGACGAGGTCGTGAAGGTGGCGCGCGAGGTCGGCGCCGAGGCCGTGGCCCACGGCTGCACGGGCAAGGGCAACGACCAGGTCCGCTTCGAGGTCGGCCTGCGCGTGCTCGCGCCGGAGCTCGAGATCCTCGCGCCGATCCGCGACGACCAGATCCCCCGGGACAAGGCGGTGGCGCTCGCGGCCGAGTGGGGCATCCCGATCGCGGCGGTCGCGACCTCCTACTCGATCGACGAGAACCTGTGGGGGCGCACGATCGAGTGCGGACCGCTCGAGGACCCGTGGGTCGCCCCGCCGGAGGACGCCTTCGCCCGCACGGCGTCGCCGGGCGCGCGGCCGAGCGAGCCGGCGGAGGTCACCGTCGCGTTCGAGCGCGGGGTGCCCGTGGCGCTCGACGGCGAGGCGCTGCCGCTCGCCTCCCTGATCCGGCGCGTGGAGGAGCTCGCCGGCCGGTACGGGTTCGGGCGGGTGGACATGATCGAGAACCGCCGGGTCGGCATCAAGTCGCGCGAGCTGTACGAGGTGCCGGGGGCGCTCGCGCTCATCACCGCCCACCGCGCGCTCGAGGACCTCACGCTCGAGCGCGAGCTCGCGCACTTCAAGCCCCTGGTGGAGCAGCGCTGGTCCGAGCTCGTCTACGACGGGCTGTGGTTCAGCCCCCTCCGGCTCGCGCTGGACGCCTTCGTCGAGGCCACCCAGGGGCCCGTCACCGGGGAGGTGCGCCTCGCCTTCTCGCCGGGGGCCTGCACGGTGGTGGGGCGGCGCTCCGAGCGCTCGCTGTACGACGTCTCGCTCGCGACGTACGGGGCCGGGGACGCCTTCGACCAGTCCGACGCCCGCGGCTTCGTGCGCCTGTGGGGCCTCCCGCTCGCGGTGTGGTCGAGCACGCAGGGGGCCCGGGGCTCGTGAGCGCTCCGGGCGCTCCGACCGACCCGGGCGCTCCGACCGACCCGGGCCAGGACGCGCCCCTGTGGGCCGGCCGCTTCTCGGAGGCCCCGGCGCCCGAGGCGGCCGCGCTCGGCCGCAGCCTGGGCTTCGACGTGCGCCTGGCCGCGCAGGACGTCCGCGCGGGCGTCGCCCACGTCCGCGCCCTCTCGCGGGCCGGGCTGCTCGGGCCCGAGGAGGCCGAGCGGCTCATCGGCGCCCTCGAGGAGGTCGGGGCCGAGATCGCCCGGGGCGCCTTCGCGTTCCACCCGGCCGACGAGGACGTCCACTCGGCGATCGAGCGGGGGGTGACCGAGCGCCTCGGGGACCTCGGCGCGCGCCTGCACGCCGGCCGCTCCCGCAACGACCTCGTCATGACCGACCTGCGGCTGTGGATGCTCGAGGCCGCCGAGCGGCTCGCGGGCGGGCTGCGGCGGCTGCTCCGCGCGCTGCTCGGGCACGCGCGGGCGCACGCCGAGACGGTGATGCCGGGGACGACGCACGGCCGGCTCGCCCAGCCGATCACGCTCGGCCACGCGCTCTGCGCCCACGGGTGGGCGCTCGCCCGGGACCTCGGGCGCCTCGGGGACTGGCGGGCCCGGGCCGACGTCTCCCCGCTCGGGGCGGGGGCGCTCGCGACCTCGACGCTCGGGCTCGACCCCGAGGTCACCGCCGCCGAGCTCGGGTTCGCGCGGGCCTTCCCGAACTCGCTCGACGCCGTCTCCGACCGCGACGTCGTCCAGGAGCTGCTCGCGGCGCTCGCGATCGCGGCGACCCACCTCTCGCGCCTGGCCGCCGACCTCATCCGCTGGAGCGACGAGGCGCTCGGGTGGGCGAGCCTCGCCGAGGCGTACTCGACGGGCTCGAGCATGATGCCGCAGAAGCGGAACCCCGATGTGGCCGAGCTCGCGCGCGGCAAGGCGGGCCGGGTCCTCGGGGACCTCGTCGCCGTCACGACCGCGCTCCACGGGCTCCCCCTCGGCTACC
Organism: uncultured Actinomycetes bacterium; assembly: GCA_964640965.1. Taxonomy (GTDB): domain Bacteria; phylum Actinomycetota; class UBA4738; order UBA4738; family HRBIN12; genus HRBIN12. Next base: position 13,093 of record CAZXJB010000042.1, on the reverse strand, counting down.
ACCGCGACCTCCAGGAGGACAAGGAGGCGCTCTTCGACGCCGTCGACACCGCCCTGGCGGTGCTCGCGGCCCTCGCGGGGTGCGTGGAGACCGTGCGCTTCCACCCCGAGGCGATGCGGCGGGCGGCCGAGGCGCCGGCGCTGTACGCGACGGACGTCGCCGAGGCGCTCGTCGCGGCCGGCGTCCCCTTCCGCGAGGCCCACCGCCGGGTCGGGGAGCTGCTGCGGCGCCTGGAGGCCGAGGGTCGCGACCTCGCGGACCTCGACGAGGGGGAGTGGGTCGAGCTCGGGCTTCCCGGCGGCCGCGCCCTCCTCGGCCCCGACCGGGCCGTGCGCGCCCGCGGAGGCCCCGGCGGCCCCGCGCCCGAGCGCGTCGTCGAGCAGGTCGAAGCCCTCGAGCGGCTCCTCGGCGAGGCCTGAGGCCCGCGCCGGCGCGAGCCCGGGCCGCCGCCGGGGGTCGCCGCGAGCGGGTAGCCTTGGCGGACCGAGGACCGGAGCGAGATCGAGGAGGGAGACGGTGTCCTACGACCCGAGCATCCGCGTCATCAAGGCCGCCGAGCACGACGCCCTGCCCTGGGAGCGGATCCCCGCGCCCGAGGGCGACCCGAACCCGCCCGAGGACGAGGTCGTCGCCTTCCGCTCCGGCGACGAGCGCTTCAGCTTCGGCCTGTGGCGCCGCGACGCGGAGACCGGCCCGATGGACCTGCCGTACCACGAGATCGCCGTCATCATCGAGGGCGAGGTCGAGATCACCGAGGAGGACGGGACGGTCCACCGCATCGGCCCGGGGGACGTGCTCATCACCCCCAAGGGCTCGAAGGCGACCTGGCGCGCGCTCTCGCCCGTGAAGAAGCTCTGGGCCATCTACAAGGAGGCCTGAGCTGGGCTCGCCGCGGCCGGACCGCTTCGCGAGCGCCCTCGTCGTCTTCGCGCACCCCGACGACGCGGAGTTCATGTGCGGGGGCACCGTCGCGCGCTGGGCCAGGGAGGGGACCGCGGTCCACTACTGCGTGCTCACCGACGGCTCGGCCGGCTCGAACGACCCCGGCATGACCCGCGAGGAGCTCGCGGGGATCCGCGAGCGCGAGCAGCGCGCGGCCGCCGCCGTGCTCGGGGTGCGGGAGGTGACGTTCCTGGGCTTCCCCGACGGCGCCCTGGAGGTGAACCTCGAGACGCGCCGCGCCCTCACCCGGGTCGTGCGCCGCGTCCGGCCCGAGGTGATCGTGGCCCCCGACCCCTCCCGCCTGTGGTCCGCGAGCGGCTACATCAACCACTGGGACCACAAGCAGGCGGGGACGCTCGCGCTCTGCGCGGTGATGCCCGATGCCCCCACGCGCCTGCAGTTCCCCGAGCTCCTCGAGGAGGGGCTCGAGCCCTACGAGGTGCCGAACCTGTGGCTCGCGGCCGAGGAGCCCGACACCTTCGTGGACGTCACCGACACGCTCGAGCTCAAGCTCGCGGCCCTGGCCGAGCACCGCTCCCAGGGCACGGAGGAGGCCTTCGACTGGGTCCGGGAGCGGGCGGCGCGCTGGGGCGAGCGTGCCGGGTGCCGCTACGCCGAGGCGTTCAGAGCCTTCCGTTTGGTGGATGATTTGAGGGTGCGATGAACGATCCGCTGGAGCCCGAGGACCGGGACGAGGACGAGGAGGGGTTCGGGCCGCTCGACCCCGACGAGGCGGAGGACGTGCGCGCCGACCTCGAGGACCTGCGCGGCATGCGCGCGCTCTTCCAGCCCCAGGGGGTGAAGGGCGTTGCGATCGCCTGCCCCGACTGCGGCGAGAACCACTTCTACGAGTGGGAGCTCCTGCGCGAGAACCTCGAGCACATGCTCGAGACCGGCGAGCCCCGGATGCACGAGCCCGCCTACGAGGTCCGCGAGGAGGAGTACATCCAGTGGGACTACGGCAAGGGGTACCTCGACGCGCTCCTCGACCACGGGCTGGACCCGGAGCGCCGCATGGAGGTGACGCGCTGCCCCTGGTGCGAGACCCCCTGCGAGGACCACTTCCGGTTCTGCCCGGCCTGCGGGCGCTCGCTCGCGGCGCTCCGCCTGTACCGGGAGCTCACCGAGCGCGGCATGGACGAGCGCGAGGTGCGCGCGCTGCTCGTCCGCGCGGGCTTCGAGCCGTTCGCCTGAGCGGGTCGCCGAGCCGCCCGGGTCTTCGACCGAGCCCGCTCAACGACGCCGCGACCGGCGCGCCCGTCCCTGCTCCTCGGCGGGCTCGGATGCCTCCCGCCGCGGGCGCTCCAGGACGCAGTCCTCGGGGGCCTTGTCCTCGCGCAGGCCCTTGAAGCTCGGCCCCCGCATCTTCCCCGCGCCGGTGACCTCCAGGTACTCGACCTCGCAGACCAGGCGCGGCTCGACGAAGGTCGCGCCCTTGGCCCCGCGCAGCTCCTCCACCGCGGGCTCCGGTCGCTCGAGGGGCCGGAGCGCCGCGAGCAGCCGCTCGAGCTCGGCCTGCCGGAACCCGGTCCCGACCTGGCCGACCCACCGCAGGCGTCCCTCGTCGTAGGCGCCGACGAGGAGCGCCCCGAAGGAGCCGGCCCGCCCCCCCCGACCCTCGGTGAAGCCGAGGATCACGCAGTCCTGGGTGCGGGTGAGCTTGATCTTGCGCCAGTCGGGGGAGCGCCGCCCGGGCTGGTAGCGCGACCCCAGGCGCTTGGCGACGACGCCCTCGAGGCCGAGCTCGCGCGCCCGCTCGGTGAAGGCGAGGCCGGCGCCCTCGGCGTGGGCCACGACCTGGAGCCGGTGGTCGGGCTCGACGATCGTCGCCAGGAGCTCCCGCCGCTGCTGGAGCGCGAGGCCCGTGACGTCCCGCCCGTCGAGCCAGAGCAGGTCGAAGACGACGAGCGCGACGGGCGAGGCTTTCGCCGCCCGGGCGATCTCGCGCTCGTTCGTGAGGTTCATCCGCTGCTGGAGCGCCTCGAAGGAGACCCGACCCTGCTCGTCGAGGCAGACGATCTCGCCGTCCAGGACGGCGTTCACCTGGTTCACGAGCTCGTGGATGCCCCGCAGCTCGGGGTAGCGCTCGGTCACGTCGCGGCCGGTCCGGCTCGAGATCCGCGTCGCGTCGGTGGCCATCGTGACGATCGCGCGCATCCCGTCGAGCTTCGGCTCGAACCACCAGCCCGGGTCGTCGAAGGGCTCCCACCCGCCCTCGGCGAGCATCGGGGAGAAGCTCGGGGGTGAGGCGATGAGCGGGGCCTCCTGCCGGGAGGCGAGGAGGATCAGCCAGTCGGTGCGGGTCTTCACCAGGTGGTACTCGAGCCCGGGGTAGCGGCGGCCGTGGAGCCGGAAGGAGACCTTCGTGTCGGTCCACTCCAGCGGCTCGTACCACCCGTCGTCGAAGATCCGGACCTCGCCGGCGCCGTAGTGCCCCTCGGGGATCGTGCCCTCGAAGGAACCGTACTCGAGCGGGTGGTCCTCGGTCCGCACCGCGAGGCGCCGGTCGCCCGGCTGGGTCGGGAGCCCGCGCGGCACCGCCCAGGAGGGCAGCGCCCCGTTCCGCTCGAGCCGCAGGTCGTAGTGCAGGCGCGTGGCCCGGTGCTTGTGGATCACGAAGGAGGTCCCGGGGGTGCGCAAACGCTCGCCGGGGACGGGCTCCGGCGTCCCGCCGGGGCCGAAGGTGCGCTTGCGCAGGTACTCGGCGAGGTCCGGGTCCCGGGAGGCCACGATCACCTCCTCGCTCGAGCGGGCGGGGGGCCTCCGCTCGGTGGGCAGCCCGAGCGCCTCGAGGGCGGGCCCGAGGTCTTGGGGCGAGGTGCGCACCGGCTCGAACAGGTCGCCGAGGCGGGCGAAGCGCTCCCACACGCTCCGGATCGTGAAGTCGCTCGGGCGCACGCCGGCCTCGACCTCCTCCCAGGTGAGGGGGGTGGAGACGGTGGCTCCGGGCTCGGGCCGCAGCGAGTAGACGGCCGCGATGTTCGCCCCCGAGCGGTTCATCGTGTGGTCGATGAAGACCTTGCCGGTCCGCCGCGAGGTCTGCCAGGCCATCGTGACGTGCTCGCGGTCGGCGCGCTCGATCATGCGTCCGATCGCGCCGACGAGGCCGCGGGTCTGCTCGTAGGAGTAGCCGGGCTCGATGGGCACGAAGATCTGCACGCCGGTCGCGCCGGAGGTCTTCGGGTAGGAGGCCAGGCCGAGCGCATCGAGCGCCGCGCGCACGTGCAGCGCGACGCGGAGCACCTGCTCGAAGGTCGCCTCCATCGGGTCGAGGTCGAAGAAGAGGTAGTCGGGGACCTCGACCCTGCCGCAGCGCGAGTGCAGCGGGTGCATCTCGATGCAGCCGAGGTTCGCCACGTACAGCAGCGAGGCGAGGTCGTTCGCCATGAGGTAGCTGATGAGCCCCTCGCGGGCGTCCTCGCTGCGGACGGGGCAGCGCGCCACCCAGTCCGGGGTGTGGGCCGGCGCGGTCTTCTCGTAGAAGAAGGGGCCCGCGATCCCGTCGGGCATGCGCTTCATCGTGAGCGGCCGGTCCCGCAGGTGCGGCAGGATGAGCTCGGCGACGTTGAAGTAGTAGGCGATTACGTCGCCCTTCGTGTAGCCCTCCTCGGGCCAGAAGACCTTCTCGAGGTTGGACAGGCGCAGCTCGCGCCCGTCGACCTCCATCCACCAGGCCTCGCCGCGCCGCTCGGCGGGGAGCGGGCGCGGGAACCAGGGGCCGTGGGAGCGGGTCCTCATCTCGAGGGCATCGTAGAGGGTCCGGCACCGCCCAACCCCCCGCGCCCGTCGCGGCGCCGGATGGGCGCTTGACATCGTGTGTGTGTGTGTGTCTACTGTCGATGGTGAGCCGCCGATCGTCGGGCAAGGAGGTGGCTGCCATGCTTCGGATGAGGTCGGGGGTCCATCTGTCTTCCCGGTTCGCCGCGGTGTACCGGTTCGGAGCAGCCGTCGGGGTGGCTGCCATGGTCGTGACACCGGCGTGCGGACGAACGCTGGGCGTCGGGGATATGGATGCGTCCGCAGCGAGCGACGAGGCCGTGCTCGTGGAAGGACCGTCCTCGCCACCGCTGCCGTTCATCGAGGGGGATCGCATCGTTGGCCTGCCGGGAGGGCGGGAGGTCGCGCTCGACGCAGATCCCTCGGGTGGCTTGATGGGGTGGCTGTCCCCCGTCGCCGTCCCGTCCCCGGATGGGAGGTCCATCGCGTACAACGCCTGGGAGTGGCTCGTTCCCGTCGACCCGGCGAAGTCGTGGTCGCAGCAGGGGATCTCCCCCGGCGACCCGGTCGGCGTGCCGTCGATCCGCGTGGTGGACCTCGCGACCGGCTCCGAGCGCGTGCTGGCCGACGGGGCCTTCTCCCTCGCCTGGAGGGACGATGGCGCGCTGGCGTTCTTCCAAGGGACCTCGAGGACGTACCGGGCGGATGAGCCGTTCACGGGCGACATCCTCTTCCGATCCTCGCCTGAGGCCGTCGAGGAGACCTGGACGACGGTCCCGGATCGCTACGTGGTCATCGCCTGGGCTCGCGGACGGCTCCTCGCCTACCGGATGCTGGAGGGCGAGCGGCTCGATCTGCTGGTCTTCGATGGCCCGGGTCGGAGCAGGCTGATCGCCGAAGGGGGCGAGCTGGTGGCCATCAGCCCGGACGGGACGCGCGCGCTCGTCTCCAGCGAGCTGGCGGCGCGGGTCGTGGACATCGCGTCCGGCGAGGCCACCGCGCGCCTGGACCTCGCGCGCACCGAGGTGTCGGGTGAGCCCCTCGCCTACCTCGCGTACGGCGGCTCGTGGGTCGGCGACCGGGTGGTCGCCGAGAGTGGTGCCGGAACGGTCACCCTGGGCGTCGCTGACGGGCGGATCGCCGTTCTCGGTGTCATCCGGCTGCCAGCGACGGAGTTCGCGGTTCCGCCGCATGAGCCGCGGCTCAGCGCGGACGGCTCCCGGGTCGTGGCCTGGGTCCCCGTGCTCGGTGCGGGTGAGGAGCGTATGTACACGTACCTGGATTGCGCGGTGGACGGGTCCGTGTGCGCCCGAGGCCCGCTCCTCGGCGTGGACCGCTACTACGCGGTCCACAACCCCAGCCGACCTGCCGCCTGAGGAGGTCTTCCGGGATGCGCTCGATGCACATCCGATACAGGTTGGCACCGGCAGCGCTGATCTTGCTGAGCGGGATCCTGGCGATTCAGGGACCCGGCGAACCGAGGACGGCGCACGCCGACCGCAGCTGCCTCTACTTCGAGTTCGACAAGGGCACCAACATCAACTCCACGCTGTACTGGCGCTGGATGGATGATCTGGGCCGGTGCATCTACAGTCACAGCTGGAGAGCTGGGTCGGGTGACACGCAAGATGCGTGCCAGGTGAACCACGGGTGGCTCCCGAACGGCTGGTACGACCTGAAGAGCACGGGTCACCGCGATGACTACGATGGGAAGCTGATCAAGGGCCGCGTTTGGAGCCTGCAGGATAAGGCGTGTCAGGACGGCACCGTGCGAACCGCGTTGTTCATCCACACGGAGGAGACCCGGGCACAAGGCCAGGAGTGCCGCCCTGATGATCCGGATGACCAGTGGTGCTGGGATTCCACCGCGGCGCCCGGGGGCTCCGTGGGGTCCAACGACTACTTCTCCCAAGGATGCATCAAGGTGAGGAGGAAGAGCCCGGAGGGTAACTGGGCGAACGACATGAAGGCGGTGGATGACGACTGGCACGCTGCGGGTCTGGGGCAAGCTGGAGGGCGCACCGACACCGTATACGTGCACAACTGACCGCGGGAAGGTCCATCGGTGAGCCGCAGCCACGCCGCGGGGCGGGGGGCGAAAGGGGCGTATGCGTTCGTCCTCCTGGTGCTCGTCGCCGGCGGGCTCACGGCGTGGCTGCTGCTCCGGCCGGAGGATCGGCCGCTCCCGGGGAGACTGGCGTTCGTGCGGGCGGGTCCGGGCACGGTCATGGTCGGCGCCGAGCAGGTCCTCCTCGCCGACCCCCGGCTCGTGGTGGCGAGGGCGAGCGGCGGAGCCGTGCGGACGCTCGTCGAGGGAGGCTTCATGGCTGGTCCGGCGTGGTCGCCCGACGGCACCAGGCTGGCCTTCTCCTGGGCGCCGGCGGTCGGACCAGGGCCGCTCCGGTACGCCCTCTTCGTCGTCGAGGCGGACGGCGGCGAACCGGTGCCCCTCACCGCATGCCGGCCGCCGGCGTGCGAGCGGGACGTGCAGCCGGCGTGGTCGCCCGAGGGCGCACGGATTGCCTTCGTCCGATCGACCGGTCGCGGTCAGGGGCTCCACCTGCTCGAGCTGACGAGCGGGGAGGTTACGGAGATTCCGACGCCGGGACTCACCGTGTTCAGCGCCCCGTCCTGGGCGCCGGACGGGCGGAGGCTCGTCTTCGCCGCGTACCCGGCCAAGGGGTCGCGGCCGCCGGAGGTGTACGTCGTGAACGCCGACGGAACCGGGCTGCGGCGGCTCACGACCTGCACGGCGCCGTGCCGGGGCGGGTACGCGGAACCCGCGTGGTCCCCGGACGGCACGACGATCGCGATGGTCCGCGGCTGGGCCGGTCGGGGGGATCTGTTCCTCGCCTCGCCGGATGGGAGCAGCCTGCGTCGGCTCACCAGCACGGCGGGCCTCGGCGGCGCGAAGGACTCGGCCCCGACGTGGTCCCCGGACGGCGCCTGGATCGCCTTCGTGCGTGGCGGCGACTTCGGCGGTCACCTCTTCGCGATCCGTGCGGACGGGACGGGGTTGCGCCAGCTCACGTTCGGGCCGCGGCTCGACGCCGTCCCCGCGTGGGGCCCGGCGTAGCGGACCCCCTGAGCGGTTCCCCCCGATAGAATCTCCGCGTCACCGTGCGGTGGGGCACGGACTCCCGAGGAGACACGCTCATGCCACCCAGGGCCATGTGGAAGGGGGCCATCTCCTTCGGCCTCGTCACGATCCCGGTCTCCGTCTACCCGGCGACCGAGGAGAAGAGCCTGCGGTTCCACCAGCTCCACGACGCCGATCACGGGCGGATCCGCTACAAGCGGGTGTGCTCGATCGACGGGCAGGAGGTCGAGTACGACCACATCGTGAAGGGCTACGAGGTCGAGAAGGACCGCTACGTCGTGATCACCGACGAGGACCTCGAGGCGGTGCCGGTGCGGTCCTCGCGCGCGATCGACATCCAGCAGTTCGTCGAGCTCACCGAGATCGACCCGGTCCTGTTCAAGAAGTCCTACTACCTCGTGCCCGACGAGACCGGCGCGAAGGCCTACGCGCTGCTGCGCCGGGCGCTCGCCGAGGAGAACAAGGTCGGCATCGCCAAGGTCTCCTTCCGCGACAAGGAGCACCTCGCGGCGCTGCGCTTCAAGGGCGACGTGTTCGTGCTCGAGACGATGTACTGGCCCGACGAGATCCGCGAGGCGGCCTTCGAGACGCTCGGGCGCGACGAGGACGTCCGGCCGAACGAGGTCGCCATGGCCAAGCAGCTCATCGAGAGCCTGACCGAGCCCTGGGACCCGACCCGGTACCGGGACGAGTACCGAGAGGCCCTGCTCGAGATCGTCGAGAAGAAGCTCGCGGGGGAGCCGATCGAGGTGCCCGAGGAGGCGCCGCCGGCGAGGATCGTGGACCTCATGGCGGCGCTGAAGGCCTCCGTCGAGGCGGCGAAGGCCCGCATGCCGGCCGAGGCCCCCGCGGGCAAGCGGGCGAGCGCGAAGCGCCGCGCGAGCGCGAAGGCGCCGTCCGGCACGTCGGCGGGGCGCACGGCGGCGGGCGCGACCGCCGCCAAGGAGCGGGCGAGCACGCGAGCGGCGTCGGCCAAGACCGCGGCGAAGAAGACCGCGGCCCCGAAGAAGACCGCGGTCCCGCGGAAGAAGGCCGTCGGCGAGTAGGGTAGGCTCGGGGCGGTTGGCGGCCGGGGGGCGAGGGTGAAGCTGGTCGTTGCGGTCCTGAAGCCCCACAAGCTCGACGAGGTCAAGGAGGCCCTGCGCGAGCTCGGGGTGGCCGGCCTCACCATGACCGAGGTCGAGGGGTTCGGGCGCCAGCGCGGCCACACCGAGGTCTACCGCGGGGCCGAGTACCAGGTGGACTTCGTCCCCAAGGTCAAGGTCGAGGTCCTCTGCGAGGACGAGCGGGCGCCGGAGATCGTGGAGGCGATCGCGAAGGCCGCCCGGACCGGCCGGATCGGCGATGGGAAGATCTGGGTCCTTCCCACCGAGGACGTCGTGCGGATCCGCACGGGGGAGCGGGGGCCCGACGCGCTCTGAGGTGGGGCTCGAGCCTCCGGCGCCGGTCGCCCGCCTGCTCGAGGAACGCTCGGCCCTGGACCGCGCCTACTCGCCCGGGCACCACGGCCGCTGGTCGGCGGCCAGGCGCGCCGAGGCCCTCGACCGGTGCCTGCGCGAGCTCTTCGCGTCGGTGGATCCGCCGCCCGGGGTCGCGCTCGTCGCGCTCGGCGGGTACGGCCGCTCGGAGCTCGCGCCGCGCTCGGACGTGGACCTGCTGCTGCTCCACGAGGGGGTGGGGCGGGAGGCCGTGGCGGCCATCGCCGAGCGCCTGCTGTACCCGCTGTGGGACGCGGGGCTCACGCTCGGCCACGCCGTCCGCACCGCCGAGGAGTGCCTCGCGCTCGCCGCCGAGCGCCTCGACGCCGCGACGGCGATGCTCGACGGGCGCCACCTCGCCGGGGACGAGGCCCTCTGGGCGCGGGCACGGCGGGCGCTCGTGCGGGCCCTGGCCGAGGACGCGCAGGGGTTCGCCGCCCGGCTCCTCGCCGACGCCGAGGACCGCGCCGAGCGCTTCGGGCACGTCGGGCACCTGCTCGAGCCGCACCTGAAGGAGGGCGCCGGCGGGCTGCGGGACGTGCACGCCCTGGGGTGGCTCGCCGCCGTGCTCACCGGCGAGGGCGCGGACCCGGCGGGGCTCGTGCGCCTGGGCCTCCTCCGCACGGCCGAGCGCGAGGCCCTGGCCGAGGCCCACGAGCTGCTCCTCCGGGTCCGCAGCGCCCTCCACCTGGAGGCGGGGCGGGCCTCGGACCGGCTCCACCTCGAGCAGCAGCCCCAGGTCGCCCGGTGGATGGGGTTCGCGGACGAGCCCGAGCTCCCGGCGGTGGACGCGCTCATGCGGCGGATCTTCGAGCACGCCCGCCAGATCGAGCACGTGCACCGCTCGGTCCTCGAGCGCGTCCTGCGCGGCGGGCCGACGATCCCGGTCGAGCCCACGCCCGAGGGCGTCCTCCGCGCGCTCGCCGAGCACGCCCGGACGGGCGCCGTGCCCGCGCCGGCCACCCTCGACGCGATCCAGGGCGCGGCGGTCCCCGAGGAGGTCGTCTGGACCGACGGCGTGCGGGAGGGGTTCCTCGCGCTGCTGCGTGCGGGCGAGCCCGGGGCGCGGATGCTCGAGGTGCTCGACCGCCTCGACCTCCTGCGCCGCTACCTGCCCGAGTGGGCCCTCGTCCGATGCCGGCCGCAGCGGGATCCCTACCACCGGTACCCGGTCGACGTGCACCTGCTGCGCACGGTCGCCGAGGCCGCCCGGCTCCTGCGGGACCCCCGGGGCGACCCCCTCGCGGCCGAGGCCGGGACCCCCGCCGACCCGGACGGGCTCCTGCTCGGCGCGCTGCTGCACGACATCGGCAAGGTCGGGCGGGGGAGCCACGTCGCCGTGGGGCGGGACCTCGCCGAGCGGATCCTGGAGCGCATGGGCCTCGCCGGGCCCAGCCGCGACCTCGCCGCCTTCCTCGTCGCCGAGCACCTCCTGCTCTCGGACACGGCCGTGCGCCGGGACCTGGAGGACGAGGACGTCCTGCTGCGCGTGGCGGCCCGGATCGGGACGCCCGAGCGCCTGGCCGCGCTCACGGTGCTCACGG
>CAZXJB010000042.1:0-2292 GCA_964640965.1 uncultured Actinomycetes bacterium | reverse complement strand
CCCCCCCGCCACCGGCCCCGCGGCCCGCACCCCCTGGCGCCTCGGGCTCGTGCACGAGCTCTGCGCGAAGGTCCGGCGCGTGCTCGAGCGCGGGGACGCCGGGCCCGAGACCGCCGTGCGGCTCGAGCAGCGGGCCGCGGCCGTCCGCTCGCTCCTGCCGACGGTCCCGCCCGAGGAGCTCGAGCGGTTCCTCGAGCGGATGCCGCCCCGGTACCTGCTCACGGTGCCGCCGGACCTGATCGCCCGCCACCACGGGCTGCTCGCCTCGCCCCTTGGGGCCGGCGAGGTCCGCACGCTGGTGCGGGCCGGCGCGAGACCGGGGACGGCCGACCTCACGGTCGTCGCCGCCGACCGACCGGGCCTGCTCTCCCTCATCGCGGGGGCGCTCGCGCTCGCGGGGCTGTCGATCCTCGCGGCGGAGGTCTTCACGACCTCGGACGGGGTGGCCGTCGACCGGTTCGAGGTGCAGGGCGTCTTCGAGCCCGACGTCCCCGAGGAGCGGTGGCGCGGGTTCCGCGGGACCCTCCGGCGGGCGCTGGACGGGCGCCTCGCGCTCGAGCACGGCGTGGAGGCCAAGCGCCGCCGCTACCCCCCGCCCCGCCACCGCGTGCCGCTGCGGGTGCGGGTGCACGCGGACGCGTCCGAGGCCTTCACCGTGGTCGAGGTCGGCTGCGCCGATCGGATCGGCCTGCTGTTCGACGTCACCCGCACCTTCGCCGAGCTCGGCCTGGACGTGCACCTCGCCAAGGTCGCCACCTACGGCGAGCGCGTGGTCGACGTCTTCTACGTCAGAGACGCGCTCGGCCGCAAGCTGGCTCCCGAGCAGGTGGATCGGCTCGAGCGCGCCCTCGCGGCCCGCCTCACGTGAGGCGCCGGTCGGGCGTCAGGCCTGGCCGGCGAGCAGGAGGCCGAGGCGCTCGGCCATCCGCGGGCTCGCGCCCTCGTCCTCGTGCTTGAAGTAGCAGTACACGTCGTGGCCCGCGCCGAGCGCTCGACCGATGCGCTCGGCCCACGCGGCGAGCGCCTCCTCGGTGTAGGCGCTCTTGCGCAGGCGCAGGAACCCGAATGGCACGAAGGACAGGTCCTCCGGCTCGGGGTCGCGCTCGTCCGTCTCGGCGACGCACCAGGCGATGCCGTGCTCGGACAGGAGCTCGCGGGCCGCTCGCCAGGAGGGGTGGCGGAACTCCATCGCGGTGCGGGGCTCCGGCGGCAGGTACCCGACGAAGGCCTCGATGAGCCCGCGGTCGTAGCGCAGGGACGGCGGGCACTGGTAGAGCACCACGCCGAGGCGGTCGCCGAGGACGTGGCACCGGTCGAGGAAGTCCCGCACGTCCGCGTCGGCGTCGGCGAGGCGCCGGACGTGGGTGATCCGCTGGTTGGCCTTGAGCGTGAACCGGAAGCCCTCGGGGGTCTGCTCGCGCCAGGTCGCGAGCGTGCGCTCGGTCGGGAAGCGGCGGAAGGTGTAGTTGATCTCGACCGAGCGGAAGCGGCTCGCGTAGTGGGGGAGCATCTCGCGGTCGGGCAGGCCCTCGGGGTAGAAGACGCCGTGCTTCCACGCGGGGTAGGCGAACCCCGAGGTGCCGAGGTACGCGGTGCCGGACATGCGACCATGTTCCCATGGACGCCTCGGAGATCCGTGAGGTCCGCGGTCGGCTCGCGGAGCGCGGCGCGGCGTGGATCGTGCCGGAGGAGCCCGCGGCGTGGCTCGTGGTCGGCCACGGCGCCGGGGCCGGGATGGACCACCCCTTCCTCTCGGGGTTCTGCCGCGCGATGGCCGGGCACGGCGTCGCGACGGTGCGCTTCAACTTCCCCTACACCGACGCGGGGCGGCGCGCCCCGGACCCCGAGCCGTACCTGCGCAAGGCCTGGATCGAGGTCTTCGCCGCCGTGATGGGCATGGCCGACGGGGCGCCGGTGCTCGCCGGGGGGAAGTCGCTCGGCGGGCGGATCGCCTCGATGTGCGTGGCCGACGGGATGCCGGCCCGCGGTCTCGTCTTCCTCGGCTACCCGCTGCATTCCCCGGCGAGCCCCGAGCGGGTCCGCGCCGAGCACCTGGAGCGCATCCCGGTCCCCATGCTGTTCCTCCAGGGCACCCGGGACCCGTTCGCCCGGCAGGACCTGCTCGCGAGGGTGCTCGAGCGGCTGGGGGAGCGCGCCACCCTGGTCCCGATCGAGGGCGGGGACCACTCCTTCAACGTGCCGGGCCGGCGGGAGGACCCCCGGGAGGTCGGCGCGCGACTCGCCGAGCACGCCGGCCCGTGGGTGCGGCGGGTCGCCCAGGGAGCCTGATGG
>CAZXJB010000041.1:0-19217 GCA_964640965.1 uncultured Actinomycetes bacterium | reverse complement strand
GCGCGCCGCCGCCCGGGCGATCGCCCTCGCCCTCGAGCGCTTCCTCGCCGGATCCGCCTGAGCGGGCCCGAGCGCCCCCGACGCGCTCCCCCCGCCTCAGCCCCGTCGGCGCGAGATCGCGGCCATCGCGAGGCCGAGGAGCGCCCCGAGCGCGAGCGCGACGACCGTGCGCCGCAGCTCCGCGAGGGTCACCTGCTCCATGGCACGATGATGCCACCGGCGGAGGGCCCGCCGCATCGACACGCAGGGAGGATCGCATGCGCTTCTGCCTCATGCTCGAGGGACAGGAAGGGGTGACCTGGCCCCAGTGGCTCGCCGTCGCCGAGGCCGCCGAGCGCCTCGGGTTCGAGGCGCTGTTCAGCTCGGACCACTACGTCTCGGTCCAGGGGGTCCGCGACCGCGGCTCGAACGACGCGTGGACGATCCTCGCGGGCCTCGCGGCGCGCACCGAGCGCCTGCGCCTCGGCACCCTCGTCTCGCCCGTCACGTTCCGTCACCCCGCCGTCCTCGCCAAGGTCGCGACGACCGTCGACCACATCTCCGGCGGCCGGGTCGAGATCGGCATGGGCGCGGGGTGGTGGGAGGAGGAGCACCGCACCCACGGCTTCCCCTTCCCACCCACGTCCGAGCGCTTCGAGGTGTTCGAGGAGCAGGTCGAGATCGTCCACGGCCTGCTCACGAAGGAGCGCTTCTCGTTCGAGGGGGCGCACTACGCGCTCGAGGACTGCGGGTTCCTCCACAAGCCGATCCAGCGCCCGCATCCGCCGATCGTGCTCGGCGGCCGGACCAGCGGCCCCCGGATGCAGCGACTCGTCGCCCGGTACGCGGACGAGTTCAACACCGTCGGTGGGACGCCGCAGCAGGTCCGCGAGCGCTTCGGCCGGATCCGTGACGGGCTCGACGCCGCCGGGCGCGAGCAAGCGACCGTCACGACCTCGCTCATGACGTGGTTCTACGTCGGCGCGACCGAGGCCGAGTGGCGGGCGCGCGTCGAGCGAGCGCACGCGAACGATCCGACCGCTGGTCCGTTCGACGCCTACCTCCAGGATGTCTCCCGAGACCGCATCATCGGGACCCCGGACCAAGCCGTCGAGCGCTTGCACGAGTACGCGGAGGCCGGCGTCGAGCGCATCGTGCTCAACCACGAGCTCGTCGACGACCTCGAGCATGTCGAGCTCCTCGCCCGCGAGGTCATGCCGGCGTTCGCCGGCGGCTGACGCGCTCCCCGTCCCCGGCCCGGAGCGGTGCTACGCTCGGTCCCCCATGGCCTCCTTCGACGTCGACCCGTACGCGGAGCTGTACGCGCGGCGCACCGGCGGGATGTCCGCCTCCGAGGTGCGGGCGCTCTTCGCCGTGGCCGCCCGGCCCGAGGTCGTCTCGCTCGCGGGGGGCATGCCCTACGTGCAAGCGCTGCCCACCGACCAGGTGATCGAGCTCGTCGACGTCGTCCTCGCCGAGCGCGCCGACGTGGCCCTCCAGTACGGCGGGGGTCAGGGCTCGCCGCTGCTCCGCGAGCGCGTCGCGATGCTGATGGCGGAGGAGGGGCTCGAGGCCGACCCCGAGGACCTCGTCATCACGACCGGCGCGCAGCAGGCCCTCGACCTGCTCGGCAAGGTCCTCATCGACCCCGGCGACCTCATCGCCGTCGAGGCCCCCTCCTACGTCGGCGCGCTGTCCGCCTTCAGCGCCTACGAGCCGCGGTTCCTCACCGTCGAGATGGACGACCAGGGCATGGTCGTCGAGCAGCTCGAGGACGCGATCGTGCGCGGCGAGCGTCCGAAGTTCGTCTACACGGTCCCGAACTTCCACAACCCCGCCGGCGTCACGATGTCGCTCGCCCGACGCGAGCACCTCGTCGCGCTCTGCCGCGAGGCACACGTCCCGATCGTCGAGGACAACCCCTACGGCCTCCTCCGCTTCGAGGGCGAGCCCCTCCCCACGCTCCGCTCGCTCGACCCGCGCAACGTCGTCTACCTCGGCACGGTCTCCAAGGTCTTCTCGCCGGGCGTCCGGGTCGGCTGGGCCCTCGCCGAACCCGGTGTGCTGCAACGGTTGGTGCTCGCCAAGGAGGCCGCGGACCTGTGCGGCAGCAACCTCACGATGCTGCTCACCGAGCGGTACCTCTCCACCGACGCGTGGCGCGCGAACCTCTCGCGCCTGGTCGAGACGTACCGGCGGCGTCGCGACGCGATGCTCGCCGCCCTCGCCGAGCACTTCCCCGCGGACGCCTCGTGGACCCGACCCGAGGGCGGCTTCTACGTCTGGGTCCGCCTCCCCGCCTCCCTCGACGCCCGGGCCCTCCTCGCCGCGGCCGTCGAGCGCCGCGTGGCCTACGTCCCCGGCACGGCCTTCTACCCCGACGGGCGCGGGGCCGACGCGATGCGCCTGGCCTTCTGCTACCCGACGGAGGATCGGATCGTGGAGGGGGTGCGACGGCTCGGGGAGCTCCTCGCGGAGGAGGAGGAGCTCTACCGGTCCCTGTCCGGATGAGCGGGGAGCGCGTCGCCGTGCTCGCGGGAGGGCGCTCGCCGGAGCGCGAGGTCTCCCTGCGCTCCGGCCACCGCGTCGCCGCCGCCCTGCGCGCCCGCGGCTACGAGGCCCTCCCCGTCGATCCGGCGGAGACCCCGCTCGTCGAAACCCTTTCCGCTGCAACGGTTTCGGCGTGTTTCGTCGCGCTCCACGGCAAGGAGGGCGAGGACGGCACGGTGCAGCGGCTCCTCGAGCTCCTCGAGCTCCCCTACACGGGCTCCGCGCCGCTCGCCTGCGAGATCGCCTTCGACAAGGTGCTCTGCAAGGCCGCCCTCGCCGAGGCCGAGGTCCCCACCCCGCCGTGGGCGGTGGTCGAGGCGGCGGCGCTGCGCGACCTCGGCGCCGGCGCCCTCCTGCACCGGCTGGCCGAGCGCGTGGGTCTCCCGCTCGTCGTGAAGCCGTCACGGGCCGGCTCGGCCATGGGTCTCACGTTCGTGGATCGCGAGGCCGACCTGCCCCACGCGGTGATGAGCGCGCTCGCCTTCTCGGAGGCCGCCATCGTCGAGCGCCGCGTCCCCGGGGTCGAGGTCGCCGCCTCGATGCTCGGCGGACCCCGGGACGTGCTGCCGCTCGTCGGGGTCTTCCCGAGGTCGGGCGTCTTCGACTACGCGGCCCGCTACACGCCCGGCGCCACCGAGTACGAGGCACCGGCGCGCCTGGACGACGAGGTCGCCGAGCGCGTTCGATCCGTCGCCGCGCGGGCCTTCGAAGCCCTCCGTCAGCGCGACGTGAGCCGCGTCGACGTGCTGGTGGACGTCGAGGGACGCCCGTGGGTGATCGACGTGAACGTCTGCCCGGGCATGACCGACACCAGCCTGCTGCCCATGGCCGCCGACGCGGCCGGTCTCGCCTTCCCCGAGCTCTGCGAGCGGATCCTCGGGTTCGCCCTGGAGCGTCGCAGCTCGCCGACCAGCCCCTCGGCGAGCTAGTCTGAGGCAGACTAGAGCAGCTCCTCCACCGGCGCGAGCCCCGGCCCCGACCCCACGATCTCCGACACGATCCGCTCGAGATCGTCGGCCGAGCCGAACTCGATGATGACGCGGCCGCGCTTGCGCCCCATCTGGATCGTCACGCGGGTCGCGAGCTGCTCCGAGAGGATCTCCTCCACCTCCGCGAGGGACGCCGCCTCGTCCTGGGACACGCTCGGCGCCGGCTGCGCCTCCGCCTTCGCCGGCTGCTCAAGGTATCGGCGCACGAGCTCCTCGACCTCGCGCACGGACAGATCCTGCGCGGCCGTCCGCAGCGCCAGCGCCTTCTGCGCCTCCGGGTCGGCGAGGGACAGGAGCGCGCGACCGTGGCCGGCCTGGATCTTCCCCTCGGCGAGCAAAGCCTGGACCTCGGCCGGCAGCTGCAGGAGCCGGATCGTGTTCGCGACGTGCGAGCGGGAGATCCCGAGGCGCTCGGCGAGGGTCTCCTGCTTCAGCCCCAGCTCCTCCAGGAGCTCCCGGAAGGCCTCGGCGAGCTCGATGGGGTTGAGGTCCTCGCGGTGGATGTTCTCGATGAGCGCCTCGCGCAGGGACTCCGCGTCGTCGCTCTCGCGTAGGATCACCGGAACGGTCGCGAGGCCCGCGAGCTTCGCGGCGCGCAGGCGTCGCTCGCCGGCGATCAGCTCGTAGCCACGGCCCGCCTTGCGAACCACGATCGGCTGGAGGATCCCGACCTCCTGGATCGACAGCGCCAGGGAGCGCAGCGACTCGTCGTCGAACGTGGTCCTCGGCTGGCGTCGGTTCGGTGCGATCGCATCGATCGGCACCTCGAGGAGGCCCGAGCCGCCCTCTTCGGCCGCCCCGGGGATCAGTGCCGAGAGTCCCCGACCCAGCCCGCCTCGCTTCGTCATCCACCGCCTCCTCTCCGGAACAGGCTCCACCGCCGCCTGGCCGGCCGCTGCCCCGGCGCCGAGCCCTCCGGCTCGTGCTCGCCGGCGGCATCCCGGTCCACGATCCGCACGACGCTCCCGGGCTCGTCCGCGCCCTCCGGTTCAGCCTCCGGTTCCAGGTCGATCTCTCGCACCGGCGGGGGCGGGGCCTCCGCCGGTGCGCTCTCCGCCTCCGCTCGCGCCTCAGCCTCCAACTCGGCGATCCACGCCTCCGTGCCGTCCGCATCCGGCGAGACATCCCCATGTTCGACGACAGCTCCAGACCCCTCGGCCGGCCCCCGGTCGGTCACCGGTACGGTCTCCTTGGTCGCAGCCTCGACCTCTGCTTGCGCCCCAGACGTCGTCGCGCGGACCGCGTGCCGAGCGGACCCGACCGGTCTCGCCTCCGAGTCGAGGTCGCGCTCTCGCTCCATGTCAGGCTCCTCGTCGATGGCGGCGACCGCGGCGGTCGGGGCCCGAGCCGCGTCCACCTCCGCCTGGAGCGTGATGTCGGCCTCGTGCTCGGCTTCCGTCTCGACCTGACCCGCCGCATCCGGGCCCGGCCCGGGGGACGGCTCCCTCACCTGCACCCCGGTGTCCGCCTTCCCCTCACCGTGGGGTTCCTCCTCCTCGGGGGCTTCGACCGTGGCTTCGGGCTCGGGCCTCAATGGGCGCGGTGCCTGCATCGGCTCCGGCTCAGACGGCGGCACGGGTGCCGCGGGGATGCGGTCGAAGGCCGGGATCGGCTCGTCGGAGGGCAGGCGCGCGGCCACCTCGCGGGCCAGATCGCGGTAGCACTCGGCTCCCCGCGACCTCGGGTCGTAGACGGTGATCGGCTGACCGAACCCGGGCGCCTCGGACAGTCGAACCGTGCGGGGGATCACGGTCTCGTAGACACGGTCCCCGAAGAACCGGCGGACCTCCTCGACGACCTGCTCGGACAGCTTCGTCCGGGGGTCGTACATCGTCAAGACGATCCCCGTGAGGTGCAGGCCCGCGTTCACGTTCTGCTGGACGAGGCGGACGTTCCGCAGCAGCTGCCCGAGGCCCTCGAGCGCGTAGTACTCGCACTGGATCGGCACGATGAGCTCGTCGGCGGCCGCGAGCGCGTTCACCGTGAGGAGCCCCAAGGAGGGCGGGCAGTCGAGGAAGACGAAGTCGTAGGCGCCGTCCTTCAGCGGCTCCAGCGCTCGGCGCAGGCGCAGCTCGCGCGAGAACTGACTGACGAGCTCGATCTCGGCGCCCGCCAGGTCGATGGTCGAGGGGATCGCGAACAGCCCATCGACCGGCGTGGGGACCACCGCGCCCTCGATCGGTGCCTCGGCGGCGAGCACGTCGTAGACCGTGACCTCACGGCGCTCGTGCCGGATCCCCAACCCGGTCGAGGCGTTCCCCTGGGGGTCGAGGTCCACGACGAGGACCCGGTAGCCGAGCTCGGCGAGCGCGGCCCCGAGGCTCACGGCGGTGGTGCTCTTGCCGACCCCGCCCTTCTGGTTCGCGACAGCGATGACCCGCGTGCGGCGGGGGGCGGCCGCTCGCTGACGACGGGGGGTCCGAGCACGCTTCGTCGTCGACCCGCTCACGGCCGTACCACCGCCGGCGCGCAGGCAGGACAACGGGTGCGAGGCGCCCCCGGCGCCCACGGTAGCCACGCGCTCGGAGGGAGAGGATGCGCGAGGACGGCGCTACGCCTGGTCACTGCCGGCCCATGATAACGAGCGGGCCGCAGCCTTCAAGCACCGGGGTATCGACCGTGCTCAGACACCGTGCGCCGGGTGCCGTGAACGGCCCTCGGGTCCGCCGGCCCGCGAAGAAGACGAGCCGCCCACCCTTACGGAGCAGGCGCTCGGCCAGACGCCAGGCTTCCGCGAGGGGTGCGAGCGCCCGCGCGAAACCGACGTCGGCTCCCTCCACCTCCACGTCCTCGATCCTGGCCGCGACCACCCGGACGTTCGCAAGGCCCAGGCGCTCGGCCACGAGCTCGCAGAAGCCCGCCCGCCTCGGGCGCCGCTCGATGAGCGTGACGGCGAGCCGCGGCACCGCGATCGCGACCACGAGGCCCGGCAGCCCGGCGCCGGAGCCCAGGTCAACCGCCTTGACGTCGTCGCTCTCCACGACGGCCACCGCTCGGAGGCAGTCCAGGATGTGCCGCTCCCGGAGGCGCTCCACGTCTCCCGCCGCGATCATCCCGGCGGGGACGGCACGCTCGCGCAGGAGCGACTCCAGATGCAGGAGGTTCCTCGCCGCGTCCTCAGCGAGCTCCACCCCGAGAGCTCTCGCCTGGGTCCGGATCCGGTTCACCTCGGTCGGGGCGTCGGCGTCGCGTTTCACGTGAAACAGCACCTTCAGGGTCGGTCGCGAGCCCGTCCGCGGCTGGCGTCGTGTGCCGGCCCTCGAGCGGGACGACGGGTCGAGGATGGTGGCGCGGACGACCTCACCGGCGGCGGATCACGACCCGACGCTCGGGCTCCTCACCCCTGCTGGAGCTCTCGACACCGGGCACCGCCGCCACCGCGTCGTGCACGATCTTCCGCTCGTACGGGTTCATCGGCTCCAGCTCCTCCTCCCGCCCCGTTCGCGCGACGCGCTTGGCCACCTCCCGCGCCCGAGCCGCGAGCCTGTCCCGCTGACGCTTCCGGTAGTCCTCCACGTCGACGATCACCCGGCATCGCATCCCGGTCCGCCGCATCACGATGTGCCGGGTGAGCTCCTGCAGGGCCTCGAGCGTCTGCCCGTGCCGACCGATGAGGAGCGCCATGTCGTCGTCGCCGGCGCCCGCCGCGAGGACGTCCACGTACATCGTGCCGTCCTCCAGGTTCGGCTCGACGCTCGCATCGATCCCCATCCGAGACAGCAGCTCCTCCACGAACTCCGCCGCGACGTCGGCCTGCTCGTCCAGCTCCTCCTCGGTTGGCCGATCCGCGCCGCGCCGGCGCCGTACACGCACGATCGCGTCCTGTCCTCCGAGGCCGAGGAAGCCCGAGCGCGGCTCCTGGAGGACCTCGACCTCCACCTCCTGCTCGGTCGCGCCGAGGCGCGCGAGCGCGACCTCGAGCGCTTCCTCAACGGTCGGGGCGCTCGCCCGGATCTCCTCCACCCGAACCCTCCGTCCGCGGCTTGCCCTTCCCCGGCTTCCCCTGGCCCGGAGACCGGCCTCGACCCTTGCCCTTCGCGGGCGGGCGGGAGGGCTTCGCGCCGCCTGCCGGACGCGCCTGACGCGCGGCACCGCCCGCCTGCCCCCGACGCCTGCGCTCCTCCTCGGCCCGCTCGGCCATCTGGGCGAACAGGCCCTTCTTCGCGGACCCTCGCGCGGCGCGCTCGGCGAGCTGCTCGGCCGTCGGCCGGCTGCGGAGCATGAAGTACTGCTGGCCGATCTGCCACACGTTCGAGGTCGTCCAGTACAGCACGAGACCCGCGGGGAAGAACACGCCGAACACGCCGAACATGAGCGGCATCACCTTCAGCAGGGCCTGCTGCTGCTGGCTCGCGGCGCCCGGCGGACTCGCCTTCTGCATCTGCCGCTGCTGGTAGTACGTCGTCGCGAACATGAGCGCCGCGAACGCGTAGTAGGGGACCCGGTCGACGGGGCTGTCTCCGCAGTTCACCGGGTACAGGACCTTCTTGCTCTCGACCGTGGTGCTATCGCCCAGCTGCGCGCGGGGGTTCCCCGCCTGCGTGGCCGAGCACAACAGGTTCATCCCCAGGAAGGAGGTGCCCCCCGGCGGCCCCGGCTCCTTCGGGACCTGGTCGAGCGAGGTGATCGGCTGCGGGATCTGCCGCTGGATGGCCTGGTACAGCCGGGTGCCCTCGGGGATGTGGATCGGGTGCTGGGGGTGCCGCACGACCGAGTACATCGCGATGAGGATGGGGAACTGCAGGAGCACCGGCCAGCACCCCGAGAAGGGATTGACCCCGTACTCCTTGTAGAGCTTCATGATCTCTTCCTGCTGGCGGGCCTTGTCCTGCCGGTACTTCTGCTGGATCTGCTTCACCTTCGGCTGGATGAGCTGCATGTGCTGCATCGAACGGATCTGCTTGATCCCGAGCGGCAGGAGGACGAGCCGGATAACTACCGTAAGAATCACGATAGTTACACCGTAGTTCGGGACGACGTCGTAGATCCTCGCCAGGACCCACCCGAGCCCGTCCAGGAGCGCCTGCCACGCGCCCACGGCGATCACCGGGTTGCCTCCCCCACCACCTCGCGCCTGTGCCCGATCGCACGCCCCCGGCGCGGCGGCACGTGGTCCACGCCGCCGGCCGTGAACGGCCCGCACCGCGCGAGGCGCCAGGCCGCGAGGGCGCTGCCCCGCAGCGCTCCGTGGACCCGGATCGCCTCCTCCGCGTACCGCGAGCAGGTGGGGTGGAACCGGCACTGACCGCCGAGCCAGCCCGAGAGCAGCAGCCGATACGCACCGATCAGCCCGAGGAGGATGAGCCGGGCGGGGGCGCCGAGCGCCCAGAGCACGCGACGCGCGCCGCTCACGGGTCCATCACCCGGGCGCGCCGAAGGAGGCCCTCCATCTCGGGCACCAGTTCCTGCGTCCTCGCTCCTCGGATGCTCGCGCGCGCGACCCACACCACGTCGTACCCACCCCGGACCCTCGGCGCGACCGCGCGCCAGGCGGCCCGCATGATCCGCCGCGCCCGGTTCCGGAGGACCGCCCCGCCGACCTTGCGCCCGGCCACGAAGGCGACCTCGCCGCGCCCGGGCGCCACAAAGGCTACCATCCGGCCCCCGTGCACCGGCTCCGCGCGGACCAGGACCTCGCGAACGTCCGTGGCGATCAGGCGGACAGGCGCGAGCGCCCCTTGGCGCGACGGCGCGCGAGGATGGCTCTCCCCGCACGCGTGCGCATGCGGATCCGGAAGCCGTGGGTCTTCTTGCGGCGGCGGTTGTTCGGCTGGAAGGTGCGCTTGGACATGGACGACCTCGTGATCGGGCGAGCTGCGACCCGCAGAGTATACGGAAGGCGGTGCGCGCCGCCCAGGCCGCGAACGCCCCGCGTGCCCGGGCAGGTGACCACGGCGTCGGCGCGCTCGCACGTGTGGACCGAGCCGCCTGCCCAAGATCGAAAAGAGCGCCAAGACCCTGCCCTCCGCGGCGCCTGTGGAAAAGGCGGGTGCTATAGTGCGGCGCGCTTCCCCACGTGCGGGCGCCGCGTTCCCCACCGGACGCTCGCCGCAGCTTCCCCGAAGGGTTTCCACACCTGTGGAAAGGCACTGTGGATATGGCCGTCGCATCCTCTGACGAGGCGGCCGAGCGCACCTGGTCCCGTGTGCTCGAGCGCGCCCACCGCGAGATCCCCGAGGTCTCGTTCTCGATGTGGTTCACGGGGGTCCGCGCGACGGCGCTCCGGGACGGCGTCCTGGAGCTCGTCGCCCCCTCGGCCTACGTCCGGGACCGCCTGGCCAAGCAGTACGCGCCCCTGATCGAGCGGGCCGCGTCGGAGGCGGCCGGAGCACCGATCCACCTGCGCCTGCTTGCCTCGGAGGCGCCGAGGCCCCCCGCCTCCTCGGACGGACCGCCGCTCCCGGCCGCTCCCGGCGTGGTCCGGCCACCGCAGATGGGTGCGCCGGGCCTCCCGTTCCCGAACTACACGTTCGAGACCTTCGTGCCGGGACCCTCGAACCGGTTCGCCCACGCCGCTGCCATGGCGGTCGCCGAGGCCCCGCCCTCGAAGGCCTACAACCCGCTGTTCATCTACGGCGGCGTCGGCCTCGGCAAGACCCACCTCCTCGTCGCGATCGGGCATCACATGGCCCGCCTCGCCCCCGATCTGCGCGTGAAGTACGTCACCAGCGAGCACTTCATGGCGGAGTTCATCAAGGCCGTGCGTGAGCGCCAGGGGTACCAGTTCGCGGCCCGGTACCGGGACGTCGACGTGCTCCTGGTCGACGACATCCAGTTCCTGGCCAAGCGCGAGGAGACACAGACCGAGTTCTTCCACACCTTCAACGCCCTCCACGAGAAGGAGCGGCAGATCGCGATCGCCTCGGACCGCCCGCCCCAGGAGCTCGGCATGGAGGACCGCCTCCAGAGCCGCTTCCGACTCGGGCTCTGCGTCGACATCCAGCCCCCCGACCTCGAGACGCGCATCGCGATCCTGCAGCTCAAGGCCCAGCGCGATGCGGTGCACGTCCCCGACGACGTGATCGAGTTCATCGCCTCGCGGTTCGACCAGAACATCCGCGAGCTCGAGGGGGCCCTCGTGCGGGTCGTCGCCTGGAGCGACCTCACGGGCCAGCCCATCACCCCGGAGCTCGCCGAGCACGCCCTGGAGGATCTGCTCCCGCAGACCGACACCGAGATCCCCGCCTCGCTGGTGCTCGAGGAGACGGCCCGGTACTTCGGCCTGTCCGTGGATGATCTCGTCTCCCCCAGCCGCTCGCGACCGCTCACGACCGCTCGGCACGTCGCGATGTATCTGCTCCGGGAGTGCACGGCGATGTCCTACGTACGGATCGGTGAGCTCTTCGGGGGTCGGGACCATACGACCGTCCTCCACGGCGTCACGAAGATCGCGAAGAACATGCGCGACCGTGAGCCGGTCTACCGACACGTCCAGGAGCTCTCCCGGTCCATCCGCGAGCGCGCGAGGGCCTCCTGATGCCTCGCCCCCCGACGGTGGATGGCATGTGGAAGATAGCTGCACCCAGCCGGGGTTCCCGCCCGCGTCCGCCCGGCGAGCCCACCGCTGCCCCCACCTCATCCACATGTCGGACCCCTCGCCTACGCTGGGGGATCGCGGCGGGGATCCACATCTCCACCGCGCCTACCACCACTCAACAGATATGGAGACCATGCAGCAGGAGCCGTGAGGGGGTGGACGTGTGAAGTTCCGATGCGATCGCGACGTGTTGTCCGATGGGCTGCAGACCGTGCAGCGGGGGGTCTCCTCGCGGCCTGGCATCCCGGCGCTCACCGGGGTCCTGATGGAAGCCGCGGCGGACAAGGGCGTGACGCTCACCACGACGGACCTGGAGGTGTCGGCACGCCTGACGGTGGACGTGCAGGTGGTCGAGGAGGGGGTGGCCCTCGTGCCGGCCCGGGTCCTGACCGACACGGTGAAGAGCCTCTCGGAGGCGCCGGTGGAGTTCGAGGCGGACGGGGCTCAGGCCCGCATCCGGTGCGCGGCCTACGAGGGTTCGCTCCGCCTGCTGCCGGCCGAGGACTTCCCCGCGGTGCACCGACCCGTGGGTACGCCGATCGTGGTGCCGGCGGGGGTGTTCGCGGAGGCGGTGGGCCAGGTGGCGAAGGCGGCGTCCCGGGACGAGGCGCGCCCCGTGCTCACGGGGGTCTTGCTCGAGGTGAGCCGGGAAGGCGTGACGCTCGTCGCCACGGACTCGTACCGGCTGGCGGTCCGCGAGCTCGTGGCGAGCGCGCCGGCTGAGGCGAAGGCGATCGTCCCCGAGCGGGCGCTCTCGGAGGCCGCGCGGGCGGCGCAGTCCGTCGAGAAGGGCGAGGTGCGGGTCCTCATCGAGGAGAGCCAGGCGTCGTTCCAGATCGAGGGGCTCACCCTCACCTCGCGCTTGATCGAGGGAGAGTTCCCGAACTACCGACAGCTCCTGCCCGAGGCCTACGAGAACCGGCTGACCGTCTCGCGTCAGCAGCTCATGGACGCCGTGCGCCGGGTCGGGCTGCTCGCTCGGGACACGGCGCCCGTGCGCATGGAGTTCAACGCGCTCGGGGTGAAGCTCTCCTCACAGTCCCCGGATCTCGGGCAGGCCGTGGAGGCGGTGGAGGCCCGGTACGAGGGCGAGGAGCTCACGGCGGCGTTCAACGCGACGTACCTGCTGGACGGGCTGGCGGCGGCCTCCGGGGAGACGGTGCGCCTCGAGGTTCGCGACGGGCTGAAGCCCGGGGTGATCCGGGGGGAGACGGAGGACTTCACCTACCTGGTCATGCCCGTGCGCCTGCCCACCCCGGTCGGGTAGGCGCGGGCGGCGCGCACGCGTGTACGTGTCCTGGGTCGAGCTCCGGGACTTCCGGAACCACCGGCGGACGCGGCTCGCCGAGGTGCCAGAGGGCCTCGTGCTCGTCATCGGGCCGAACGGTGAGGGGAAGACGAACCTGCTCGAGGGGGTCGCGTTCCTGTTCTTCCTCGCCTCCCCGCGGACGTCCTCGGTCGAGCCGCTCGTCCGGCGGGGGGCGGACGGGGCCTACGCGCGCGGGGAGATCCACACGGCCGCCGGCCGCGTCCTCGTCGAGGTCGAGATCCCGGCGCGGGGGGCGAGCCGGGCGCAGGTGAACCGGGCCGCCGTGCGGCGGCGTCGGGACCTGCGGCGCCAGGTGCGGGCGGTGTTCTCGGCCCCGGAGGACCTCGCCATCGTCACCGGGGACCCGACCGCCCGACGCTCGTTCCTGGACGAGGCGGTCCGGGCCCTGTGGCCGCTGAAGGAGGGGGCGATCACCGCCTACGACCGGGCGCTCCGGCAGCGCAACCGGCTCCTGA
Source organism: uncultured Actinomycetes bacterium (assembly GCA_964640965.1). Classification (GTDB taxonomy): domain Bacteria; phylum Actinomycetota; class UBA4738; order UBA4738; family HRBIN12; genus HRBIN12. Next base: position 6,377 of record CAZXJB010000041.1, on the reverse strand, counting down.
AGGAGTGGGAGGGCCGGGGCGTGCCACCGGGCCTGGAGGCCTGGGACGCGGAGCTCGCGCAGACCGGGGCCGCGCTGACGCGGCTGCGGGCGGCAGCCGTCGCTGCGCTCGCGCCCGAGGCCGAGGCGGCGTACCGACGCGTGGCGGGCTACGGGCTGGAGGTCCGCTACGCGGCCTCCGTCGAGGGCGAGCCGCTCGAGGCGAGGTTCCTGGCGGCGCTGGAGGAGCGCCGGGCGGACGAGCTCGCGCGCCGGACCACGCTCGTCGGGCCCCATCGGGACGACGTCCGGCTCGCGGTGCGCGACCTCGGGGCCCGCGCCTTCGCGAGCCACGGGGAGGCCTGGGGGGCCGCGGTGTGCCTCCGGCTCGGGCTCGCGCGCGCCGTCGCGGTGGAGATCGGGGAAGAGCCGGTCGTGATGCTCGACGACCCGTACTCCGCGCTGGACCCCGCGCGCCGGGAGCGGCTGAGCGAGCTCCTGCACGGACGGGGGCAGGTGTTCGTCTCGGCGGCGGATCCGGAGCACGTGCCGGGCGCGGCGACCGCCGTCTGGAGCGTCCGGGGAGGCGCGGTCGAGGTTCGACCGAGGGGGCCGGATGCCGCATAGCAAGGGATGGCGGGGCCGGCGCGAGCGACGGAGCTCGAGCGAGGCGCCGCTCGGCGCGGTCCTCGACGAGCTCCTGCGGGAGCCGGTCTTCGCTCGTGGAGCTCCGATCGGTCGGCTCGCGGCCTCCTGGACGGACGTGGTGGGCCCGCGGCTCGCGTCGGAGACGGCCCCGGTGAGCCTCGAGCAGGGCGTTCTCGTGGTGTCCGCGACGTCCGGTCCGTGGGGGGCGCAGGCCCGGTTCCTCGCCGAGGAGATCCGGCTTCGGGCGAACGAGTCGCTCGGGGAGGAGCTCGTCGCTCGGGTGCGGGTCGTGGTGCGACCGCAGCCGCGGGAACCGTTGTAGGGCAAAGGAGAGGGGGGTTCCCGCGTGGAGGTTGCAACACCCCCCGGGTTGGTAGGATAGACGGGCGCGAGCGGCGCGTTCCGCGAGGCCCCCAGACGGCGCTCCGGGCCACCGGCGTGCCCGGGCGCAGGGAGGTCGGTTGGTCACCGCAGCGGCACCGAACACCAAGAAGCCGAGCCACTACGAGGCGCAGGACATCCAGGTCCTGGAGGGCGTGGAGCACGTCCGGCTGCGGCCGGGCATGTACATCGGCACGACGTCGGTCCGCGGGTTGCACCACCTCGTGTACGAGGTCGTGGACAACTCGATCGACGAGGCGATGGCGGGGTTCTGCGACCGGATCGTGGTGCGGCTGCTCGCCGACGGGGGCTGCCGGGTCGAGGACAACGGTCGCGGGATCCCCGTGAAGCCGATCCCCGGGCTGAAGGATCGGCGCCCCGCCGTCGAGGTGGTGCTCACGACGCTGAACGCCGGCGGGAAGTTCGGCGGCCGGGGGTACCGGATCTCCGGCGGGCTCCACGGGGTCGGCGTGTCGGTCGTGAACGCCCTCTCGCGGAAGATGACCGTGGAGGTCATGCGCGACGGGTACGTGTGGACCCAGAGCTACGCGCGCGGCAAGGCCACGAGCAAGCTGACCAAGGGGAAGCCGACGAAGAAGACCGGCACGATCGTGACCTTCTGGCCCGACCCCGAGAGCTTCACCGAGACCACCGAGTTCGACCGGCGCCTGCTCGCGGAGCGTCTCCAGGAGCAGGCGTTCCTCACCAAGGGCATCGAGATCCAGCTCATCGACGAGCGCGAGGACGCGCCCGCGAAGCAGGTCTTCAAGGCCTCGGGCGGCATCGCGGACTTCGTGAAGATGCTGTCGGCCGGCAAGGAGCCGCTCCACCACCGCGTGATCTTCATGGAGGCGCGTGAGGAGGACGCCGAGGCCGAGATCGCCCTGCAGTGGAACACGGGCTACGCCGAGTCGATCCACTCGTTCGCGAACACGATCAACACGCACGAGGGCGGGATGCATGAGGAGGGCCTGAAGAAGGCCCTGACGAACGTGATCAACCGCTACGCCCGCGCCAAGGGGCTCCTGAAGGAGAAGGACGAGAACCTCCTGGGCGAGGACGTCCGGGAGGGGCTGACGGCGATCGTCTCCGTCCGCCTCCGGGATCCCCAGTTCGAAGGGCAGACCAAGACCAAGCTCGGCAACGCCTCGATCCGGTCGCTCGTCGAGACCACGGTGAACGACCGGCTCATGACCTGGCTCGAGGAGCACCCCGGGGACGCGAAGCGCATCGTGGCGAAGGCGGCCGCGGCGGCGAAGGCCAGGCTCGCGGCCAAGCAGGCGCGCGAGATCGCCAGGCGCAAGTCGTTCCTCGAGGGCGGGGGGCTGCCGGGGAAGCTGGCGGACTGCCAGCTCACCGACCCCGCCGCATGCGAGCTCTACATCGTGGAGGGGGACAGCGCCGGCGGCTCCGCCAAGCAGGCGCGGGACCGGGCCACCCAGGCGATCCTGCCGATCCGGGGCAAGATCCTGAACGTCGAGAAGGCGAGGCTCCACAAGGTCCTCGAGAACCAGGAGATCCAGGCGCTCATCACCGCGATCGGGACGGGGATCGGCGAGGAGTTCGACCTCGCCAAGGCCCGCTACCACCGGATCGTGATCATGGCGGACGCGGACGTGGACGGGGCGCACATCCGGACGCTGCTCCTCACGTTCTTCTTCCGGAACATGCGAGAGCTGATCGAGGCGGGGTACGTGTACCTCGCGCAGCCGCCGCTGTACCTCTTGCGGCAGGGGAAGGAGGAGCTGTACTTCTACACGGAGCGCGAGTGGGAGGCGTGGCGCCGCGCACAGGGCGACGGCAAGAAGCTCGACCCGCAGCGGTTCAAGGGCCTCGGCGAGATGAACGCCGACCAGCTGTGGCGCACGACGATGGACCCCGAGCACCGGACGCTCCTGCAGGTCACGCTCGAGGACGCCGCCCTCGCGGACCGGCTCTTCACGATCCTCATGGGCGAGGACGTCCAGGCGCGCAAGGAGTTCATCGAGCAGAACGCGAAGGACGTGCAGAACCTCGATGTCTAGGCGACGCGGGGCCGGCGGCGGCGAGGCGCCCCTGTTCGTCGGACGGGTCGAGCAGGTCGGGCTCGAGGAGGAGATCCAGCGCTCCTACCTCGACTACGCGATGTCGGTCATCGTCGGGCGGGCGCTGCCCGACGTGCGCGACGGCCTGAAGCCGGTCCACCGCCGGATCCTCTGGTCGATGCTGGAGCAGGGTCTGCGCCCGGACCGGCCGCACCGCAAGTCGGTCTCGGCCGTCGGCGAGGTGCTCAAGAAGTACCACCCCCACGGCGACCAGAGCGTGTACGACGCGCTCGTGCGCATGGCCCAGGACTGGTCGATGCGGATCCCGCTGATCGACGGCCACGGGAACTTCGGGTCGGTCGACGGCGACCCACCGGCCGCCTACCGGTACACCGAGGCCCGGCTCGCGCCGGCCGCGATGGAGATGCTCCGGGACATCGAGGCCGAGACCGTGGACCTCGTCCCGAACTTCGACGGGTACGAGCAGGAGCCGACGGTGCTGCCGAGCCGGTTCCCGAACCTGCTCGTGAACGGCGCGAACGGGATCGCCGTCGGGATGGCGACGAACATCCCGCCCCACAACCTCACCGAGATCGTGGACGCCGTGACGTACTACCTGGAGCACCCCGACGCGACGCCCGCGGAGCTCATGCGCTTCGTCAAGGGGCCCGACTTCCCAACCGGCGCGATCGTGATGGGCACGCAGGGCATCCGGGACATGTACGAGACGGGGCGGGGCTCGATCAAGGTGCGCGCGGTCGCGCACATCGAGGAGGCCTCGCAGGGGCGCTCGAAGATCGTCGTGACGGAGCTGCCCTACCAGGTGAACAAGGCGCGGGTGGCCGAGAAGATCGCGGAGCTCGCGAACGCCGGGCGTCTCAAGGACGTGGCGGACGTGCGGGACGAGTCCAACAAGGAGGGGATGCGACTCGTCGTGTACACGAAGCGGGGCGCGAACCCGCAGGTGGTCCTCAACCAGCTCTACCGGCACACGCAGCTGCAGGACAACTTCGGCGCGATCATGCTGGCGCTCGTCGACGGGGTGCCGCGGACGCTGAACCTGGCCGAGCTCGTCGGCCACTACGTCGACCACCAGATCGACGTCGTGACCCGACGCACGCGGTACGAGCTGCGTCGGGCCGAGGAGCGCGACCACATCGTGCAGGGCCTGTTGATCGCGCTCTCGCACCTGGACGAGGTCATCAAGATCATCCGGGGCTCCCGCGACGCCGAGGAGGCTCGGGGCAAGCTGATGAAGAAGTTCGGGCTGACCGAGATCCAGGCGAACCACATCCTGGACATGCCGCTGCGGCGCCTGACGCGGCTGGCGCGCGAGGAGCTGGAGCAGGAGCACCGGGACCTGCTCGCGCGGATCAAGCACCTCAAGGCGCTCCTGAAGGACCCGAAGAAGATCCGGGCGGTCATCAAGGAGGAGCTCGGGGAGATCGGCGAGCGGTTCGCCGACGCCCGCCGCACGCAGCTGCGGCCCGAGGAGGGCGAGCTCGCCGTCGAGGACCTGGTCGCCGAGGAGGACGTCGTGATCACGGTGACCCGGGCCGGCTACGTGAAGCGGCAGCCGATCGACGCGTTCCGGCGCCAGGGCCGGGGCGGCAAGGGGGTCATCGGGGCGAACCTGAAGGAGGAGGACGTCATCACGCACGTCTTCACCACGACGACCCACCACTGGCTGCTGTTCTTCACCAACAAGGGCAAGGTCTACCGCACGAAGGTGCACGAGATCCCCGAGTCTGGGCGCACGGCCCGCGGGACGTACGCGGCGAACCTCATCGGGGTCTCGGGCGACGAGCGCGTGAACGCCGTGATCGACCTGAAGGAGTACGGGCAGGGGCGCTACCTCCTGTTCGCGACGAAGCGCGGCATGGTGAAGAAGACCGCGCTCGCCGAGTACGACAGCCCGCGCTCGGGCCTCGCCGCCATCAACCTGAAGCCCGGGGACGAGCTCGTCGACGTGCTCCTCACCGACGGGAAGGACGACGTGATCCTGGTCTCGCGCCGGGGGCAGGCGATCCGGTTCGAGGAGTCGCTCGTGCGCCCGATGGGCCGGCAGGCGGCCGGGGTGATCGGGATGCGTCTGGCCGAGGACGACGAGGTCATCGCCCTCGGCGTGGCCTCGGCGGGCGAGGAGCTCCTCAGCGTCACCCAACAGGGGTACGGGAAGCGCTCGCCGTTGTCCGACTACCCGCGGAAGGGGCGCGGCGGCAAGGGCGTGATCGGCCACACGCTGACGCGGAAGACCGGGCTGCTCGCCGGCGCGTTCGTCGGCTCGAAGGACCAGGACCTGTTCACGATCTCCAGCTCGGGCAAGGTCGTGCGCGTGCCCGCGTCCGACATCCGTCGGGTCGGCCGTGCGAGCCAGGGCGTGCGCACGATGCGGGTCGACGAGGGCGAGACCGTGGTCGCGATCGCTCCGGTCATCACCCAGGCCGAGGAGGAGTGACGCGGGTCGGGTGGTTGCCGAGGCGCCCCGGGCCGCGTAGAAAGGGCGGGAACGGATGAGCCAGCCCGTGCAGGAACCCGCCGTGAGCCCCCCGGCAGCCGCGCCCCCCGCCGGCCGCGCCGCCGCGCCGCGGCCGGGGCGTCGGGCCTCCGGCCCCGCGAGGGCGCCCGGGCGCCGCCACGCGCGGGTCGTGATCCGGAAGGTCGGCCCGTGGTCGGTGCTCAAGGTCTCGCTGATCTTCTACACGTGCGTGATGCTCGCCTTCCTCGGTGCGGGGGTGATCCTGTACGCGATGCTCGGCGCGATCGGGGCGCTGGACTCCACGACCCGGCTCGTGCGGGACCTCTTCTCGGATCAGTCCTTCGAGATCAACGGGCGGTGGCTGTTCACGCGGGCGCTCGGGATCGGGGTGCTCATGGTGGTCGTCTGGTCCCTCATCAACGTCTTCGTCGCGTTCCTGTACAACCTCATCGCGGATCTGGTGGGCGGGGTCGAGGTCACGCTCGCGGAGCGGCGTTGAGCCGCCGCGAACCGTTTGACACGTTTCTCCGGGCCCGCGTACCCTTGCTCGAGGGTCGGGGCGGAGGCTCCCGGGCCTGTAGCTCAGTCGGTCAGAGCGCATCCCTGATAAGGATGAGGTCGTTGGTTCAAGTCCAACCAGGCCCACGGCGAAAGGAGGGCCCCATGGGTGAGGAGACCGAGGACACCAAGGAGCGGGGCGGGTTCTTCGGCAGGCTCATGAAGGTGGCCTTCATCGCGGCCATCGTCGGGGCGGCGGTCGCGGTGTTCAAGCGCCGTCGGGGAGCCGAGCTGGACGAGGACGAGTGGCAGGAGCTCCCGCCGCCGGCGGGGGGTTAGCCCTCGGCGCTCGAGCGGAGCGTGGCGCGG
>CAZXJB010000040.1:19087-19876 GCA_964640965.1 uncultured Actinomycetes bacterium | reverse complement strand
GTCGCGCGGGCGACCTCGAGCTCGGAGAGGAAGGGCTCCTGGCGGTCCCACGCGATCCAGGCGCCGGCGAGCATCGCCGCCGCGAGGCCGCCCGAGACGAGGACGGCGAGCGCCCGGCGCGGCCGGAGCGCCCGCGCGAGGCGCGCGAGCCCGAGCGCAGCGAGGATCGGCACGGCGAACCCGAACGTCACGAACCGATCGGCGGGGCCGAGGCCGGTCGCGAGCGCGATCCCGACCCCCCCGGCGGTGACGAGCAGCCACGCGAGCAGGAGCCGACCGAGCGTCCCGCGCGCGCGGCCGAGCCCGCCGAGCGCGAGCGGGACCGAGGCCCACTGGACGTACCGCGCCCACCGGTGGAGGAAGCGGTCGAGGTAGGCGGCGCGGAGCTCGGCCGTGAGCCCGGCCCGGCGCAGGAACCCGTCCTTGGAGGTGTCGACCTCGAGCGGCCGGGGGCCCGCGAGCATCGCGAGCAGCCCGAGCCCCGCGATCGCGCCCCCGCCGAGGGTGGCGAGCCCGGAGCGGGCGGCCTCGGAGCGGTCCGAGCGCCACGCGAGCGCGGCGGCGAGCCCCAGCACCGCCGCCCCCACGAGGAGGAAGAGGGGGTGCTCGAGCCCCCCGGCGCCGAGGACGACCGCCGCGCCCGCCGCGGCCCGGGGGCGTCCCGAGCAGAGGAGGGCCCCCACCGCGAGGAACGCGGCCGCGAAGGCGAGGTTCGCGAGGTAGCCGGCGGCGAGGTGCACCGCGAAGGTCCCGGCGAGGAGCCCCGCGAGCGTCGAGGTCACGACCCGC
>CAZXJB010000040.1:0-19062 GCA_964640965.1 uncultured Actinomycetes bacterium | reverse complement strand
AGCCCGAGCCGCACGAGGGCCGCGGCGGCGAGCCCCGTCGCGACGCCGAGCGCGCCCTCGAGGGCCGCGACGACCTCGACGGCGGAGGAGCCGAGCGTCCCTCGCAGCGCGAGCGCGAGCCCCGGCACGCCCGGGCGGTGCCCGACCGCCGAGAGCCCCTCGAGCCCGGCGAGGCGGATCCACCACAGGTACACCGGGGCGTCGGGCCCGAGCGGGAAGCCGAAGCCGCCCAGGGCGTAGGGGGCGAGGAACCACACGAGCAGGACCGCGGCCAGGGCGCCGAGCGCCGCGAGCTCGAGCCGCCGGGATCCGCCGTCCATCGCGGCCGAACCGTAGCAGGGCCGGCTGTTAGCATCGCCGCTCGATGCTCGACCGGGACCTGGTGGCGGAGGTGCTGCGCGTCGCGCGCTCGCGCGGCGGGGCCTTCGCGGAGCTGTACGTCGAGGAGCGCAGCTCGACGCAGATCCGGCTCGACGACGGGAAGATCGAGGAGCTCACCTCCGGCCTGGACCGCGGCGCGGGCGTGCGGGTCGCCCGAGGCGCCTCCTTCGGGTACGCGTACTCGAACCGCCTGGACCGGGAGGCGCTGCTCGCCGCCGCCGAGGCGGCCGCTGCCTCGCTGGAGGACGAGCCGGGGGCCGTCGCCGACCTGCGCGAGCTCGAGCCCCCCGTGACCCACGCCGCGGCCGAGCCGGCCGAGGCCGTGCCCGCCGCCGAGAAGGTGGCCTGGCTGCGGGAAGTGGACGAGGTGGCGCGCGGCGTGAGCCCCCACGTCCGGCAGGTGACGGCGAGCTACGGCGACTCGCTGCAGCGCGTGGTCATCGCGACCTCCGACGGCCTCCTCGCCGAGGAGACGCGGCCGCGCATCCGGCTCGTCGTGCAGGTCGTCGCCGCCCGCGACGGCGTCATCCAGAGCGGGTTCCACGGGCCGGCCGGGCTCGCCGGCGTCGAGTTCCTGCGCGCCCACCCCCCGGCCGCGACGGCCGAGGTCGCCGCGCGGCGCGCCGTCGCGATGCTCGACGCGGTCCCCGCCCCGGCGGGGGAGATGCCCGTCGTGCTCGCGCCCGGGATGGGCGGGGTGCTCTTCCACGAGGCCGTCGGCCACCCGCTGGAGGCCGACACGGTGCAGAAGGAGGCCTCGGTGTACCGTGGCCGCGTCGGCGAGCGCCTCGCCTCGCCGCTCGTGCGCGGCGTCGACGACGCCACCGTCCCGAACGGCTGGGGCTCGTTCTCCTTCGACGACGAGGGGGCGCCGGCCGAGCGGACCGTGCTGTTCGAGGACGGCGTGCTCGTGGGCTTCCTCTACGACCGCCTGCGCGCCGAGCGCGAGGGCGTGCCCTCCACCGGGAACGGCCGGCGGCAGTCCTACGCCCACCCGCCGATCCCGCGGATGACCAACACCTGCATCCTGAACGGGACCTCGAGGGCCGAGGACGTGATCGCCGACACCCCCCGCGGCGTCTACGTCACGGCCCTCGCCGGTGGGCAGACCAACCCCGCGACCGGCGACTTCGTCTTCGGCTGCTCCGAGGCCTACCTCATCGAGGGCGGCCGGGTCACCACCCCCGTCCGCGGCGTGAACCTGATCGGCCGCGCGATCGAGGTGATGTCCGCGATCGACGCCGTCTGCGACGACTTCGACACGTGGGAGGGCGTGTGCGGCAAGGACGGGCAGAGCGTGCCGGTCGGCAGCGGCTCGCCGACGCTCCGGATCTCGCGCATCACGGTGGGGGGCACCGGTGCCTGAGCCGACCGAGCTCGTGGCGGCGGCCGTCGCCGCGGCCGAGCCCGGCGAGGCCGTCGAGGCCTACGCCGAGCGCACCGTGCGGACCGAGGTCGAGGCGCGCGGCGGCGAGGTCGAGGGCCTCACGTTCGCCGAGTCCCGCGGGCTCGGCGTGCGCCTCATCGTCGAGGGCCGCCTCGGGTACGCGTGGGCCGCCGACCCCTCGCCGGAGGAGGTGCGGGCGACCGTCGCCAGGGCCCGCGAGAACGCCGCCCTCGCCACCCCCGACGAGCACCACGTCCTGCCCGAGGCCCGCCCCGCGGAGCCGCTCCCGGACCTCTACCGTCCCGAGCAGGCCGCGATGCCGACCGAGCGGAAGGTCGGGCTCGCCCTCGAGCTCGAGCGCCGGGCGGTCTCGCTCGACCCCCGCGTGCGGAAGGTCGAGGACGTGCGCTACGGGGACGCGGTCTCGCAGGTCGCGATCGCCTCCACGACCGGGATCGACGCCGCCTACGAGCGGACGGACGTCTGGTGTGTCGTGGTCGCCCTCGCCGAGCGCGACGGAGAGACCCAGACGGGCTTCTCGTTCCGCGTGGGCCGGGCTCTGCCCGAGCTCGACTGGGAGGCTGTGGCGGCCGAGGCGGTGCTCCGCGGGACCCGCATGCTCGGGGCGACGAAGCCGCCGACGATGCGCGTGCCGGTCCTGCTCGACCCCTTCGCGGGGGCCTCGTTCCTCGGCGTGCTCGCCGGGGCGCTCTCCGCCGAGGCGGTGCAGAAGCAGCGCTCGCTCTTCGCGGGCCTCGAGGGACAGCAGGTCGCCTCCGAGGCGTTCACGCTGGTCGACGACGGGCGGCTGCTCACCGGCCCGGCCGCGAGCCCCTTCGACGACGAGGGCGTGCCGACCGGGCGCACCGAGCTCATCACCCGCGGGAGGTTGAACGGCTTCCTGCACGACACGTCCACCGCCCACCGCGGGGGGACGGTCTCGACCGGCAACGCGCGGCGCGCCGGCTACCGCTCCGTGCCGAGCGTGGGCATCACGAACCTGTACCTCGAGCCGGGCGAGCTGCGCTTGGACGAGCTTCTCGCCCGCGCCGAGGGCGGGGTGCTCATCCAGGACGTCTCCGGCGTGCACTCGGGCGCGAACCCCATCAGCGGCGAGTTCTCGGTCGGCGCGACGGGCCTGCGGATCGCCGGGGGCGCGCTCGGCGAGCCCCTGCGCGAGATGACGATCGCGAGCACGATCCCCGAGATGCTGCGGGCCGTCGCGGCGGTCGGCAGCGACCTGCGGTTCTTCACCGCGGTCGGGACGCCCTCGGTCCTGATCGGCGAGATGACGGTCGCCGGCCGCTGAGCCGGGGCCTCAGGCCGTCGGGGGTCGGACCCCCGCCAGGACGACCGCGAACGTGAACGCCGCGGCGGCGAGGCGGTACCACAGGAACACGCCGACGTCGTGGCGGCGCAGGTAGGCGAGGAGGAACGCGATCGCGAGGAACCCGCTCGCGGCCGCGGCGAGGAACCCCCACACGAAGGGCCCCGCCATCCCCGGGGGGATGCCCGTGCGCAGGAGGTCGAGCCCCTTGTAGACGCCGGCCCCGGCGATGATCGGCAGGGACAGCAGGAACGAGAAGCGCGCCGCGCTCGCCCGATCCAGCCCCATCGCGCGGGCCGCGGTGATCGTGACGCCCGAGCGCGAGACCCCGGGCTGGAGCGCGAGCGCCTGCGCGATCCCGAGCGCGAGCCCGTCCCGCACCCGCAGGTCCTCGGTGGACCGACGCTCGGCGGCGCGGCGGTCGACGACGTAGAGCAGCACCCCGAAGACGGCGAGCATCGCCGCGATCAGCGCGGGCGCGCCGAGGTGCTCCTGCACCACGTTCTCGAGCAGGGCGCCGGCCACGACCCCCGGGAGCGTGCCGAGCACGAGGGCCCACGCCAGGCGCTCGTCGACGGTCGAGACGCCGCGGGCCCGGATCGAGCGCACCCACGCCGCGAGGTACCGGGCGACGTCGCGCCGGAAGTAGACGAGCGCGCCGAGGAGCGTGCCCAGGTGCAGGGCCACGTCGAAGGTCTTGTTCAGGTCCGGGTCGGCGAGGATCCGCCAGTCGAACAGCCACGGGACGAGGATGAGGTGGCCGGAGCTCGAGATCGGCGCGAACTCCGTCACGCCCTGGGTGATGCCGAGCACGATCGCCTGCAGGATGCTCATCGTCCCTCCGGGCCCGGCCGTCCGGGCCGAGCGAGGGCCCATCCTACGCGAGCCACCCGAGCCTCAGTCGGTGGAGCCCGCGGGCGCGCGGAACGGGTCGACGACCTCGACGCCGTCGTAGGTCGCGCCGGGCGTGAGGTCCTCGGAGAGCAGCCACCGGCAGCCGGCGGCGCGGGCGCCCGCCACGATCAGCGCGTCCCAGAAGGAGAGCCGGGAACGGTGCTCGAGCCAGGCCCGCGCGAGCGCCTGCCGCTCGGGCTCCGAGGCGTCCCTGGCGTAGACGAGGACGTTCGTGTCAACGAAGGTCGGCACGTTCGTGGAGCTCCGCGCGGCCCGGATACCCGCCGCCGCGCTTGAGGGGGACGGCGGGGCGAGCCAGGTACCGCTCCATGGACGCCTCGTAGGCGAGCTCTCCCACCATGCGCTCACGCAGCGTCTCGCGGATGAACGAGGAGAGGCTCATCTCGCGCTTGGCCGCCTCGATCCGCGCCCACCGGGCGGTCTCATCGTCGAGCGTGACCGTGACGTTGCGCATCAACACGAGCCTCGTGGAACACGAAGATCGTGTCAATCCTGGACTCCCGCGATCGTGACCGTGAGGTGCCCGAAGGCCGAAGCGTGGGCCAGGCGCTCGGCCGTGGCAGGGGAGACGAGCAGGACGAGCGAGGGTCCCTCGGGGGCGGGGCCGGCGAGCCCGGCTTCGGGCTCGAGCACCGAGAGCACCTCGAGCCCGTTCGCGACGGTCTCCGTGAAGGGGCGCTGCCCGCCGAAGGTCGCGAGGACGTCCACCCGGTCCCCCGGACGCACCACGCCGGCGGGCATCCCCGAGGCCACGACGAAGGCGCGCAGGCCGTCCGGCACCTGGGCGGCCACCGGCCCGCCGCCCGCGGCCAGGCGCGTGGCCGTGAGCGCCTCGCCCTCCGCGAGATCCGAGGCGAGGGTCCGACCCGCCGCCGCCTCCGCCGTGCGCAGCGCCCCCGGGGGCGCGTACGGAGCCGGGACCAGCTCGACCCGGAGGTTCTCGGGGGCGAGCTCCGCGCCGCGCTCCAGGGGCTTCGCCGCCACGACGACCGGGACGGGGCTCCCGAGCGCGGGGGCGAGGGCCGCGACCCGGGCCTGCTCGGCCTGCACGAGCAGGAAGGCCGCGAGGCCGCAGGCGAGCGAGAGCCCGAGCAGCGCCCTCGCGCGGAGCGGCCACCGACGGGGATAGAAGCGTCGCATCGTTCCGCCTCCTCGGTCCGGGGACGGCGCGACGCTAGCCGCGCGCGAGGGCCTCGGCTGTGACGAGGATCACAGCGCGCGCGGGCGCTTCGGCGGCGTGAGCGGCATCACGCGCACCCGGTAGTCCTCGAGCCGGTCGCGCCCGACGATCAGCGCGACGGACTCGCGGATCCGGTCCCCGAGCTGCTGGGGGTCCTCCTCGGTGCGGAAGCGGAGCTCGATCGTGACGAGGACGGGTTCGGCCATCCGGGGCAGCCTACCGGGCTAGGACTCGAACCGCGCGCCGCGCAGCGCGGTCGCGCAGGGGCAGTCGCGCTCGGCGGGGAGCGCCGGGATCATCGCGAACAGCAGCTCGCGCAGGCGCTCGTTGTTGCGGGTGAAGACCTGGATCACCTGCTCGTGCGTGACGGGGGGCGCGTCCTCCACGCCGACGTCGTAGTCGGTGATGAGCGAGACGTTCACGTAGCACATCTCGAGCTCGCGGGCGAGCACGGCCTCGGGGTAGCCGGTCATGTTGAGGGTGTCCCAGCCCTGGGAGGCGAACCACCGGGACTCGGCGCGGGTCGAGAAGCGCGGGCCTTCGATCACGACCATCGTCCCGTGCTCGTGCATCGTGATGCCGAGCTCGCGGCCGGTCGCGATGGCCACCTGCCGCATCGTCTCGCAGTAGGGGTCGGCGAACGAGATGTGGGTGGTCACGGGCCCGTCGTAGAAGGTGTGCGGGCGCGAGCGCGTGCGGTCCACGAGCTGGTCGCAGACGACGAAGTCCCCGAGCGCCACCTCCCGGCGCAGCGAGCCGGCGGCGCACGGGCCGATGATCCGCTCGACGCCGAGCTCCTTCATCGCCCACACGTTGGCGCGGTAGTTGATCCGGTGCGGCGGGTACTCGTGCTTCGTCCCGTGGCGGGGGATGAACGCCACGCGGCGCCCGCCGACCTCGCCGATCACCGGCGGGGCCGAGGGCGCCCCGTAGGGGGTCGGGGTCTCGACCGTCTCGACCCGGTCGAGGAACGCGTAGAAGCCGGAGCCGCCGAAGACCCCGATCTCGGCCCGGGCCATCGGTCAGTCCTCGGCCGCGGGCTTGGCGCCCTCGGCGCCCTTCGCGGCGGCCTTGGCGCCCTCCCCGTCGGACGAGGAGGACGAGGTCGAAGCCTTCGACCCCGACCGGTTGTCGGTCGAGTAGAAGCCGGAGCCCTTGAACACGATCCCGGCCGGATGGAAGACCTTCCGGAGCGGGCCGCCGCACGCGCCGCAGGTCGTGAGCGGGTCCTCGGTGATCCGCTGGAAGACCTCGACGTGCTGTCCGCACGACGTGCACTCGTACTCGTAGGTCGGCATGCCGCCAGTGTAGCCAAAGGCGTGTGCGCACCGGACGGCGCGCCCCTCGTGGGGTTGCGCCTCCCCACGGGGTCGGCGATATGCTCCCGGGGCCCGCGAGCGAAGGGGGCCCGTGATGAAGCTCAGGAAGGCGGTCATCCCGGCGGCCGGGCTCGGCACGCGGTTCCTGCCCGCGACCAAGGCCCAGCCGAAGGAGATGCTCCCCCTCATCGACAAGCCGGCGATCCAGTACGTCGTCGAGGAGGCCGTCCGAGCCGGGCTCACCGAGATCCTGATCGTGACCGGCCGCGGCAAGCGCTCGATCGAGGATCACTTCGACCGGTCGCTCGAGCTGGAGCACTTCCTCGAGTCGCGCGGCAAGTTCGAGGAGCTGAAGCTGGTCCGCGAGATCTCCGACATGGCCGAGATCCACTACATCCGCCAGAAGGACCCCCTCGGGCTCGGCCACGCCGTGTCGGTGGCCGAGGCGTTCGTCGGGGGCGAGCCGTTCGTCGTGCTCCTCGGCGACGACATCATGGTCGACGACCACCCGCTGCTCCGGGAGATGCTCGACGTGCACGAGCGGTACGGACGGAGCGTGCTCGCGGTCACGGAGGTCGCCCGCCACGAGGTGTCGCTCTACGGCATCGCGGAGGTCGAGTTCGTCGAGGAGCGCCTGGGCAAGGTGCTGTCGCTCGTGGAGAAGCCCTCACCCGAGGAGGCGCGCTCGAACCTCGCGGTGATCGGCCGGTACGTGCTCACGCCCGAGATCTTCGGGTGCCTGCGCGAGACCCCGCCCGGCCGCGGCGGCGAGATCCAGCTCACGGACGCGATCGCGCGCCTCGCGGAGCAGCAGGCGGTCTACGCCTGGACCTTCGAGGGCGGGCGGTTCGACGTGGGGAACAAGCTCGAGTACCTGCAGGCCGTGATCGAGCTCGCGGTCGACCGCGAGGACCTGGCCGAGGGGCTCCGCGCCTACCTGGCCGACCTCGTGCAGCGCAAGAAGATCCTGTAGGGGCGGCGAGGGCCGGCGCGCCGCGGCCCCGCGCGGACCGGTCCGGACGCCGGCCGACTACACTGGCGGTCCATGGCCGACGCGCACGCGCACGGTGCGGAGGAAGGGCTGGTGCCCGTCGAGGAGGCGCGCGAGCGCGTCCTCGCGGAGGTCGCGCCGCTGCAGCCGCTCGAGCTACCGCTGCAGGAGGCCGAGGGCTGCGTGCTCGCGGCCGACCTCGTCGCCGAGGCGGACATCCCCGACTTCGCCTCCTCGGCGATGGACGGGTTCGCCGTCCGCTCGAGCGACGTCGCCCAGGCGGGAGAGGGGGCGCCGGTGGAGCTGCGGATCGTCGGCCGGGCGCTCATCGGGCGCCGGCCGGAGGCCACGGTCGGCGGCGGCGAGGCCGTGCGCATCGCGACCGGCGCGCCGATCCCCGCCGGGGCCGACGCCGTCGTGCCGATCGAGGACTGCGAGGTCGTGGGCGACCGCGTCCGGGTGCTCCGCGCCGTGCCGGAGGGCAAGCACATCCGCCCGGCGGGCGAGGACGTCCGCGCGGGCGAGGTCCTGCTGCGGGCGGGTCGGCGGCTCGGCGCCCCCGAGCTCGGGCTGCTCGCGACGGCGGGGTTCTCGCACCCGCCCGTGCACCCGCGCCCGCGCGTGGTCGTGCTCTCCACCGGCGACGAGCTCGTGCCGCCCACCCAGCGGCCGGAGTTCGGCCAGGTCCGCGACTCGAACGCGTACCTGCTCTACGGCGCCCTGCGCGAGGTGGGCGCGGTCCCGGTGATGGCCGGGATCGTCCCCGACGACGTGGAGCAGCTGAAGGAGGCGGTCTTCTCGCACCTGCTCCAGGCCGACGCGTTCATCTCCTCGGGCGGGGTCTCGGTCGGCGAGCGCGACGTCGTGAAGGCCGCGTTCTTCAAGCGCGGGGACGTCCGCTTCTACCGCGTGGCGATGCAGCCGGGGATGCCGCAGGGCTTCGGGCACGTCGAGGGCAAGCCCTTCTTCGGGCTCCCGGGCAACCCCGTCTCGGTGTTCGTCTCCTTCGAGGTGTTCATCCGGCCCGCGCTGCGGAAGATGATGGGGCGCCGTCAGCTCTTCCGACCGGAGGTCACCGCCCGCCTCGAGGCGGACGTCACCGGACCGCGGGACAAGACCCAGTTCGCGCGCGTGCGCGTGCGGCGCGCGCCCGAGGGGTGGGTCGCCGCGCCGACCGGCGGCCGCGGCTCGAACCTCATCGCCACCGTGAGCCGCGCGAACGGCCTCGCGATCATCCCGCCAGGGGTCGAGACCGCCCCGGCCGGCAGCGAGGTCCGGGTGATGATCTTCCGCCCCACGGACGACTGAGATGGACGCGGGAAGCGGCGAGGCCGCGCGGATCGTCGAGGTGGGGGGCAAGGACGTCACCGAGCGCGAGGCGGTGGCGGAGTGCGTGGTCTCGATGAGCCCGGAGGCGGTCGCGGCTCTCGAGGCCGGGACCCGCAAGGGCGACCCGCTCGAGGCCGCGCGGGTCGCCGGCGTCATGGGCGTGAAGCGCACCCCCGACCTGCTGCCGTTCTGCCACCCGGTCGCGATCACCGGCGCCGAGGTGCGCGTGGAGCCGGACCGCGCGGCCGGCCGCATCCTGGTGCGCACCACCGTCCGGGCCCGGGACCGGACCGGGGTCGAGATGGAGGCGCTCACGGCCGCGGCGGTCGCGGCGCTCAGCCTCTACGACACCGCCAAGGAGTTCGATCGCGCGGCCCGGATCGATGGGCTGCGCCTGCTCGCCAAGCGGGGCGGCAAGTCGGGCGAGTACGTCGCCGGCTGACGCGGGCCGCCTCCCGGCCCTCCGAGCACGGTCTTCGGCCCGGCGCGGCGTCAAGCCCCGGGATCACATGGATGTGATTGTTCCGCGCACGATGCGGTGCTACGGTCCCCTGCAAGCCCAACATGTTGTGGTCGACCGGGGTCGCGGAGCCCGCCGGGCCGAGGAGGTCCACCGCGTGAGTTGGCTGATGCTCGCGGGGTTGGGCATGATATGGGCCGCGTTCCTCCTGCCGCGCGAACGGCTGGGAGCGCCGAGGCGGACGATCGAGGGGTTCGAGCGGGACATGGAGCTGCTGGCCGAGACGGGACGGGTGGGGCGCGGTCGCTGGATCGTCACCCCCCAGAAGGGCACCCCGTTCATCGGTCCCCAGGCTCGGGCAAGGCAGCGCGCGCTGCAGCGGCGGCGCCGGGTGCTCGTGGCGCTCCTGGAGAGCATCGGCCTCTCCTTCCTCATCGGCCTCGTCCCGCCCCTGCGAGCGATGTGGTACGCGACCGCGGCCCTCCTGCTGCTCCTCGGCGCCTACGTCTGGCTCCTGCTGTGGCTCAAGCACCAGGGTCCGCGGGCCCGAGCGCTGGAGCGCGCGCGGCTGGTGCGGGTCCCGGACTCCCCCGTGGTGGCGCCCCGCACCCGGTACGTCACCGACGCCTCCGGCCGCACGCCGCGGCCGGCCGTGAACGGGCTCGTCGTGGACCCGGACGACCCGGTGCGGATCGTCGTGCGCCCCGCCAGCGCGGTGCGGGCCTGACGTCCTCGTGGACCTCGAGGGGATCTCCGAGGCGATCCGTCGGCGGTTCGACGAGCGCATGGAGGCGCGCGAGCGCGCGCTCCCGGCCTCCCGCCGCGCGATCCGGGCCTGCGCGAACGCCATCCGGGCGATCCATCGCGGGGAGTGGGAGCACGCCCACCGGCTCATGGACGAGGCCCGCGCGGCGATCGATGAGTGCGCCGAGGCCCTCCGCGACCACCCCGAGATCCGCTACGCCGGCTACCTCCAGGACGCCGAGAAGGAGTACGCGGAGGCGCGCATCACCGAGGCGGTGGTGACGGGCGCGCCGATCCCCTCACCCGAGGAGCTCGGCGTGGAGGACGCCCCGTACCTGAACGGGGTCGCCGAGGCGATCGGCGAGGCCCGCCGCCACATCCTCGACCTCCTCCGCCACGGCAAGGTCGCCGAGGGCGAGGCTGCCCTCTTGGCCATGGACGACCTCTACACGATGCTCGTCACGATGGACTACCCCGACGCGATCACCGGCAACCTGCGCCGCTCCACCGACGTGGCGCGCAGCCTGATCGAGCGCACGCGGGGCGACCTGTCGGTGGCGCGGGTCTCCCAGGACCTGCACGACGCGCTCGAGCGCCACGCCCGCGAGGTCCTCGGCGAGGACGGGTAGGACCTCTGCTACCCTGAGGCTCGGTCAGGGGGTGTAGCTCAGTCCGGTAGAGCGCTGCCTTCGCACGGCAGAGGTCGGCGGTTCGAGTCCGCTCACCTCCACGCTGAGACCGCATCGTCGCTCCGACGGTGGAGCGTCCTCGGGACGTGGGCCCCGCTCCGGTGCCCGCGATCTCCGGCCGATACCTGATCCATGAGGTTCGGGGAGGTGCTTCGTCGGATCCCCCTCGGGCTCCTCGTGCTCGTGCTCGCCCCGGGCGTGGCCGCCGCCGGGCCGGGGTCGCTCCGGTTCTTCGGGAACGGGACCGACGACATCGACCGGGTGAAGATCCGGGTGGACGACCCCACGACCGATGAGGAGCCCAGGCGGCCGGTGGACGTCGGGGCGCGGGACTTCACGATCGAGCTGTGGCTGCGGACCGCCGAGGGCAACGACGCGCCGGGGGTGACCTGCGGCGCGAACGTCGACTGGATCTTGGGCAACATCGTCGTGGACCGCGACCGGTTCGACCAGGGTCGGAAGTTCGGGATCTCACTGGCGGATGGACGGGTCGTCTTCGGCGTCACGAACGCGCGGGGGGCCTCGCGCACGATCTGCGGGACGACCGACCTCCGCGACGGGGCCTGGCACCACGTGGCGGTCCAGCGGCGCCGCTCCGACGGGCGCCTGTGGCTGTGGGTGGACGGGCGCCTGGAGGCGCGGGCCGACGGGCCGAACGGGGACGTCTCGTACCCCGACGACGGCGTGCCCCTCGACCGTTGCGGCGGACCGTGCACCCGCAGCGACCCGTTCCTCGTGATCGGCGCCGAGAAGCACGACGCCGGCCCGGCCTACCCCTCGTTCCACGGCTGGGTGGACGAGATCCGGATCTCGAGGGTGCTCCGGTACCGGCGGGCCTTCACGCCCCCGAGCCGGCCCTTCGAGCTCGACCGCGGGACCGCCGCCCTGTACCACCTGGACGAGGGGAGGGGGAAGGTCGTCCACGACGAGCGGGGTCGCTCGGACGGCGTCCGTCGGGTCGGCGGGGACCCCGTCGGGCCCCGCTGGTCGCGTCGCACCCCCTTCTGATGCGAGCATGCTGGAGGCGTGGCGCGCTACGTCCTCCACGTGGATCTCGACCAGTTCATCGCCGCGGTCGAGCTGCTCCGCCACCCCGAGCTGCGGGGCCGACCCGTCGTGGTCGGCGGCGACGGCGACCCGACCAAGCGCGGCGTGGTCTCGACCGCCTCCTACGAGGCCCGCGCGTACGGCATCCGCTCGGGGATGCCGCTGCGCACCGCGGCCAAGCGCTGCCCCGAGGCGGTCTTCCTCCCCGTGGACGCCGAGGTCTACCTCGCGGCCTCGCGCGAGGTGATGGCCGCCCTCCGCAGCTTCCCGGCCGTGGTCGAGGTCGCTGGGTGGGACGAGGCCTTCCTCGAGGTCGAGACCTCGGACCCCGAGGCCCTCGCGCGCGAGATCCAGCGCGCCGTGCTCGAGCGCACGGGCCTGCGGTGCACCGTCGGGATCGGGGACAACAAGCTGCGAGCCAAGATCGCGACGGGCTTCGGCAAGCCGGCCGGGGTGTTCCGGCTGACCCGCGAGAGCTGGGACGAGGTCGTGGGGGGCCTCTCGCCGGACGCGCTGTGGGGGGTCGGCGGCAAGACGGCCCGCAAGCTCGAGGCCCTCGGGATCCGGACCGTGGCCGAGCTCGCGCGGGCCGACGAGCGGGCGCTCGCCGAGCGCTTCGGCCCGCGCATCGGCCCGTGGCTGCGACGTCTGGCGACCGGTGAGGACCCGACCCCGGTCACGGCCGAGCCCTCCGTCCCGAAGGGGCGGGGGCGCGAGCGCACGTTCCAGGTCGACCTCACGGACCCCGCCGAGATCCGCCGCGAGGTGACGCGCCTCGCGCGCGAGGTCCACGAGGACGTCCTGCGCGAGGGCCGGCCGGTCGTGCGCGTCATCGTGAAGGTGCGGTTCGCCCCGTTCGCGACGAGCACCCACGGCGTGCCGGTCTCGCCACCCACGCTCGAGGCCGACCGGATCGAGCGCGCGGCCCTCGCGGCGCTCGAGCGCTTCGAGCTCGACCGGCCGGTGCGGCTCCTCGGGGTGCGCGCCGAGATGACCCCACCGTGAGGCGCCGCGGGGCGCGGGTCACCGTCAGGAGGCGTCGGCCGGGAGCAGCGTGAAGCGACCCCCCTGCAGGGGCGCGATCGCCCGGAAGGCGCGCTCGTCGAAGGTGAGCAGTCGTCGGGTCCGGAAGCGGGCGGCGAGCACGACGATCGAGGCATCGGCCAGGCCGAGCTCGAGGTCCCGGTAGCGCCGGGCGAGCGCGGCCGCGGTCCGGAGCTCGGCGGCCGTGAGGGCCTCGACCTGGAAGGTCCCGGAGGCGAGATCCTCGAGGAAGGCGAGCTCGGGATCGATACCGAGCCGGGTGAGGATGAGGAAGTCGGCCTCGGCGGCCGCGAAGGCCGGGGCGACGAGCGGCTCGCGCGCGCCCAGCAGGACCTCGGCGACCGCCGCGTGGTCCGGGTCGCGCCGGTCGGCCTGGCTGTAGAGGGGTCCGGCGTCGACGATGATCGTCACGGCCGCGGGCGGAGCGTGGCCGCCAGGAGCTCCTCGGCGCGGCGACCGACGGGCTCCCCGGTGCCCTCCCCCGCGCCCAGGCTGCGGAACCGGCGAGGCCGCCGCGCGGTGACGCGGCGGATGCCCTCCCGGATCAGCTCGGACTGCGAGCGCCCGGTCTCGGCGGCCGCGCGTCGCAGGGCCTCGGCCTCCTCATCGCTCAGGTAGACCGTGGTCTTCCGCATGACGGCGGTAGGGTACCATACAACCCGTGGGCGGCTCGATCGCGGTCGGCACGAGCGGCTGGTCCTACGACGACTGGGCGGGCGCGTTCTACCCGGCGGGGCTGCCCCGCTCGCGATGGCTCGAGCACTACGTGACGCGCTTCCCCACGGTCGAGGTGAACGCGACCTTCTACCGCCTGCCGACCGAGGCGATGGTGCGCCGATGGCGCGAGGTCGCCCCGCCCGGGTTCCGGTTCGTCGTGAAGGGCAGCCGGGTCATCACGCACCTGCGACGGCTCGAGGGGTGCGAGGAGGAGCTCGGGCGGTTCCTCGAGCGGGTGCGCGGCCTCGGCGACTCGCTGCGGGTGATCCTGTGGCAGCTCCCGCCCTCCCTCCATCTGGACGTCCCGCGGCTCGAGGGGTTCCTCGCGCTGCTCGAGCGCGAGGCGCCGGAGGTCCGGCGCGCCGTCGAGTTCCGCCACCCCTCCTGGCTCGCGGGGGAGGCCTTCGACGTGCTCCGCCGGCACGGGGCGGCGCACGTCGCGGTGAGCTCGACGCGGATGCCACGCGATCTCACCGTGACCGCGGACCTCGTCTACGCACGGTTCCACGGGCTCGGCGGCGGGTACGCGCACGACTACGCGCCCGAGGAGCTGGCGCCGTGGGTCGCGTTCCTGCGCGAGGCGGCCGCCCGGGGCCTGGAGGGCTACGCCTTCTTCAACAACGACGCGCGGGCGCGGGCGCCGAAGAACGCCGCCGAGCTGATCGCCGCGCTCGGGGAGACGGCCCTGCCGTGGCCGCCCGAGCTCGTCCGCGGGACCTCATCGTGAGCCGTGAGGCGGCCCCGCGCCCCTCAGCCGAGGATCCGGGCCTCGCCGTACCCGGCGCCGAGCTCGTGGTGCTCGGCGAAGCGGCGCGGGTGGAACTGCGCGAGACGGGGGTCGGCCTCGGCGCCACGCACCAGGTCGGCCACGTGACGGCCGAGGGCCGGCGCGAGCTTGAACCCGTGGCCGCTCGTGCCGGCGTCGACGAACAGGCCCGGGGCGATCTCGCCGATCACCGGCTGCCAGTCGGGGCTCACGTCGTAGAGGCTCGCCCACCCGCCCCGGACCTCGGCGTGGGCGAGCGCGGGGACGCGGCGCATCACCCGCGCGGCCATGTCGGCGGCCTCGGCCTCGGCGATCGCCTCGCGGTAGTCGTCGGGGTCGACGGTGGGCTCGGGGTGCAGCGGGCCCACGAGGAAGAGCTCCTCGCCCTCGGGGCGGAAGTAGTAGCCGTTCGGTAGATCGCCGTGGGCGGGGACGCGCTCGGCGCCGCCCCACGCGAAGGTGGCCACGAAGTGGCGTTCCACCGACAGCGGGAGGTCGACCCCCGCCAGACGGGCGAGCCCTCGGGTCCAGGGCCCCGCGGCGAGGAGCACGCGCCCGCAGGCGACGCGCTCGCCGTCGTCGAGCTCGAGCGACCACCCCGAGCCCGCCCGCGCGAGCGCGACGACGCGGCGGCCGTAGCGGGTCTCGGCGCCGAGCTCGCGGGCGCGCTCGAGGAGGCCGCGGGTGACGAGCACCGGGTCCGCGTAGCCCGCGTCGACCTCGAAGGCCCCGAGCGCGACCCCGTCGAGGTCGAACGCCGGCCACCGGGCGGCGATCTCGGCGGGGGACAGGAGCTCGGTGCGGATGCCCTGGGCGTTCAGGCGCGGGACCACCTCCCGTACCGTGGGCTCGTCCTCGGGCGGGTGCAGGACGAGCAGGCCGGTCGGCCGGAAGCCGCCCTCGCGACCGATACG
The DNA here is from genome assembly GCA_964640965.1 of uncultured Actinomycetes bacterium. GTDB lineage: Bacteria > Actinomycetota > UBA4738 > UBA4738 > HRBIN12 > HRBIN12. The sequence goes on along the minus strand of CAZXJB010000040.1, from coordinate 3,852 downwards.
CTCGGGGAGGTCGCGGATCATCGCGATCGCCTCGTGGGCGACCTCCGCGAGGAAGGCGTTCGTGTAGTACGCCCGGCAGATCGCGCTCGAGCGACCGGTCGGTCCACCCGCGGGGCCCCGCGGGTCCACGACGAGCGTGCGGACCCCGTGCGAGGCGAGGTGGAACGCGGCGCTCGCCCCGTGCACGCCCGCGCCGACGACGCAGACGTCGTAGGCGCGGCCGCTCCCGTCGACGCGCACGCCCTGGCTCACGGGCGCAGTGTAGTCAGCGGGCGGGCCGGAGCCGCGGATGGAGCCGCGGATGGAGCCCGCGTGAACCCGTTGACGGCCATCGGGTCGCGTCTGGCCGCCGCCTGTGAACCCCCTGTCAGGAACGTCCGCGGACGATGCCGGCAAGGGGTTGCCACGGACGGGCCGCGGCGGGACCGTGAGGTGTCAACCCGTTCACGGCACCGCTCGCGCGTCCGTACGCCGACACGGCGGCGCCGACGCGGCGCGCGGGCCGGGCGGGAGCGGGGCGCGCGTCCGCCCTACCGGTTCGACGGGAACCCGAGGTCGACCCGGCTCGTGGCCGGATCCGGCCAGCGCACCGTGACGGCCTTCTCGCGGGTCCAGAAGTGGAAGCCCTCCGGCCCGTACATCTTGCTGTCGCCGAAGAGCGACTCCTTCCAGCCTCCGAAGGAGTAGAAGGCGAGCGGCACGGGGATCGGCACGTTGATCCCCACCATGCCGGCCTCGACCTCGTAGACGAAGCGCCGGGCCGCCCCGCCGTCTCGGGTGAAGATCGCCGCGCCGTTGCCCCAGCGGTTCCGCTGGATGAGCCCCACGGCCTCCTCGTAGGTGTCGACCCGGACGACCGTCATGACCGGGCCGAAGATCTCGTCCTTGTAGCAGTCCATATCGGTCGTGACGTGGTCGATGATCGACGGGCCCACGAAGAAGCCGGTGCCCCACAGCGGGTGCTCGCGGCCGTCGACGAGCACCGTCGCCCCCTGCTCCCGGGCGCCGTCGAGGTAGGAGACGACCCGGTCGCGGTGCTCGCGGGTCACGAGCGGCCCCATCTCGCTCTCGGGGTCGAGCCCGTCGCCGACCTTCAGCTTGGCCGTGCGCTCGAGGATCGCCTCCATGAGCGGCTCGGCGATCTCGCCGACCGGGACGACCGTGGCGATCGCCATGCAGCGCTCCCCGGCCGAGCCGTACACGGCCGAGACCGCGGCGTCGGCGGCCATCCCGATGTCCGCGTCGGGCAGCACGATCATGTGGTTCTTCGCGCCGGCGAGGGCCTGGACCTTCTTCCCGTGCGCCGCCGCCGTCGCGTACACGTACTTCGCGATCGGGGTCGAGCCGACGAAGGAGAGGGCCCGGACGTCGGGGTGCTCGAGGATCCGGTCGACGACCACCTTGTCGCCCTGGACGACCTGGAAGACCCCGTCGGGCAGGCCGGCGTCGCGGAAGGCCTCGGCCAGCATGATCGAAGCCCCCGGATCCCGCTCCGAGGGCTTCAGGATGAAGGTGTTCCCGCAGGCCATCGCCGCCGCGCACATCCACATCGGGACCATGGCCGGGAAGTTGAACGGCGTGATCCCCGCGACCACGCCGATCGGCTGGCGTACCGAGTACAGGTCGTAGCCGGTCGTGACCTGCTCGCTGAAGTCGCCCTTCAGCAGGTGCGGCATGCCGGCGGCGAACTCGAGCAGCTCGACCCCGCGCTCGACCTCGGCGAGGGCGTCGAACAGGCACTTGCCGTGCTGGCGGACGATGACCTTCGCGATGTCGGTCTTGCGCTGGTCCATGACCTCGCGCATCCGGAAGAACAGCGCCGAGCGCTTGGCGAGCGGCATCGCGCGCCACTCGGGGAAGGCCTCCTTCGCGATCTCGACGGCGCGGTCGAACTCCTCGACCGAGGCGAAGTCCACCTCGTGGGTCTGCTCGCCGGTCACCGGGTTGTAGACGGGCCCCGTGCGGCCGGACTCCCCGGGCACGATCTTGCCCCCGATCCAGTGGCTGATCCGCTCCACGGCGATCATCTCCTTCCGCCCCGCTTCGCCTTTCCGATGATGCTAGCGGCTCCTCGCTAGACTGCACGCGAGCGATCAGGAGGGCGAGATGAGCGAGCTCAGCGCGCAGGAGATCGTCGATCTGTGCATCCGGCACACCCTGTACGACTGGCAGGCGCAGAAGGCCGTGAGCCCGATCCCGGTGGAGACGGCCAAGGGCTGCGAGTTCTGGACCGTCGACGGCAAGCGGTACCTGGACTTCAACAGCCAGCTGATGGGCGTGAACATCGGCCACGGCGACCCCCGGATCATCAAGGCCATCAAGGACCAGGCGGAGAAGCTCGCCTACATCACGCCCTTCGCGGCGACGGAGATCCGGGCCAAGCTCGGTCGGAAGATGGCCGAGATCATGCCGGGCGACCTCGACAAGGTCTTCTTCACGCTCGGCGGGGCCGAGGCCAACGAGAACGCGATCCGGATCGCCCGCATGGTGACGGGGCGGCACAAGATCATCTCCCGGTACCGCTCCTACCACGGGGCGACCTACGCGACGATCACGCTCACCGGCGACCCGCGGCGCTGGGCGAACGAGCCCGGCATGCCCGGCGTGATCCACGTGCTCGACCCCTACCACGGGCCGCAGCGCCCGGTCGACGACGCCGAGACCGCCCTGCGCTACCTGGAGGAGACGATCCAGCTCGAGGGGCCGGACTCGATCGCGGCGTTCATCCTCGAGCCGGTGACCGGGACCAACGGGATCCTCATCCCGCCGGACGGGTACCTCCAGGGCGTGCGCGAGCTCTGCGACCGCTACGGCATCCTGATGATCGCCGACGAGGTCATGTCCGGCTTCGGGCGCACCGGCGAGTGGTTCGCGGTGAACCACTGGGGCGTCGTGCCGGACATGATCACGATGGCCAAGGGGCTCACGTCCTCCTACGTGCCGCTCGGCGCGGTGGGCATGCGGCCGAAGGTCTACGGGTACTTCGACGACCACGTCTACTACGGGGGGCTCACCTACAACTCGCATCCGCTCGCGCTCGCGACGGCGCTCGCGATGATCGAGGCCTACGAGCAGGACGGGATCTTCGAGCACGTCCGCAAGATGGGCGAGGTCATGCGCCGGCACCACCAGGAGCTGAAGGACCGCCACCTGAGCGTGGGCCTCGTCCGCAACATCGGCCTGTTCGGCATCATCGAGCTCGTCCGGGACCGCGAGACCATGGAGCCGATGGCGCCGTTCAACGGCACGAGCGAGGAGATGAAGGCGGTCGCCCGGTACCTCGACGAGCACGGGCTGTTCACGTTCGTGCGGTGGCACACGATCATGACGAACCCGCCGCTCATCATCACCGAGGAGCAGCTCGCCGAGGGCTTCGAGATCATCGATGGCGCGCTCGAGCTCGCCGATCGCGCGGTCGTCGGGGCCTAGGCGGCGGTCGCCGGCGGCCGGGCCTTCGCCGGAGGCCCCCGCGAGCTGCTCCGCGACCTTCGGCCTTCCGGCCCTTTGACCGCGCGTCCCTCGCTGGTGCACGATCGCGGGTACGATCGCCCGCACCGCCGGAGGATCGATGCGGCACAGGCCGAGACGGGGCGTCTCCTGGCCGTTCGCGATGCTGCTCGTCGCGATCGGCGGCCTCGCCGCATCGGGCGGCGTCGCGCTCGGGTGGTGGGACGCGCGGGCGGTGCGGGTCACCGAGATCTTCGGGCGCGAGATCCTGGCCGAGCGCACGCTCGCGGGCTGGAGCTCCTGGAGCGGCGCGGCGACGTTCGCCGCGGGGCTGCTCGCGCTGGCCGCGGGCGCCGTCGGGCTTTGGCGTCGCGCCCCCGCGCGCCGAGGGCCGCTCACCCTGCT
>CAZXJB010000039.1:4215-19920 GCA_964640965.1 uncultured Actinomycetes bacterium | reverse complement strand
CGGCCGACCCCCCGGGTCGTGGGTCCCCCCGAGGCCCGCCGGCCGGCGCGCTCGCCGAGGGCGTCCCCCGCGGGCTGAGCCCGCGGCGTGGTGGCATCATCGTCCCGTGCGCGCCTGCTCCGCGCTGCTCGCGCTGCTGCTGCTCGTGGGGTGCACCCGCGGGCTCGAGCGCGCTACCGAGGCGCTGGAGCGCACCCCACCCCCCGGCACATCGACGGCGAGCCCGTGGGTGAGCGTCTCGCCCTCGGGGACGATCCGGATCCGCGTCCCGCGGCCGGACGATGAGGTCCTGAGTCCGGTGACCATCCGTGGTGTGGCGGCGACCGCGGACGGGCGGGTCCTCGTCCGGGTGGTGGACGCCGAGGGCTCGGAGCTCGCGGCGATGGAGGTCGGGATCGGCTGCGGCGCGGGGTGCCGGGGGCGGTTCGAGGCTCGCCTCGCCTTCTACGTGCCCGGGCGGATGCCCGGGGCCGTGCAGGCGCTCGCGCTCGGTCCCGGCGGGGTCGTCTCGCAGCTCGCGGAGGTGCCGGTCACGCTGGTGCCCGGGGTCTGACGGGCGCGAGACCGAGACGGCCCCGGCCGCTCGGCGGCGGGGGACGGGGAGGGGTCCGCGCGTGCTAGGCTGCCGGCCGATGTCCGCTTCGTCCGTCCCGCTGTGGCAGGAGCGGTTCCGCGCCCCGACGCTCACCCTGCCGAACTGGGCCCGCCACGTGCCCGACCGAGCGGTCCTCACCTCCGACGAGAGCGGGTCCTTCCAGGGCTACGCCTGGGACGTCGCGACCGGGGCCCGCCGGCGGTTCACCGACGAGGCGGTGGGCGTGATCTACGCCACGATCTCGGTCGACGGCTCCGAGGCGATCTGGTTCTCGGACCCCACCGGCGACGAGTCGGGGCGGTGGCTCGCCGTGCCGTTCGAGGGCGGCGCGCCGCGCGAGCTCCTGCCCGGGGCCCCCGTCGGGTGGCCGGACGGGCTCGCGGTGGGGCGCCGCCGGGTCGTGGGCGTGATCGCGGACCGCGACGGGTTCGGCCTGTACGTCTCCGAGGACGGGGGTCCCGCCAAGGAGATCCTCCGGGACGTCGACGCACTCTCGATCGGAGGAACCGACTTCCACCTCGAGGGCTCCGAGGTCGGCGGGCTGTCGGCCGACGAGGAGCTCGTGTGCGTCTCGGCGGCCCAGGACGGAGACAACATCCACCGCCGGCTCGTGGTGGTGGAGGCGGCGACCGGCCGGGTGGCGGGCGAGCTCGCGGACGGCCCGGGCCTCGGGCTGGACGCGTTCGCCTGGTCGCCGATCCCGGGCGACCAGCGCCTGCTCGTGCTCCACGAGCGCGAGGACCTCGGCCGTCCGGCGGTGTGGGACCTCGCCTCCGGGCAGCGGACGGACCTGCGGTTCGAGCTGCCCGGGGAGGTGATCCCGGTGGACTGGTGGCCGGACGCGAGGTCCATCCTCGTGGTCCACCTGTTCCGGGGGCGGCCGCAGCTGTACCGGGTGGACCTCCCGAGCGGCACGCTCACCGAGGTCCGTCACCCCCGCGGCGAGATCCACGGCGCCCGCGTCCGGCCGGACGGGTCGGTGTGGCTGCGGGTCTCGAGCGGCCACGCCGCGTCCCGGCTGCTCGACGACCGGGGCGAGATCCTGCTGCAGCCCGAGCGTCCGGGCCTGCGCGAGGGCGCGCCGTACCGCGAGTGGCTGTTCCGCAACCCCGCCGGCGACCTCGTGCACGGCTGGCTCGTCTTCCCGAAGGGCGGGGGACCCCACCCCGTGTACCTCAAGGTGCACGGCGGTCCCAGCTGGCTCTACCACGACACCTGGTGGCCGGACGTGCAGATGCTGGTGGACGCGGGGTTCCTCGTGGCGATGGTGAACTACCGGGGCTCGACCGGGTACGGGCGGCGGTGGCGGGACTCCATCATCGGCAACATCGGCTTCCCGGAGGTGGAGGACACCGTCGCCGGCCTGGACGACCTCGTCGCGCGCGGCGTCGCCGACCCCGAGCGCGCGGTGATCGGCGGGTGGTCCTGGGGCGGGTACGTGACGCTCCTCGCGCTCGGCACGCACCCGGACCGGTTCGCCGCCGGGGTGGCGGGGGTGCCGGTCGGGGACTACGCGGCCTCCTACGACGAGTCGGCGCCGTCCCTGCAGGCCTACGACCGCTCGCTCCTCGGCGGCGTGGTCCACGAGATCCCCGACCTCGTCCGCGAGCGGTCGCCCATCACCTACGTCGATCGCGTGCGGGCTCCCGTGCTGGTGCTGATCGGTGAGCACGACACGCGCTGCGTCCCGGGCCAGGCCTACAACTACGTGAACGCGCTGCGCGAGCGCGGCGGCGAGGTCGAGGTCTACAGCTACCCGGCCGGCCACTCCTCCTACGTGGTGGAGGAGGAGATCCGGCAGTGGGGCGCGGTGCTGGACTTCCTGCGGCGCCACATCCGGCTGCCGTAGCCGGACCGGGCTCAGTCGCCGCCCACCGTGTAGAAGAGCCAGGTCCCGTCCTGCGCGATCCCCGTCCGCGGGCCGACGTAGGCGCCGAAGGCCTCGAGCATCCGCGTGAGCTCGCGCTCGGAGATGCCGAGCCGCTCGAGCATGGCGCGCTCGGCATCGCTCGGGTGCGCGAGGTCCGCCTCCGTGAGCGCCGGCCACACGTAGACGGTGCCGACGTCGGGGGTGCCCTCGCGCGTCGCGAAGGGCATCCGGAGGATCTCGGCGAGCGGCTCGAGCACGGACGGGTCCCTCCGCCACTCGGGCACGGGGTTGCTGCCGTCGTCGAAGTTGTAGGAGAAGCGGTCCGGGTCGATGAGGGCCTCGAGCGCGCCCAGGTCGCCCGTCTGGATCGCCGCGAGGATCGCATCGCGCGTGCGGAGCACCGGCGCGGGGAGCGAGGCCTCCGGGCCGGTCGGGCTCGGGGTGACCTCGGTGGACGGCGTGGGGGTGCCGTCGTCGGCCGGGGTGAGCCGGGTGGCCGAGACGAGCTCCCGGGCGCCGAGCGCGAGCCCGAGGAGGAGCAGCGCCGCCGAGGCGCCGGCCGCGACGGCGTTCCGGGCCCGACGGCGGCGGGCGCGGCGCAGGGTCCGTCGGGCGAGCGCGTCGTCGGCGTGCAGGCCGGCCGTCGCGCGGCGCAGCAGCTCGGGCATCCGGGTCTCGAGGTCAGGCATCCTCGGCCAGCTCCTTCCGGAGGTGGTCCATGCCGCGGGAGACCATGGACTTCACGGTTCCGACCGGGCGGCCGAGCGCCTCGGCGGTGTCGGCCTCCGACAGGTCCTCGAAGTACCGCAGGACGACCGCGGTCCGCTGCTCGGGCCGCAGGGTCATGAGCGCGGCGAGCAGCCGGTCGCGCTCCTCGACGTCGGGGCCCGCGGGGGCCGTCGTCTCCGGCCGCTGGCGCTCCATCCAGGCGCGCTCGACGCGGCGGCGGCGGAAGTGGGAGTGCGCGAGGTTCACGATCGTCCGTCGCAGGTACCACCAGAAGGCGTCCCGGCTGCGCAGGTCGTGGAACCGGCCGAGGACCCGGACGAAGGCGTCCTGGACGAGGTCCTCGGCGAGCGCCCGGTCCCCCGTGAGCAGGAACGCGAGAGCGAGGGCGTCGTCGGCGTGGCGCCGGTACAGCTCCTCGAGCGAGGAGCCCGCCGCCGCGGTCCCCGCCCGGTCCGTCCGCTCGGTCACGAGGGGCATCATGTCGAACCTGGAGACGCCGTGCCCCCGTTCGGCGTTCCATCATGGTGGCGTGACGACGATCCGGATCCGTCGGCGCGGGGCCGCGAGCAAGTACCTCGTGTGGGCGCGGGTGCGGACCCTCGAGCGGTGGGCCGAGTGGGCCGGGTTCGTCCGCACCCGCCCGAGCGAGGGCCTGCTCCACCCCGGGCTGGAGGGCGAGCTCGTCGCCCTCGGCGCGCGGATGCGCTTCGAGGTGCTCGAGGTCGAGCCCGAGCTCGGTCGCGTCACGTGGGTGGTCGGCTCGGGCCTCACCCGCCTCCGGATCGAGCACGAGATCGCCGAGGGGCTGGCCGGCGCGGTCCTCACCGGGCCCGCGCCGCTCGTGGTCGCGGCGGCGCCGCTCGCCCGCTCGGCGCTCGCGAGGCTCGTCGCGCCGGAGCGGCGCCTCAGTGGATCGCGGCCTCGCCGCGCTCCCCGGTCCGCGTCCTGATCGCGTCCTCGATCGGCGAGACGAAGATCTTGCCCTCGCCGATCATGTGGCTCTTCAGGGAGGCCATGATCGCCTCGATGATGCGGTCGACGTCGCCGTCGGAGACGACCATCTCCACCTTCATCTTCGGGCGGAAGATGTACTCGCCGGGCTTGGCCTCCTCCCCACGCCGGAAGCCGCGCTGGACGCCGAAGCCGCGGACCTCGGTGACGCTCATGCCGACCACGCCCTCGACGGCCATCGCGTGCGCGACCGTGTCGAAGTCGAAAGGCTGGATGTAGCACTCGATCTTCTTCACGTCCCGGGACCTCCTTCCCCTCGGTCCCCCACCAGCGAGAGGCTGCATGTTGCCATCAGAGCGGTCCCTCGTAAAGGGGGAGGGCCGGCTCCGCGGGCGGAGCCGGCCCTCCCCAGGCCTTGCACGTGCTCAGACCACGCCCTGGTCGAGCATGGCGTCGGCGACCTTCACGAAGCCGGCGATGTTGGCGCCGACGACGTAGTTGCCGGGCTGGCCGTACTCCTCGGCGGTCTCCCGCACGGTCCGGTGGATCGCCTTCATGATGCTGTGCAGGCGGGCGTCGACCTCCTCCCGGGTCCACGCCAGGCGCAGCGCGTTCTGCGACATCTCCAGGCCCGAGGTCGCGACGCCGCCGGCGTTCGCCGCCTTGCCGGGCCCGTAGAGGATGCCGGCCCGGACGAACTGATCGACGGCGTCGGGCGTCGAGGGCATGTTCGCGCCCTCGCTCACCACGTAGACGCCGTTGTTCAGCAGGTTCGCTGCGTCCTTGCCGTTGATCTCGTTCTGGGTCGCGCTCGGGAACGCGCAGTCGGCCGGGATGTCCCACAGGGGGTTGTGGTCGGCCTTCGCGTCGGCCTCCGCGTAGGTGACGCCGGGGAAGCGCTCCGCGTACTCGCGGATCCGGCCCCGCCTCTCGTTCTTCAGCTCCATCACGAACGCGAGCTTCTCGCGATCGATCCCGGCCGGGTCATGGATGAACCCGTTCGAGTCCGAGAGCGTGATCGGCTTCGCCCCGTAGTCGAGGAGCTTCTCGACGGTGTACTGGGCGACGTTCCCGCTGCCCGAGACCAGGCACACCTTGCCCTCGAGGGTCTCGCCGCGGGTCTCGAGCATCTCCTCGGCGAAGTACACGGCGCCGTATCCGGTCGCCTCCGGCCGGATGAGCGAGCCGCCCCAGTCGATGCCCTTGCCGGTCAGGACGCCCGTGAACTCGTTGCGGATCCGCTTGTACTGGCCGAAGAGGTAGCCGATCTCGCGGGCGCCGACGCCGATGTCGCCGGCCGGCACGTCGGTGAACTGGCCGATGTGCCGCTGCAGCTCGGTCATGAAGGACTGGCAGAAGCGCATGACCTCGGCGTCGCTCTTGCCCTTGGGGTCGAAGTTCGACCCGCCCTTGCCGCCGCCGAGCGGCAGCGTCGTGAGGGCGTTCTTGAACACCTGCTCGAAGGCGAGGAACTTCAGCAGGCCGAGGTAGACGGTGGGGTGGAAGCGCAGCCCGCCCTTGTACGGCCCGATCGCGCTGTTCATCTCGACGCGGTAGCCGCGGTGGACCTGGATCTCGCCCCGGTCGTCCACCCACGGCACGCGGAACATGATCACGCGCTCGGGCTCGATGATGCGCTCCAGGATCTTCTCCTTGCGGTACTGGGGGTGGCGCTCGAGCGCGAGCTCGACCGACTCAGCCACCTCGCGGACGGCCTGGTGGAACTCGGGCTCGCCCGGGTTCCTGGCCACGACGTCCGCCATCAGCTCATCGACGTACCTGCTCATCCATCGTCCTCCCGGTGCGGTTGCGCGTCGTGCGACGAACGGCCCTCCTCAGGGCCGGGGTCGTGCCGAACTTGCCCGTTCTCCTGGCCTCCTCCTCGTCCGGATACCCTCAAGGGTGGCGCACGCCGGCCGCGCGCCAACGGGCCGGATGGCCCGGCGCGACGCGGACGATTGGACATCCCGGCAGGTCCGTTCGCGCTGGTCAGGGGCTCGTCCGTACACTGGCCCCGTGCGGACGGCGCTCCTCATCCTCTCGGCCGTCGCGATGGGCGCGCTCATCGCCTGGCTCGGGATCGCCGCGCTGCGGCTCGTCTCCGGCCCCGGGCCCCGCGAGCGCACCGAGCCCGAGGACGTCGAGGAGCTCGAGGTGTACCTGGTGTGCGGCGAGTGCGGGACCGAGTTCCGGGTCACCCGGCTCGGGCAGCTGCAGATCCCCCGGCACTGCGGCGAGCCGATGGAGGTCGTCCGCCGGGCGCCGGAGGGGGGCTAGCCGCGGTTTTTTCCACGGGTGTGGATGAGGCTGTGGAAGACTTACAGCGGTGTGATTCCGCAGGTCAACGCCACTGGGTCGCCGCGACGAACCCGCCCGCGATGAACGCGAGCCCGACCCAGAGCCACAGCGGCTGGCTCTCTCCGGGCATGAGGCCCATGTAGTTCAGGACGATCGTCGCGACGCCGACGGCCATGAGCCCGAGCACGAGGAACCCGTACCACCGCGGGCTCTCCTTCGGGCGCCGCCGCGGCGGGGGGGCGGCGTAGGGCCGGCTCCGGGTCCGCCGGCGGGATCTCGAGCGGGGCATGGCGCCGGGATGGTACCGCGTGCGGGCTCAGGGCGTCGGCCGGAGCCGGAGCTCGTGCCGGGCCGAGCGGCGGACGGCCTCGGGGGAGAGGGGCAGGGGGATCCGCTCGCCCGCGGCCCACAGCGGCAGGAGGTCGGACCAGGCCGCCGAGGCGGGGTGACCCGACTGGCCGGGTGGGTGGACCAGGCTCGAGCCGTCGGGGCTCGACAGGTCGTGGATCTGGCGGCAGGAGGGCACGACGACGGCCTCGTACCCCCGCTCGGGCTCGTAGGCGCCCTGCAGGACCGTGTCGTCGTCGCCGCCGGTCGGGACCACGCCCGCCGAGAACAGCTGGCCGAGCCCGGGCAGCGCCGCGAGGGGCGAGGCGAAGACCACCCGGTGCAGGTCTCCCCAGCGCCAGGTCGTGGGGTCGGGGCCGAGCCGGGCCTCGAGCTCGTCGAGGGCGTCGTCGAGGGCCGCGCGCAGCACCCGGTCGCGCGCCTCGGGGCCATCCCCCCCGAACCACCGCGCCGACGGGTTCGCGAGCAGGTGGGGGAGGACGACGGCGCGCCAGCGGCCGATCGAGGTGGACCGCCCGTAGGCGTGGGTGAAGAGGCGGTCGTCGAGCGCCGGTCGCAGGGTCCGCTCGGCGACGCGGTGGCACCACGCGGCGTACACGCAGGCGGCGGCCGAGTCGACCTCGAGCGCGCCGTCCCAGCCGCGCAGGAGCTCGAGCGCGGCCCGCTGCCGCTCGTCGGCCGGCTCGAGCGAACCCAGGACCGCCGCGAGCTCCCGCGCCGGCACGCTCACCACGTCGACCTGCATCGCCGCGAAGCTGCGCACCGAGTGCTCGGGCTCGGCCTCGAGCAGCTCCGCGATCCGACGGATCCGCGACGGGGGGGTCCAGTCCACGCCGATCAGGTGCGGGTAGGTCTCCTCGTGGATGCGGTTGTTGGCGGTCGCGAGGAAGCCCTCGGGCGGATCCACGTCGAAGGGCAGCTCCTCGAAGGGGATCCAGCCGTCCCACTCGTGCTCGCCGTCCCAGCCGGGCACCGGCGTCGTGCCGTCGGAGCGGCGGCGGATCGGGTAGCGCCCGGTGCACTGGTAGCCGATCGTGCCGCCCGCGTCGGCGTAGACGACGTTCTGGCCGGGCGAGAGCCATCCGCGGAGCGCCTCGCGGAACGAGGCGAAGTCGGCGGCCTGCGCCATCCGCACGAGCGTGATCGGGGCGATCGCGCAGTCCGCGCCGACCCAGCGCAGGGCGTAGGTCTCCCGCAGCGCGCCCTCCACGATCTCGGGCTGGGCGATCCCGACGACGTAGGCGTCGAGGATCGGGCCGTGCCGGGTCTCGCGCACCTCGAGCACCTCGGGGTTGGCCCGCCCGCGGACCTCGATCTCCTCGCGGTGGACGGTGAGCGGCTCCCACGCGTCGCGGAAGCGTGCGGCCCGGCCCTCCGCGTCCAGGCGCTCCAGGTACAGGTCCTGGGTGTCCCCGCCGACGTTCGTGAGCCCCCAGGCGTGGCGCGGCGTCCGGCCGATGACGATGCCCGGCGCGAAGGGCAGCGCCACGCCCGCGGCCTCGTACCCCGGGGCCCGCAGATGGCAGGCGAACCAGAGCGAGGGCACGAGCACGGCGAGGTGGGGGTCGTTGGCGAGCAGCGGGGCGCCGGTCTCGCTGCGCGAGCCCGCCACGACCCACTCGTTCGAGCCCCGGCCCGGGGGACGCGGTGGCGCGGCATCGAGCAGGTCGAGCCCGCTCGGGGCCGGCCGCCTGCCCGCCACCGGGAAGCGGACGTCGGGAAGGTCGGGGAACAGGTCCCGGACGGCCTCCGGCCCGAGGCGCTCGGCGACCTCGGCGCGCACGAGCTCCTCGTCCCAGTTGCCCGAGAGGTTCCAGCTCATCCAGGCGCTCGCGGCGGCCCACGACGGGCCGTCCTCCGGCAGGGACGGCGCGAGGCCGAGGACGGCGTGCTCTGCGGGCGGGGCGGGCATCGTCCGCAGCCAGGCGAGCGCACCCTCGAGGTAGGCGCGGACGATCCGCCGGGAGCCCTCGTCCCAGGAGGCCCAGATCCTCGCCCCGGCCCGGTGCCACCCGACGGTGCGGGCGAAGCGGTCGGCGGGCAGCGCGGGCTCCCCGACCATGCCGGCCAGGCGTCCGTTCGCGGCCCGAAGCAGGAGCTCGAGCTGGAAGGGTCGCTCGGAGGCGACGACGAAGCCCTGCGCCCGGAACAGGTCCTCGAGGGAGGCCGCGGTGATGTGGGCGATGCCGTGCTCGTCGCGCAGGACCTCGACCGGCTCGATCAGGCCCGGCAGGTCGAGCTCGCCCTCCCAGGGCGGCACGGCGGCCGCCGCGGCGGCGCGGAGGTCCTCGAGCCAGTCGGCCATGCTGAGGCGCAGCCTACCGGTCGCGGCCCGGCCGCGCGCATGGCATGATGCCTCCCGTGACCGAGCACCGCCCGTGGTTCGCGAGCTACCCGCCCGGCGTGCCCAAGACGCTCGAGCCCTACCCCGACGTCTCGGTCTTCGGGATGCTCGAGGCCTCGGCCCGCCGGTTCCCCGACCGCCCGGCCATCGCCTGGTTCGGGAAGCGGCTCTCCTACCGCCGGCTCCTCGCCGAGGTCGAGCGCGCCTCGGCCGTCCTCGCGGGGCTCGGCGTGGGGCGGGGGGACCGGGTGGCGCTCGTGACGCCGAACTGCCCCGCGTACCTGATCACGTACTACGCCACGGCCCGGATCGGCGCCGTCGTGGTCGGCAACAACCCGCTGTACACGAAGCGGGAGATGGCCCACCAGCTCCGGGACGCCGAGCCGAAGGTCGTGTTCGTGCTCGACCTGCTGTACCAGGACTTCGCCGACGTCTTCGCCGAGGTCGGCGTCCCCGAGGTCGTGGTGCTGCGCCTGAACGACTACATGCCGTTCCCGAAGAAGCAGCTCGCGCCCGCGCTGAAGCTCAAGAAGGCCCAGCGCCAGGCGGGCAAGCCCTGGCCGCCGGTGCCCCCGGGCGCGTCGGTCAAGCGCTGGCACGAGCTCATGGCCTCGGCGGGCCCGGTCCCGCCCGGGGTGGCCGTCGACGTGGAGCGCGAGCCGGCCGGGTTCATCTACACGGGCGGGACGACGGGCGTCTCCAAGGGCGCGATGCTCTCGCACCGCAACATCGTGGCCAACGCCCTGCAGGGCGCCCGCTACCTCGAGCTCGAGGACGGGGCCGAGGCGATCCTCTGCGCGCTGCCGTTCTTCCACTCCTTCGGCATGCTCGCGATGAACGTCGCGATCGCGACGGCGGGCAAGGCGATCATCGTGCCGAACCCGCGCGACCTCCACATGGTCCTCGGGGCGATCGCCCACGAGAAGCCGACCTTCGTCCCGGGGGTCCCGCGGCTGTTCATGGCGCTCAACGACTCGCCGCTCACGCCGAAGTACGACCTGCGCTCGATCAAGGCGTGCGTCTCCGGCGGCGCCGCGCTCCCGGCGGCGGTCGCCGAACGCTTCGCCGAGATCACGGGGGGCGCGACGCTCGTCGAGGGCTACGGGCTGACGGAGGCCTCGCCGGTCACGCACGCGAACCCGCTCCGGGGCGGGCGGCGCTCGGGCATCGGCCTGCCCGTGCCGGACACGGACTGCAAGATCGTCTCCCTCGAGGACCCCGACCGCGTGCTCGGGCCGGGCGAGCGCGGCGAGCTCTGCGTGCGCGGCCCGCAGGTGATGGTCGGGTACTGGCGTCGGCCCGAGGAGACCGCGCTCGCCATCCGCAACGGCTGGCTCCACACCGGGGACGTGGCCGTGATGGACGAGGACGGCTACTTCCGGATCGTCGACCGGCTGAAGGAGATGATCATCGTCTCGGGCTTCAACGTGTACCCGAACGAGGTCGAGGACGTCCTCTACCGCCACCCGAAGGTCGCCAAGTGCGCGGCGATCGGCGTGCCCGACGAGCGGACGGGCGAGGCCGTGAAGGCCTTCGTCGTGCTGAAGGAGGGGGTCACGGCCACGCCCGAGGAGATCCTCGCCTGGTGCCGGGACCCCGCGAACGGGCTGACCGGCTACCGCGTGCCCAAGCTCATCGAGTTCCGCGAGGCCCTGCCGGAGACGCTGATCGGCAAGGTGCTGCGGCGCATGCTCGTCGAGGAGGAGCGGCGGAAGGCCGCCGGGACGCCCGCCTGAGCGAGATCCGCGCCGTCGTCTTCGACCTGTTCGGCACGCTCGTGCCGGAGTTCCCCCTGGCCGACTGGGAGCGGCTCTTCGCCGAGATGGCCGCCGCCGTCGGGATGGATCCGGAGGCCTTCCGGCGGGGCTGGCGCGAGACCCTGATCGAGCGGCAGACCGGGGGGTTCCGGACCGTCGAGGAGAACGTCCGGGCGATCTGCGAGCGGGCGGGGGTGCGCCCCGACGAGGCGGGCCTCGCGCGGGCGGTCGCGGCCCGGCGCCGGCTCTACGAGGAGCGCTTCCGGCCCCAGCCGGGAGCGGTCGAGACGCTCGCGTGGCTGCGCGAGCGCGGCTACCGCACGGCCATGGTCAGCATGTGCGCGCCCGACGCGCCGGGCTTCTGGCACGCCTCGCCCCTCGCGGGCCTGATCGAGGTCCTGGTCTTCTCGTGCGAGGTCGGCCTGCGCAAGCCCGACCCCCGGATCTACCTCGCCGCCGCGGAGGGGCTCGGGGTGGAGCCGAGCGCCTGCCTGTACGTCGGCGACGGGGGCTACCGCGAGCTCACCGGCGCGCAGGCCGTGGGGATGCACCCGGTGCGGATCGTGGACCCCTCGGAGCCGGCCGAGGTGCTGCGCCCCGAGCCCGACGACTGGCAGGGCCCGACGATCTCCTCCCTGCCCGAGCTGCGGGCGCTCCTCGAGGGGTGACGCTGCCGCCGGTGCTGCCCTGACCTGCTCGCGCGACCACCCCGTCATGCCACTCTAACGATCGTTGCGGACGCGTAGCTGGCCTTTCGGTCGCCGCGGATCGACTAGGTGTTGCTGCCCGGGCGGCCAGGGCCGATCACCGTATCCAGGGGTAGTGATCGACGGCCCGGAGTCGACCCTCAGCGTGGGCCCCCTACCGCGCGCTTCCCATTCCCCTGAACCTGCGCCGATCCTACGTCAGGGTGTGCGACCACTCAGGATTCGCACGTCGGATCTTCCTCGGCCGGACGGCTGTCCGTGACGCACACGTCCGTCCCGGCGCCGCCGACCGCCAGGTCGTATGTGTCCCCGTCGCTGAACTCGATGCGGTCGTCTCCGCCCCTGCCTTCGCCGACGTCCACGTCGTTGGGGGCGCCGGTGTTTGGACCTTCGAGATCGTAGATGTTGTCGCCCCCGGCATCCCCAGAGAGACCATCGTCGCCCTGCCCGCCGTAGACGGCGTCTGCCTGGTTGCCTCCAAGCAGGTAGTCTTCGCCCGACCCGCCACCGATGTCGTCGCCCTCGTCTTCTCCGTAGATCGCCGGGTCGTTGCAGGCAAGCGATCGCCCATAGTCAGGACCTCCCCGCATGTACCAGGTGTCGCGTCGGCCTACGGTGTCGGTCTTCACGTCCCGGTCGGGGCCGCCGGTCCAGGTGTAGAACTCGCACGTTTGCGCCGTAGCCGGTCGGAGACCGAGGCTGAGCAGACCACCCGCGAGAAGCCCGATGAGTGCCACGGCCGCCAGGAGAATCCTTCGCACTTCGCCCTGATCCACTGCGTGCCTCCCCGTTGGTTCCCACAGCCGGTCCGGGTACCTGGTGGGCCTGGGCGTGGCTTCGACCCGCCTCAGGCAGCTGTGACCGGCCCGCAGGTCGCCTCGA
Source organism: uncultured Actinomycetes bacterium (assembly GCA_964640965.1). Classification (GTDB taxonomy): domain Bacteria; phylum Actinomycetota; class UBA4738; order UBA4738; family HRBIN12; genus HRBIN12. The sequence goes on along the minus strand of CAZXJB010000039.1, from coordinate 7,439 downwards.
CCGCGCGCACGGTGGCCGCATCCTCGTTCGGCAGGATGGCGATCGGAACCCGCTCACCGTCGCCCACATCCAGGTTGAACGTCTGCGACTCGACCGCACCGGTCGACAGGGTGACCTTGGCTTCACAGGACCGGACCGATGGATAGCCGCCGGTCCACCTGACGGTGGCCCACACCGTCGCGCCTCCGGCGGCGTCGTCGGTGGCCATATCGGTGAACGAGTAGTTGGCGTCGGCGGGATACGAACCCTGCGCACACTCTCCCGTCGCGGTCGCGGGGGCCGCCGAGACAGCGACCTCCTGCCCCAAGCCCGCTGCGAGGGTCTCCACGGCGGTGAGTTCGAAGAAGACTTCACCCACCTGATCCCCGGCCTGGTCAGCGACCATCAGCCTACACTCGGCCGTGCCGGGGAACTCGTCTCCAGACCACGCCGCGTCGTACGTCACAAGCGCGCGGGAAGGATCGGGCTGTTCGTCCTCGCCCGGGACCGGGCTCGCGAACGGGTAGGTGACGCTGAGGTTGCTCAGCACGTAAGTTGCCTCTCCTGCCTGAGCCGGTTCGAAGCCAGGGTTGGCTGAGCTCGCGGCAGCAACCATCGTGGACCCAACGAGCGTCGACAGCCCGAAGGCAACCAGGAGCTCCAGGCTCCGACGATGGACGCGTCGATCGTTCATCCAGTCTCACTCCTTCCTCGGGACTCGGCTACCCGCCACACCGGCATGGTGGATGGCTGGGCCTGCGGCGTCGAGCGCATCCGAGCGCTCGTGCGAGCCGTCCGTGCCTGAGGTCGCGATCGTTGCCGCGGGGAGCTGACCATCTACGAGTGCCCGCACGGCAGCTTCCGTTCGGTTCCGCGCGCCCAGGCGAACGAGCGAACTGCGAACGGCGTGCTTGACGCTGTGCACGGAGATGCTGAGCAGGTGGGCGATCTCCTGGTCGCTGTACCCCTGCGCGACGAGAGCCAGCACTCTGCCCTCCAGGGGGGTGAGGATGGCCCTTGGATCACCTCGCTCGACGTGGACGTCGGACGCCTTGATCCGAGCATCGGCGGAAGCCGTGGCGGTCATCCAGAGCTCGATCACGCGACCGCATCCGCAGACGATGCGCAGGGGCAGGGCGTCCGGGTCGATCCGCGGGAGGCTTCGGGCGGACCCGTCGGAGTCCTCGCGACTCATGAGCCTGGATGATCCACCAGGGAGGCAAGCCACTCGCGAAGCACCCGCTGCTGTCCCCGCAGTCCCGCGACTCTCTCGGATAGCTCAGCCAGCTTCTCTTGCAGCCGGGCGGCCTCGTCCTCGTGTTTGGCCAGAGCCGTGCGGGCGTCCTGGATCTGCTCGGCGATCTGCTGTCTGACCTCGGGTGAGGATGCCTCTTCGATCCGGCTCTCCAGCTCCGCCAGCAAGCTCTCGAGCTCCGCCGAAAGCGCGCGCGCCTCAGACAGGCGTGCGCGCGCCGCGCGTTGCGCTTCGGCGAGCTCACCGATCCGCTCATCGGAACTCACCAGGCGCGCCTCCAGTCGCGTGCGCACCTGCGAGGATGCCGGCTTCTCTCCGACGCCGCCGAACGCCAGGAACACCAACGCCGTGGCGGCGAATGAGACGAGGGAGGCGACGGCCGCCGCCGCCATACGCTGGCGCCGCCCTCGCCGGTTGAACTTCTCGAGGGTGCGCTCGAGCGCGTCGTGGGCCGGGTGGAAGTCGGTCAGCGCGCTCTGCAGGATCTGCTTGAGTTCGGTCATCGAGTCCTCCCGAGACACTCCTTCAGCGCGGCTCTCGCCCTGTGCAACCGGCCACGGACCGAAACCGCCTTGATGCCGAGCACCCGCCCAGCTTCCTCGGGCGACAGGCCCAGCCACTCGACGAGAACGAGGGCGACCCGTTGATCGGCAGACAGACACGCGAGGGCCCGCAGGACCTTCTCCCGGACCTCGGCGATCTCCGCCGGATCCGGGGCGAGGGACGCCGTGCCTCCGGGTGCTGGCGTCTCGCGGAACGCGCGGCGGAGCCGGCGCCGATGCAGGTTCACGGCGATCCGGTATACGTAACCCGCGGGGGACTCCATCACGCGGACGCGGGGCCAGCGCTCCAGAGCACGGGCCATGGCCTCCTGGACCAGGTCCTCCGCCTCCGCCCCGCTACCGGGTGACGAAGAACAACGCCTTCGCGAGCTGCGGATACTCCCGACGGAAGAAGGCTTCGAACGCTTCGGGCGGCCGGTGGGGCTCCTCTTCGCTCAAGATGGTCGGCTCCAGGGTGCGGATGTCGACATCCTTCCCGCTTCGGTAAGCCCGTGAGGAGACCGTTCGTTTGCCCGCTGAGATCCACGGAGGCGTCCGCCAGGCCCGGGCAGACGTGCTCCGGGTCCTGAGACGCCTCGGGGATCCCGTCGTCGGCGCGTCGGCGACGAGCGCAGGGGGGTCACGCCGCGGCCACCGCCCAGGGCGATCGACTGGGGGATCGCCCGCGGGGTTCGGACCGAGGGCCGAGTCACGCGAGGGCGAGGACGAGCTCGCGCTCGGACGGGGTGAGGCCGCGGAGCGGACGGCGGACGTCGGGGCGCACCGGGACCCCGCGCGCGCCGAGCACGTGCTTCAGGGCGGCGTGGAAGGGCAGGGCCGCCAGGCGCTCGCGCAGGTCCACGACGCGGGCGTGGGCCATCGGGTCCCAGTCGCGGACGAGGGCGGCCACGACCTCGGGCCAGGCCGTCGCGAGGCCGGAGACGGCCCCGACGGCGCCGTGCTCCATGCCTTCGAGGACGAGGGGCTCGGACCCGATGAACACGTCGAGCCCCTCGATGAGGTACGGCCGGACGGCCTCGAAGGGCGTGTCCGAGACCTTGAGGCCGGCGAGGTTCGGGGCGACCTCGCGCAGGCGCTCGATCACGGCAACGGGGATCGCGTAGCCGGAGCGGCCGGCGAACTCGTAGACGTAGAACGGCAGCGGCGCGCAGGCCTCGGCGGCGGCGCGGAAGTGCGCGAGGAGCTCCTCGGCATCGAGGGGGAAGTACGGCGGCGCGATGACCGCGACCGCGTCGGCGCCGGCCGCCCGCGCGTGGGCGGCGAGCGCGGCGGTCTCGGCCGTGGTCTGCGCCCCGGCGTGGACGGCGACCTGGAACCCCTCGGGCCGGGCGGCGAGGAACGCCTCGGCGACGGCCCGGCGCTCCTCGGCCGAGAGCAGGATGCCCTCGCCCGTCGTCCCGCACGCGAGGACGCCGTCGATGCCGCCG